>JBAPZR010000311.1:0-35739 GCA_049285335.1 Xanthobacteraceae bacterium | reverse complement strand
ACGCCTGCGCGCTCGTGGCCGTCGACTACGAGGTCCTCGCCGGCGTTACCGATCCGGAAACGGCGCTGGATGCCAAGACGCCGGTCATTCATCCGCAGCTCGGCGACAACCTGACGTTCGAGCGCGTGCTTGATGCCGGCGACGCCGACAAGGGCTTCGCTGATGCCGACGCCGTCGTCGAAACGACGTTCCTGTTCGGCCGGCATACCGGCGTCACCAACGAGCCACGCGCCATCGTCGCCGACTGGAATCCGGGCGAAGCGCGCCTCACCGTCTACCAGGGGACGCAGGCGCCGCATATGACGCAAAACCTATTCGCCAAGCATCTCGGCCTCGAAGAGCATCAGGTGCGCGTCTTGACCAAAGACGTCGGTGGCTCGTTCGGCATCAAAGTGCACATCTACGCCGACGAGATGGCGACGGCAGCGCTTGCCAAATTGCTCAAGCGGCCGGTCAAGTTCGTCGCCGATCGCCTGGAGAGTTTCGTCACCGACATCCACGCGCGCGATCATCGCATCAAGGCCAAGATCGGGGTTACGCGCGATGGCGCGATCACCGCTTTCGAGATCGACGATCTAACCGGGATCGGGCCTTATTCGGTCTACCCGCGCACCAGCGGCATCGAAGCCAATCAGGTCGTCAATCTTGTGGGCGGGCCATACACGTGTCCGAACTATCGCGCCCGGGCGCGCGTCGTCTTTCAGAACAAGAACGTGATGTGCCAGTACCGCGCCGTCGGTCATCCGATCGCGACTGCGGTGACGGAAGGCTTGGTCGATCTGGCCGCCGCCAGGATCGGCATGGATGCCGCCGAGATCAGGCGGCGCAATCTTTTTCCCGACGACAAATATCCCGCGACCAGCGCCGCGGGCTTGAAGTTCGAGGGCCTCTCCCATCACGCTTCGCTTGAGAAGATTTTGCGGATGATGGACTACGCCGCGCTGCGCTCCGAACAGACGAAATTGCGCGAACAGGGCGTGCATCGCGGCATCGGGCTCGCGTCGTTCATCGAAGTCACCAATCCATCGGCGGCGTTCTACGGTGTCGGCGGCGCGCGCATTTCGTCGCAGGACGGCGCCACGCTCCGGCTCGACTCGACCGGCGCCGTGTTCTGCCATTCCGGCGTCACCGAGCAGGGGCAGGGGGCGGAGTCGGTTCTGGCGCAATGCGTCGCCAGTTCGTTCGGCGTGCCGATCGAGCGCGTCCGCGTCATCACCGGCGACACCGACAACGTGCCCTATGGCGGCGGCACTTGGGCGTCGCGCGCCGCGGGCATCGGCGGCGAAGCCGCCTGGCAGGCCGGCAAGGCGCTGCGAGGGAATGTGCTCGCCGCCGCCGCCTCGATCCTGCAAGCCGATCCCGAGGCGCTCGATATAAGGAACGGCATCGTCGTCGATGCCGACAGCGGTCGCGAGCGCATGGGCCTCGATGAAGTTGCGCGCATCGTCTATTTCCGCCCCGACACGCTGCCGCCCGGTTTCCAGGCGGAGTTCCTGGTAACGCGCCACTATGTGCCGCGCGGCTGGCCGTTCGCCTTCACTAACGGCGTGCAAGCCTCTTATCTCGAGGTCGATATCAGGACCGGCGCGGTGCGCCTTCTTAAACATTGGTGCGTGGAGGATTGCGGCACCGTGATCAATCCGCAGCTCGTCGACGAACAGATTCGCGGCGGCATCGTGCAGGGCGTCGGCGCCGCTTTGTTCGAGCATTGCCTCTACGACCAGGACGGACAAATGCTCAACGCCAATATGATGGACTATCTCGTGCCGATGGCGGCCGAGGTGCCGGACATCGAGATCGGCCACGTCGTCACGCCGACGGCGGATTCCGAGCTCGGCGCCAAGGGCGCGGGCGAAGCCGGCACCGCCGGCGCCCCCGCCTGCGTCATGAACGCCGTCAACGATGCGCTCCGTCCGCTCGGCGCCTCCCCGATCATGCAAATGCCCATCACCCCGGAACGCGTGCTCAAGGCGTTGGGCAGCTAGCTGACAGTTCGCGTTCGGCCCGACCCCTCTCCACCGCAAGCGGGGGGAGGGGAGAAGTGGTGCGCCCTCGTCCCGGAACGGATAAGTTCGCAAGCGGAGTGGCGGCGATGAGTTCCTGGAAAGACAAGCAAGTCCTCATTGTCGGCGGCGGCATTGGCGGGCTGACCGCCGCGCTGGCGCTGGCGCGCCAAGGCATCGCTTCGCAGGTGATCGAGCAAGCCGCGGCATTTAAGGAAATCGGCGCCGGCATCCAGCTCGGGCCGAACGCATTCTGGATGCTGGAAACGCTCGGCCTCATCGAGCCGATCAGCGCGCTCGCGGTGTTTCCGGAAAATCTGGTGATGCTCGATTCCATCACCGGCGAAGAAGTCACGCGCATTCCGCTCGGCGACGCGTTCCGCAAGAAATTCCTTCATCCTTATGCGCTCATCCATCGCGCCGATCTGCATAACGTGCTGCTCGAACATTGCCGCAATTCCAATCTCATCAAGCTCGACGCCGCGCAGAAGATCGTCGCGGTCGATGAGGTAGACGGCGGGATCGCGGCGAAAACAGCAAACGGCAGGCACTATCGCGGCGCCGCCTTGATCGGCGCCGATGGCTTATGGTCGACCATCCGCGAAATCGTGGTCGGCGACGGCAAGCCGAAGCCCGCCGGCCATATCACCTATCGCGCGGTGCTGCCGGCCGCCGAGATTCCGGAGCAGTATCGCTGGCGGAACATGGGATTCTGGGCCGGCGAGAAAGTGCATTTCGTGCTTTACCCGTTGCGCACCGGCGAACTCTATAACCTCGTCGCCGTCTTTCACTCCAACCGCTACGAAGAGGGCTGGGACTCTTACGGCGATCCCGCCGAGCTGCACGAACGTTTCGCCGGGACCTGCGCGCCGGTGCGCGCGCTCCTTGCCGAGATCGAAAGCTGGCGCATGTGGGTGTTGTGCGACCGGCCGCCGATCAAAGAGTGGAGCCGCGGCCGCATCACGCTCCTTGGCGACGCCGCGCATCCGATGCTGCAATATCTCGCCCAAGGTGCCTGCATGTCGATCGAGGACGCGGTTTGCCTCGCCGGCAAAGCGGTCGAGGCGGGCGGCGATTACGCCGCCGCATTCCGTGCCTATCAGCAGGCGCGCTATCTGCGCACCGGACGCGTGCAGATCATGGCGCGCATCTACGGCGAGTTCTATCACGCCGGCGGCGTCGCCAAGGAGCTGCGTAACATGATGCTCGGCGGGCGCACGCCAGAAGACGCCATGGCCGGCATGGAATGGCTCTACGGCGAGCAAAAGGAATTGACGCGAAGCGGGGGGAGGGCAGGTTAGTCCGTTCGCGCCGCACGCAAACGGGCGGCTATCTCAACTGAGCAGACACCGCAATAGCGTGAGATTGCGAAATCCGGTAAGCAGCGGCGACGCTGCGCCCGGATTTCTTTTTGTTAATTCGGGGTTGCCGCGACTCCTTCCTCTGAGTTGAAGAAATTTATCTGAGACATGAAATATTATCGTTTCTCATCCCGGCTAAGTTGAAACTCTAGTCATGTTATCGTCGTCATGACGGACGACGTTGTCTAACCGGACGATCGCTCGGTTCGTCGGGCTATCGCAAGATTCAATTTCTGAGTCTGTCAAAGCCGACGCGGTTGATGCAACAAAGGGAGTCTGAAAATGTCGAACCTCGATCAAACAAAGCTTATCGAGTCTCTCAGAGAACTGACCTTGGACGAGCTGCAAGTCGTTTCCGGAGGGGAGATGATTCCGGCGACGACCTCGGCGGCGACTTCGACGGCGGCGGGCCGGCGCCGATTTGCCCCCCATGCAAATAAGGAGTTGGTAGGCTCGTTTGACGCAGGCGCAGGCCGCGCGCCACACGCGGCATAAGGATCGTGAAATCCGGGAGTAGCGGCGACGCTGCGCCCGGATTTTTGCCGGTGCGAAACGCCCGATTAATTGTCCCTGCGACTGTGGCCAAGTCGCTATAGGTCACAAGGATGCGCCGTGCCCTCCTCCATGTTGAAATAGACCATCTCGTTATGCGCCGCGCGCGCCAACACAACGCGGCGTCTAATTTATCGTCATGCTCGCCCTGTCGCGGGCATGATGCATTGGCTCAAGCATGACCGCCCGCGCGCCATCCGCTGCGCGCAACGCCGGCCGAGCCCTCGGCGCGACTGAAATCCGGCAGCGGCGGCGGGCCCCAAACCGTGGTCTCCCCGGCCGCCCAGGTCTTAGGCCGCTGCGGGGTGTCCGCATGCCAGGGCCGCGGCTCGAAATAGCCGAGCCCTTCGTCGACCATCCGATCGAGCTCGCAGAACAATTCGATCACCTGATCGTCCGGATTGCGGTGATAGGTGGCGATGTTATGCCCCGGCCCGTGGCGCAGCGGCCCCCAGATAATCGGGACTTTCCGCTGCCCGAACAGGTCGCATGAATTCTGCAGGTGAATGAAATCTTTCAGCTCGAACGCCATGTGATGCAGCTTGACGTTCGAGCCGCGGATGAAATTCACGGTGTGATGATCGATGTTGCAGCGCATGAAGACGAAGAAATCGTCGATCCAGTCGGAAACGCGGAAACCGAGCACCTTGGAATAGAACGCGGCGGTCTGTTGCGGGCTCTCGACCACGAAGGCGACATGGCCGAGTTTGAGCGGGCCGACGCCGTGGTGCTGCAGATGCTTGCCGAGATAGCTCCACTCCTTGAACAACTCGATTGTCGTGCCCTTGTTGTCCTTGAAGGTGAGAACGGACCCGATGCCGGGAATGGAATCGTTGCGCAGCTCGCTTTTCACCCCGTCATTGTCGAGCGCGCGGGCGAGCGCACCGAAATCCGAATCCGGCGCGGCTTCGAATGAGAGCGCGGTGCAGCGTTCGGCCGCGCCCTTGTTGATCGCAACGGCGAGCGGGCCGACTTTACTGGCGAGGAAGGCGCGGTCCTTTTCGCGCTCGGCTAAAACCAGCCCGATCACTTCGGTGTAGTAATCGATCATCCGCTCCATGTCGGGCGTTTCGAATGTGGCGTGTCCGATGCGCCTGGCCTTGACCATTGCCGCTTCTCCAAGCTTGCGTGTGTTTTTCCGTCGCTTTAAGTCAACCACCGCGGCAGGACCGACTCAAGACGGTCGGGCGACGCTTGCCAACCAAGCGCAATCGCGGTTTGGTCGCTGGCAAATTTGCGGGGAGAGGGAGCCAATGGCAAAATCCGCTGGCTATAAGCTCGCGACCTATCGATCGAAGAACGGACCGCGCGCCGCGCTGGTCATCGAGGGTCGAGTGTTCGACGCCGCGGCGCTGACCGGCAAAGCGGCCTATGCCACGGTGATCGGGATTCTCGCCGATTGGAAATCTGCGCAAGCGGTATTGCAAAAAGCCGCGGTGCGCGTCGGCGTAGGCGGAACGAAGAGCCGCGGCAAAAGCCAGCCTCTCGCCAAGACCAAATTGCTGGCGCCGGTGCAATTTCCCTCCGCGATCTATTGCGCCGGCGCGAACTATGCCGATCACGCGGCCGAAATGGCAGCGCGCGATGGCCGCCCGCCGCCGCCCGATCCGCACAGCCAAGGCGTGAGAGCCTGGCATTTCCTCAAAGCCCCGCGCGCGATCGCCGATCCCGGTGCGACCGTGAAGATTTCCGGCTATGCCAAGCAGATGGACTGGGAGGTCGAGCTCGCGGCCGTGATCGGCCGTCAAGGCAAGGACGTGCCGGCGGACAAGGCGCTCAACTTTGTCGCCGGCTACACCATCGCCAACGATCTCTCGGCGCGCGATCGCGGCCACCGGGCGAATGTGCCCGAGGCCTCGCCGTTTCGGTGGGACTGGACCAAACACAAGACCTTCGACGGCGCCTGCCCGCTCGGCCCCTGGATCGTGCCGGCAAGCGATATCGGCGATCCGCAAAAACTTGGGCTTAAGTTGTGGGTCAACGGCGTGCTCAAGCAGGATTCCAGCACCAGCGAGATGATTTTCACGCTGGCCGAGCAGATCGAACAATTGTCGGCCGGCATGACGCTTTATCCCGGCGACATCATCCTCACCGGCACGCCCGCTGGCGTCGGCGCCGGACGCGGCGAGTTCCTCAATGCCGGTGATGTCGTCAAACTTTGGATCGAGAAGATCGGCGAGATCGAGAACCGGGTGGTGTGAGAGGGGCGGCCCGCAGCCGGCTTATTGCGCCGGCTGCGATCGGTCAACGAAATCGCATCCCGAGCCGAGCCGGTGCTAGCATAGCGGCATCGCTTTAATCGCGGTCGCGCCCGTTGTCCGCTTGTGGTACATAAATCCGCGCGCCTTGCTTGACCGAGAACAGCGAGCGCGCGCCAAAATGTAAGAACAAACAAGAGCCTGATGTTAAAGGGCCGGGAGGACGAAACGCGAGGGTTAACGCCTATGGCCGAGAAATTCGTCGCAAAGCTCTCCGAATTCAAGGACGGCGACCGCCGCATCGTCTTTGTCGGCGACAACGAGATCGGCGTGTTCCGGCATGAGGGCGAAATCTACGCCTACAGTAATTTCTGCCTGCATCAGGGCGGCCCTGCCTGCGAGGGGCTCACGATCGCCAAGGTCGAAGAGCGGTTGCGGCCGGACAAGACCTCGATGGGGCTTTATTTCGCCGCCGACGAGATGCATTTCGTCTGTCCTTGGCACGGCATGGAATACGACATGAAGACCGGCGAATGCGTGGCCAATCGCAAGATGCGGCTGAAGAAATATAAGACGCTGCAAAAAGGGGATGACCTTTATGTCGTCGCCTAAGCGCGCGGCTAAAACCGCGACGCGCCACAACGGAGTCTCAGCCGCGGTTAAGCGCGCTGGCAAGCCGACGCGCAATCCGACAAGCGCCGCAAAGTCCGCGGTTAAGCCGCGCGCCGCGAATGGCGCTTCGGCGGACGCCAAACGGCTCGCGGCCGTGCTCGAGCGCAGCGTCGCCGACGGCAAGCTCGACCTTGTCACCGCCGAGGCGCTGCAGACGCTGATCGCCGCGGCTTGCCGCGTCTATGGCGCGCGCACGGAAGCGGGCGAGCAATTTACGCCGGTGCCGAAACATTCGATTTCCGCAACCGATGTCATGGTGACGGCGAGCGGGTTACTGCGCGCCGCCGATCTCGCGGTATTCGAGCTCGGCATGTGGCAAAGCTGGACGGGACGCTAAGCCGGCGCCATTGCGAGGAGCAAAGCGACGAAGCAATCCAGGGTTCAAATTGAGAAAAGGCTGGATTGCTTCGCTACGTTCGGAATGACGAAGGCAATGACAAGCGAAAGTACAAAGAGACTAGAACGCCAGGAGACATCCCATGGATCTCATCGCTGATCGCGGCCGCCGCGTAACGATCGACGAGCTCAACACCACCCGGTTGTTGGCGCATGCGCGCAAGCAGGCGCACGCGCGTAGTTTCGACGACGTGCTCATCGTCGATGTCGACGCCCATCATTACGAAAACGAAAACTACGACGAATTCCTGCCATATATGGAAAACGACGTGCTGCGCCAGCTCACGGTTTCGGGCCGCAAGCGCAACCGCTCGAACGTCGCGCCGATCCAGATCGGCTATCAGGACATGGGCGGGCGCGTCACGCGCTACCCGATGCGCTCGACGGAAAAAACCGACGACGGTGGCGCCCTGCGCGATGTTCAACTCGGCCATCGCTGGATGGACGCGATGAGTGTCGACTATTCCTGTTTGTTCCCGACCGGCATGCTGAATATCGGCATGCATCCGCAGAAGGAAATGGAGGTCGAGCTGTGCTGGGCCTATAACCGCTGGCTCACCGAAAAGGTTTTGCCGGAAGCCGACGGCCGCTTCTATTCGATGCTGTGTCTGCCGTTTTCCGATCCGGAGGCGGCGTTGCGCCACGTCGAGACGTTCGGTGACCGCAAACATGTCGGCGGCTTCATGGTGACGACGGTGCGCTCGCACATGGCGGTTTACGACAATGCCTATATGAAGCTCTATCGCGCGCTCGAGGAGCGTGGCCTCGTCCTGTCTTTCCATTCCGGCCCGAATTGGGGCGAGCCGATCTACAAGAGCTGCAACCGCTTCCTGTCCGCTCACGCGCTCGGCTTCACCTGGTACAACGTGCTGCAATGCACGAACTGGGTAATCAACGGTATGGGCGAGCGTTTCCCCAAGCTGCCGGTGATCTGGATCGAATCCGGCCTCGCTTGGGTGCCGTTCCTGATGCAGCGGCTCGACCACGAATACATGCTGCGGCCATCGGAGGCGCCGCTTCTGAAGAAGAAGCCGTCCGACTATATGCGCGACATGTACTATTCCTCGCAGCCGATGGAGATCCAAGATTACGGCGCGATCGAGTGCACCTTCCGCATGATAAATGCCGAGACGCAGCTTCTTTACTCGTCGGACTATCCGCATTGGGATTTCGATCTGCCGTCGACGATCTGGGATCTGCCGTTCCTGCCGGAAAAGGCCAAGCACAACATTCTCGGCGGCACCGCGGCACGCCTCTTCAAGCTGCCGCCGCGCAACGACAAGCAGAAAGAAAACCTCAAGCGCTTCGGCAATCTGGCGGTCGCCGCCTGAACACCCCGCATGGCCTCGTGGAACGCGGCCTGCTCAGTCGGGCCCACGGGTAGCGTCTTCTTCGCCGTTCGCAATTGCGGCATGAGCGCGGCGCGCGCCTAGAATTCCATACGATCGTTTCATTAGTTCAAACTGTAATTCAGAGACTTAGTCGCAATTTGTGCGTCGCACAAAATCGCTGGTCTTTTTGTCACGAAACCGTTATTCAAACTTCTTCCCATTCAACTATGAGGGACTAAAGAGGATGAAGACAGTGGTAGCCGCATGTCTATTGATTGGGCCGCTCCTTACTCTTTCCGGCACCGCCGCCAAGGCCGTCGATCTTGCCGAGCTTGCACCATGCCGGCCGGCCGCGGCGCGATTGTGCGACCGTTCCGCCGGCATGACCTGGAGCAATCTGTTGCGCTGTGGCGCGACACTCGCGGCTCATAGCTGGCGCGTGAGCGGCCAGTGCCGCGCGGTGTTGCGAAAGTACGGACAGTTGTGACGAGGATCGTTGCGAACGAAATTGTAGTCGCGAGGATTTCAGTGGCGAGAATTTTTGTAGCGTAGTGCCATTTTCGTAGCGTTAAGAGCAAATGAAAACCCCGGCCATTACGCCGGGGTTTTTATATCGCCTCTCGGCTCTGTTGGCGTTTTTAAAACAAGTGCGAAAAGATGAAATAGAGCGCACCCGAAAGCGCCATCGCCGCCGGCAGGGTCAGAACCCAGGCCATGACGATGTTGCGGATCGTCGACCATTGCAAGCCGGAACCGTTCGCCGACATGGTGCCGGCAATGCCGGACGACAACACATGCGTGGTCGAGACCGGCAAGCCGTAGCCGTCGGCGGCGGCAATGGTCGCGGCGGCGGTGATCTCCGCACAGGCGCCTTGCGCATAAGTCAGGTGCGTCTTGCCGATTTTTTCCCCGACGGTGATCACGATGCGCTTCCAGCCAACCATCGTGCCGAGCCCGAGCGCGATCGCAACCACGATCTTGACCCAACCCGGAATGAACTTGGTCGCGCTGTCCAGCGACTTCTTGTAAGCGGTCAGCGTGGCGATGTCCTGCGCGCTGAGATCGCTTTCCTTATCCTTCGAGAGGAAGCGGATCGCTTCCGACGCGAGATACATGTCGTTGCGGGTATTGCTGACCGTGTCGGTCGGCATTTTCGCAATCGAACCGTACTGCGTGACCTGTTTCGAGATCTCGTTCACCAGAACCGCCAACGACGGGAAGGTCCCTTCGTTGATTTGGCGTTGCGCGACATAGGCGGTGACCGCCGGGCGGGGGTCGCCGATGACACTGTAGCCCGCGGCCTTCGCGGCGATCACCGCGCTCGCGGCTTGCGAGTTGGCTTCGAACTGCGCGATCTGGCTCGCCGGCATCGACCGATTCAGCGCATAGGCCGTCGGCACCACGCCGATCAGGATCAGCATGATCAAGCCCATGCCTTTTTGCCCGTCGTTCGAGCCGTGAAAGAAGCTGACCAGCGTGCAGGTCAGCACCAGGATGCCGCGGATCCACGGCGGCGGCGGCTCTTTGCCCGTCGGTTTGGCAAAAAGCTCCTTGTTGCGGACGAGGAGTTTCACCAGCACCATCAGGATAGCCGCCAACACGAAGCCGAAGATCGGCGACAAAAGCAGCGCCTTGCCGATCGACGTGGCTTGATCGAAATCGACGCCGGACGTGCCGCTGCGGCCGTGCAGCAGCGCGTTGGTGACACCCACTCCGATCACCGATCCAATCAGCGTGTGGGAGCTCGACGCCGGAAGGCCGAAATACCAGGTTCCGAGATTCCATATGATCGCCGCGATCAACAGCGCGAAGACCATGGCAAAGCCGGCGCTGCTTCCGACCTGGAGGATCAGTTCGACCGGCAGCAGCGAAACGATGCCGAACGCGACCGCTCCCGAAGACAAGAGAACTCCCGCGAGGTTGAACATGCCGGACCAGACGACCGCGAAATTTGCCGGCAGTGAATGGGTGTAGATCACCGTCGCTACCGCGTTCGCCGTGTCGTGGAAGCCGTTGACGAATTCGAAGCCGAGCGCAACCAGCAAAGCGACGAACAGAAGAACAAACGGCAGGTAACTGGAGACCTTCTGGCCCGATGCATCGATATCGCTGTAGATGCTGTAGGCCACGAACAATGTCGCCGCAGCGATGACGCCGGCAAAAATGATCGCCGTCAGCGGATTAAATCCACTTTCAAGGTTTGGTCGTCCTGCCGGCTCGATCGAGCCCGGCATTGCGATATCGGCCATAGAGTCTCTCCTTAGCCCCCAACCACGCGGTCCGAAGCCTAAAGTGTCCTCAGGCTGCATGACGGTCGGATGACAGCGCCGGAGGAAAGGAGCAAAGCGGCGGGGCGCGCATTTGCGGGTCGGTTCGTGTTGTCTGCCGGTCTTTTCACCGCGGCACCGCCTCGCGTAGTCTTCACGCGGGAAGATCAGGGTGAGCGTCATGACCGAGGATATTCACGAAGTTTATGCCATCCGTTACGGCCACCATTCGCGCCATGCGTCGGCGAATTTTATCGACAACGATCCACACAACGTTTTGCAGCCGCTTGATTTTTTTGTGTGGGCGATCGTCGGTCCGTCCGGCACGATCATCGTCGATACCGGCTTCGACGAGGCGATGGGCAAAAAACGCCAGCGCGAAATGATCAAGCCGGTGCACGAGGGGCTGAACGCGCTCGGCATCGCGCCGGACACGGTCAAGACCGTCATCATCAGCCACCTGCATTACGACCATTGCGGCAACTACGACCTGTTTCTACAGGCGCGCTACCATCTGCAGGACCGTGAAATGGCTTATGCGACCGGCCGCTGCATGTGCCACCAGGCCTTGCGCACGCCGTTCGAGGTCGAGGACGTGGTCGCCATGGTGCGCAAGGTCTTCGCTGGCCGCGCCGTCTTCCACGACGGGGTGGGGGAGGTGGTACCGGGCGTCACCGTGCATCACATCGGCGGCCACTCGAAGGGGCTGCAAAGCGTTCGCGTGAAAACCCGTTGCGGCTATGTAGTGCTCGCCGCCGACGCGACGCATCTCTATGCCCACATCGACGGCGGCCGCGTTTACCCGACCACGTATAATTTGGAAGAAGTGGTCGAAGGCTATGCGACCTTAAAAAAGCTTGCGACGTCGCCGCGTTACGTCGTGCCGGGCCACGATCCGCTGGTTTTGCAGCGTTATCCCGCCGCCAAAGCCGGCCTCGAGGGCTGGGTCGCGCGGCTCGATGCCGAGCCGAAAGAAGGCTGAAAAACCGCCCCGGAACCGGGATGCCTGGGTGTCACCAAACCAATAAATTTTCTCTCTAAAATTCAAAAGAAAACGCGGCACCGGCCCGATTTCCGACAGGCGGGCGGTCGTCGGGGAGGTTTTAATGCGATCATTGCTTTTGCCATTCCAGCCGCGATTTGCCGTCTACACGGCGGTGCTCGTGATTACGGCCACGCTTTTGTTGGAGCTTGCTCTGTGGCCCTCCGTCTATGTCGTCATCCCACTTGTCTTGTTCGGATCGCTTGCGGTTCTCGGAACAGCCGATTTGTTGCAGTCGCGGCATGCGGTGCTGCGCAACTATCCGCTGTCGGCGCATATCCGCTTCATCCTGGAGGAAATTCGCCCGGGGATCCGTCAATATTTCCTCGAAAGCGAAAAAGATGGAACGCCGTTTTCGCGCGACAAGCGTGCGCTCGTCTATCAGCGCGCCAAGCAAGCGCTCGACAAGCGTCCGTTCGGAACGCAAAACGAAGTCTATTCCAGCGGCTATGAGTGGCTGCACCATTCGATTGCGCCGAGGCTCCCGGTCAAGGAGTCTTTCCGACTTCTCATCGGCGGCCCCGACTGCGCGAAGCGCTATTCGGCTTCGGTTTTCAATATTTCGGCGATGAGCTTCGGCGCCTTGAGCCCGAACGCTATTCGCGCGCTCAATACCGGCGCGAAGAAGGGGCATTTCGCGCATGACACCGGCGAAGGCGGCTATAGCCCCTATCATCGGGAGAACGGCGGCGACATCATCTGGGAGATCGGCTCCGGCTATTTCAGCTGCCGCAATGCGGACGGCTCGTTTTGTCCGGAAAAATTCGAGGCCAATGCCAAGAGCGACCAGATCAAAATGGTCGAGCTTAAGCTGAGCCAGGGCGCCAAACCGGGCCATGGCGGCGTCCTGCCGGGTGCGAAAGTCAGCGCCGAGATCGCCGCGACCCGCGGCGTGCCGGCCGGTGTCGATTGTATTTCGCCGTCGCGTCATTCGGTTTTTTCGACGCCGATCGAAATGATGCAATTTATTGCCACCATGCGGCGGCTGTCTGGTGGCAAACCGGCGGGATTTAAGCTCTGCGTCGGGCATCCATGGGAATTTCTGGCGATATGCAAGGCGATGCTGGAGACCGGGATCTATCCCGACTTCATCGTAGTCGACGGCATGGAGGGCGGCACGGGCGCTGCGCCGCTCGAATTCGCCGATCATCTCGGCATGCCGCTGCGCGAAGGATTAAATTTCGTGCACAACGCGCTGGTCGGCATCGATGCGCGCGGCCGCGTCAAGCTCGGCGCCAGCGGCAAGATCATCAGCGCCTTCGATATCGCCCGCGTCATGGCCCTGGGCGCAGACTGGTGCAATTCGGCGCGCGGTTTCATGTTCGCGCTCGGCTGCATCCAGTCTCGGTCTTGCCACACCGACCGCTGCCCGACCGGGGTTTCGACGCAGGACCGCTCCCGGCAACGCGCGCTTGTCGTGCCGGACAAGGCCGAACGCGTCTACAATTTTCACCGTGCCACGATCGAATCGCTGGCCGAGCTCGTGGCGGCGGCGGGATTGGACCATCCACATCAGCTCGTGTTGGCGCATTTTTCACGCCGCGTTTCACCGCACGAAGTGAAGAGCTTCGTCGATCTCTATCCCGCGCTGACGCCGGGAGAGCTCATCGGCGGGACGCGCGACGAGCGTTTCAAGGGCGCCTGGGCCATGGCGAGCGCGAAAGAGTTTCGAGCGTTGCCGGCAGCTGCTTGATCGCCGGCACCTTGCGGTCGCGCCCCTAAAACGCAAGAATTGCCGCTAGCTTGCCGGTATCGGTCACTTTGGTCCCCTCGACCTGGAGAATGTAAAAATCCTGGTCGATATAGTTACCGACATAGAGATAGCGCTTCAAGGTGCCGGGCCATCCCGGTTCGGCCCGCATGAGTCCGCACTGACGTTCGATGCTTCGGCGAAATATGTTCTTGCGAGGGGGGCCGGCGCGTTATCGTCCGATGTACAAGATTCCACGACGGCGCAGGCAACCTATCTCAGATGTAGCGGTTTATTAGGAGTCATATCTTGCATCGTTAAGACAAAAAATTGGAGGACATCAGATGGCCCAGCGAAGAAAGCGCCGGTATTCCCGTAGCGTCGGCGAGGATGTGGAACGTGAGATGCGTCGCTACAAGCGCGGCACGGCAAAAAGCGGCCGCGGCGGCAAAGTCCAAAGCCGCGAACAAGCGATAGCGATCGCGTTGTCGGAGGCACGCAAGGAAGGAAAACGGGTCCCGAAGAAGAAATAGAGGGGATGATCCACCGCGGTTATGTCAGCCGCCCGCGATGGTCGTTGAGGGTGCTTTTCGCGCAAATTCTGGCACGCGAGAGCGTAATCGATTCAGACCGAAATCGATTGCGGCTCCAGCTGTTTGACGAGGCATGATCGTTTCCGGAAAACCGGTTTTCACCCCGGATCAAGTCCGGGGCGGGCTTTTTCCGGATCATGCCCTAGGGTAGCTTTCTGGTCGGCTCGCAATCGGGCCGACACGACCGAGCCCGCCTCCAAGTGATCCTTCGCAAGTGACCCTCGTAAGTGACCCTCGTAAGTGACCCCGTGACCCTGCAACGTCGCAAGTTCCTGCGGTTCTTCGGCGCCGCGGCTGCGATGCCGGCCGCCGCGCGGCTTGCCCATGGCGAGAACTATCCGACGCGGCCGGTGCGGATCATCGAGGGTTTCGGCGGCGGCAGCACACCAGACCTGGTATCGCGGCTGATCGGGCAGTGGCTCGCGCCGCGCTTGGGCCAACCCTTCGTGGTCGAGGAGCGCACCGGCGCCGGCAGCAACATCGCCACGGAAGCGGTGGTGACCGCTTCGCCGGACGGGTACACGCTTCTCAACGTAGTGACGGCGAACGCGATCAACGCGACGCTCTATGAGAAGCTCGATTTCGTTTTTCTCCGCGATATCGCGCCGGTCGCCGGATTGATCCGATTTCCGATGGTGCTCCTGATCAATCCGGCGATCCCCACCAATACGCTTTCGGAATTCATCGCCTATGCCAAGGCCAATCCCGGCAAGATCAATATCGCTTCACCCGGCGTCGGAACGCCGATGCATGTGGCGGCCGAGCTTCTGAAATTGATGACCGGCGTCGATCTCGTTCACGTCGCCTATCGCGGGCCGGCAGCGGCCTTTACCGATTTGTTCGCCGGACAGGTCCAGGCCTTCATCATCACTGTGTCGACGGCGATCGGTTCGATCAAGGCCGGCAAGGTGCGGGCACTTGCCGTGACCGGCGCGACGCGGTCCGACGTGTTACCGGACGTCCCAGCCGTGAGCGAAGTCTTGCCGGGATTCGAGGCAACGGCGTGGAACGGAATCGGCGCGCCCAAGGCCACACCCGGGGCGATCATCGACACGCTCAGCACCAATATCACCGCGGGGCTCGCCGACGCGACGCTCAAAGCGCGGATCAAGGACGTCGGTGGCGAAACCGTGCCGATGCCGTCCGCCGAATTCGCAAGCTTCATTGTGGAAGAGACGGAAAAGTGGGCTAAGGTGGTCAAATTTTCAGGCGCCAAGGTGAACTGAATAAACGGTGCCCAGCAGCCGCACCTCAGGCACCGCCAAACCCTACCGGCGCCGAACGGGAGGATGTCATGAGACTTCCGCGCCGGGAATTTTTGAAGCTCGCCGCGGGCACTGCAGCTGCCGGGTTGCGGATGCGCCGCGCGTCAGCAGCCGCCTATCCCGATCGACCGATCCGGCTCGTTCTTCCTTTTCCGCCCGGTGGCGTGTTCGACATCATCGGGCGGCCGTGGGCCGACAAGGTCAAGACCAGCCTCGGCACCGTCTTTATCGACAACCAGCCCGGCGCGGGCGGTTCGCTCGCGGCGCAGCTCGTCGCGCATGCCCAGGCCGACGGCTACACGATTTTGCTCGGCAGTTCGTCGATCCATCTCACCGAAATGATTTTGCGCGCCCACCCGCTGCTCGACCCGATGAAGGATTTGACGCCGGTATCGATGGTTGCGATCACCTGCTTTGCGATCGCGGTCAACCCCAACGTGCCGGTCGACAATCTCCAGGAGCTGATCGCCTTCGTGAAGGCCAATCCCGGCAAACTGTCCTATGGCTCGGCTGGCACTGGAACGTTGAATCATCTCAGCGGCGAACTTCTGAAATCGTTGACTGGCATCGCCGACCTACCGCACGTGCCGTATCGCGGCGCAGGGCCCGCTATTGCCGACGCCATCGCTGGGCAGATTCCGATGATCATCCCGGCCATGACCAGCCAGGTGCTCGAATTTCATCGCGCCGGCAAGCTGCGCTTGCTCGCGGTCACCAATCCCACGCGCATCGTCACCGCGCCGGAGATTTCGACCGCGGTCGAAGCAGGCGTGCCCGGCCTGGTGACGCAGCAGGTGCTCGGGTTGTTTGCTCCCGCCGGCACGCCTAAGCCAATCATCGAAGACATCGATGATGCAAACCACGACGCGATGGCGGACAGCGCCTATCGGCAGTCGCTCGTCGACGCCGCCGTCATTCCGGTGCCGGATTGGACGACGAAGAAGTTCGACGAATTCATGGACGCGGAGGTCGCGCGCTGGACGCCGCTCGTCAAAGCGATCGGCGTGCGGCTCGACTGAATTTACTTTCGCGCCAATAGCTGCTTGAGCCGCTGCGGCGTCACCGGCAATTCGCGCACCGCCCCCGGTATTCCGATGGCGTCATCGATGGCGGAGGCGATCGTCGCGCCCACCGCGGTGATGCCGCTTTCGCCGGCGCCTTTGATGCCGAGCGGATTGAGCGGCGACGTGTAGTCCTGGCGCAGCAGCACTTCCGGGGCGGGCGTTTCGCGCATGGCGGGAAGGAGATAGTCGGCGAAAGTCACCGCCAGCGGATCGCCGTGCTCGCTATAAGTGAACTCCTCGAACAGCGCGCCGCCGAGCCCCTGCGCATAGCCGCCGACGATTTGGCCGTGAACCAGTGCCGGATTGATGGCGCGGCCGATGTCGTAGGCAATGCAATAGCGCTCGACGTGAACGCCGCCGGTCTCGCGATCGACCCGCACGACGGCAACATGACTGCCATACGGGTAAACCTGATGTTCGGTCTTGAACCAGCCCTCAGCGGCGAGACCCGGCTCGCGGTCGCCCCGTGCTTTCGCGGTGGGAGCAAGATTTTGCGCAATCGCGCCAAGGCCGATCGAGGGTCCGCCCTGGCCGTCCTTGCGCACCACTTCGCCGTCAACGATATCGAGCGCGTCGGGCGAAGCCTGCAACAGTTCGGCCGCCACCGCCATGGCCTTGGCTCGCACATTGAGCGCCGCGATATGCGTCGCTGATGCCGTCATCACGGTGGCCCGCGAAGCATGGGCGCCGATGCCGAACGGGATTCGATCGGTCTGGCCGTGGATCACCCGGCAGCGCCGGTAGTCGACGCCGAGCGCGTCGGCGGCCACCTGCGCCATCACGGTCTCGAAGCCCTGGCCCAGCGAAGCGCCGCCGGTGACGACCTCGACCATGCCGGATGTGTCGACGAAAATCTTGACCCCGTCGGTCGGACCGAGGCCGCTCTTTTCGACGAACATCGCAAGCCCGATGCCGACCAGTTCGCCGGCAGCCTTGCGCTTTCTCACCGCCGCGTTGAGCGCGTCCCAGCCGATCTTGGCGAGGAGCTTATCGAGCAGCCCGACATAATCGCCGGTGTCGTAGTGGATTTCTTCGCCGAGTGCTTCCAGCGGCCGCGGATAAGGCATTTCCACAGCCGCGATGGCGTTGCGGCGGCGCAATTCGATGCGGTCGATCTTTAGCTCGTGCGCGATCATATCGACGAGCCGCTCGCGCACGAATGTCGTTTCGTAGCGTCCGGGCGCGCGGTAGGTCGCGGCCGGCGTCTTGTTGGTGAGGCGGAAATGCCCGATCGCGCGATAGGCCGGCACCCGGTAGGGTCCGGGCAATATCCCCGCCGTCATATGCACGACGCGCGCCGCGTGCGTCCGCACGTAAGCGCCCTGGTCGTGGAAATAGCGGTCGTCGATGGCGAGGATTACGCCGTTGTCATCCACTGCGGCGCGGACCTTGTGCACCTGCTGGCGCGAGTGATTGGCGGCGATCAGGTGCTCGCGCCGGTCCTCGATCCATTTCACCGGCCGGTTGAACCGCTTCGCGGCGACGCAGACCAACACGTCCTCGGGGTAAACCTCGCCGCGAACGCCGAAGCCGCCGCCGACATGCGATTCATGAACATGGATCAAACTCGGCGGCAGGCCGAGCATGCGCGCCAGCAGTTCCTGATTGCGGTGTGGCACCTTGGCCGCGCCGTGCAATTCGAGAATGCCGCGCGCGGCGTCGTAGCGGCCGATCGCGCCGCGCGTTTCCAACGGCACGCCGGAATGCCGGCCGACGGTCAATTCGAGCTCGACGATGTGCGCCGCCTCGCGAAAAACGGCGTCGACATCGCCATAGCCTTGGCGGATCAGCGCGGCCTCGCTGGAATGACCGGGGGAAAATTCGGCCGGCGCCGCGCTGGCGTCGAGCAGCGGCGGCAGTTCCTCGATCTCGATCGCGACGAGATCGGCCGCATCCTCGGCAATATAGGCGTCGGCGGCAAAGACCGCGGCGACGGGGTCGCCCACATAGCGTACGCGCGCTTTGGCCAGCACCGGCTGACGATAGGGATCGAGCGCCGGGATGCTGCCTTCGCGAAAATCGACCGGCGGCACCTCGGCAATATCATCGGCGGTCCACACCGCAAAGACGCCGGGCAAGGCGCGCGAGGCCGTCGTGTCAATCGAGACGATGCGGCCATGGGCATGCGCCGAGCGCACGATCCGCATCGTCAGCTGATGCGGAAAATTGATATCGCCGGCGAAGGCGCCACGCCCGGTCACGAGCGGCGGATCTTCCAGCCGCTCGACCGATTGCCCGATCCAAGGCGCTCTCGCTGCGCGCGTTGTTTTCGGAACGGACGAATTCATGCCGCGGCGCGTTCGAGAGCCCGGCGCGCAACCGCAAGCACGAGATCGCGCCGAAATTCGGCGCTGTTGACGATGTCTTCCATGGGATCGATGGCGGCCATGGCCGCTTCGGCGGCAGCGCGAAACGCCTTGTCGCCCGGCGCCGCGCCCGCGAGCGCGCGCTCGGCTTCGGGAATGCGGCGCGGCTTGACTTCGGCGCCGCCGATCGCAAGGCGCGGTTCGACGATCTTGCCGCCTTGGACGCGATAGACGCCGAGCGCCGCAGCGAGCGCAAAATCGCCGGCGCGGCGGCTGAACTCGTAAAAACCGCAACGCGTGTCGTCGGTCAGAAGCGGCAATCGCGCCTCGAGCAGAAGCTCGTCATCGCGCAAGGCCGTCGTCATGACACCCTTGAAGAAGTCCCGCGCGGCGATAACACGCTCACCGCGCGCGCTCCTCGCCAGAACTTCGCCATCGAGCGCGGCGAGCACGAGGCACCATTCGGAGGCCGGATCGGCGTGCGCGAGGCTGCCGCAAAACGTGCCGCGATTGCGGATCGGGTAATGCGCGATGTGCGAAACGACATCGGCCAGCAATTTTCCGAGCGGCCCTTCGCAAACCGGGCGATGGAAGGCGGCGTGACGCACGCAGGCCCCGATCGCGAGCTTACCGTCCGCCACGGCGATGCGATCAAGCGCCGTGACGCCGTTGATATCGACAAGATGCGCCGGCTTGGCGAGCCGGAACGCCATGGTCGGGACCAGGCTTTGGCCGCCGGCCAGCACGCGGCCGTCCTCACCGGCAACCTGGGCAAGAAGCGCGACCGCTTCGTCGATCGTCTTCGGCGCGTGATAGCGAAACGCCGCGGGTTTCATCGCGCTGACTTCATCGGCTGGTTTCGATGGGACGATTGGTCTATGTTTTTGATTGATGCACGCTTTTCGGCGCAGAGTCAAAATTCATAAGCCACTTAGCCCGTTGCAAAGTCCGGCATGAAACCCCCGTTATTTTCATACCACGATCCGCGCACAACCGCCGACGTCATCGCGCTTTTGGGCCGGCTCGAGAACGCGAAATTGCTCGCTGGCGGCCAATCGCTGATTCCAATGCTCAACATGCGCTACGTGCTGCCCGACCATCTGATCGATCTCAATCGCGTCGACGGAATGCGCTATATCCGTGAGGCCGACAACGCCATCGAGATCGGCGCGATGACGCTTCAGCGCGACATCGAGTTCTCCGAGGTGGTGCGCAAGCGCTGCCCGCTGATGCACGAGGCGATCGCGCAGGTCGGACATCGGCAAACGCGAAACCGCGGCACGCTCGGCGGGTCGCTCTGTCACCTCGATCCGGCCGCCGAATTGGTCGCGGTCGCCGCGGCGCTTGACGCCGAGGTTTCGATCGCCGGCAAGAACGGTGCGCACAATATCGATTTCGCGAAGTTCCCGGTCGCCTACATGACGCCGGTGCTGGAGCCCGACGAGCTTTTGACCGGCGTGAGGTTTCCTTGCTGGCGCCCCGGGCATGGTTTTGCCTTTGTTGAATTCTCCCGGCGGCACGGCGATTTTGCCATCATCTCCGCGGCGGCCCTGATCGAGGAAGACCAAGACGGCAAGCTCACTCGCGTGTCGCTGACGCTCGGCGGCATGGGGCCGGTGCCGGTGCGGGCGCACGAGGTCGAGCGCGCGCTGGTCGGCGAAAACCCGGAAGAGAAACGCCTGCGCGAGATTTGCGAAACTTTACGCGCGCTCGATGCGGTTGACGATATCCATGCGCCCGCCTCCTATCGCCAGCAATTGGCGACCGTGCTGTCGCGGCGGGCGCTGCTTAAAGCGCATGAACGCCTTGCGGCAATGAGGCCATCGTGAGCGAGACGCGCAAAGTCGCCCTCACCGTCAACGGCGCGCGCCACGAAGCGACCGTGCCAGTGCGAGTCACGCTCGCCGATTTCCTGCGCCACGCGCTACGGCTGACGGGAACGCATCTTGGCTGCGAGCACGGCGTGTGCGGCGCCTGCACGATCCTGCTCGACGGCCAATCCGCGCGGTCGTGCCTGTTGCTGGCAGTCCAGGCCGACGGGCGCGAGGTCACTACCATCGAGGGCCTCACCTCCGATCCAAAAACGCTGCACCCGCTGCAACAGGCGTTCCACGAGCATCACGGCCTGCAATGCGGTTTTTGCACGCCCGGAATCCTGATGACGCTGGTCGAGCTTCTGCGCGACAATCCAAACCCGACCGAGGAGGATATTCGCGTCGGCATTTCCGGCAATTTGTGCCGCTGTACCGGCTACCAGAATATTGTTATCGCCGCGCTCGATGCCGCAAGGCGCCTTCGAGCGCCAGCCTCCACGTGAGCCGGCAGCGTCGCGCGAACGCGCACCGGCCTTGTGCCGGCGTTGTGGGCAAACGTTGGGGCGAAGAGCTGGTGGATGCCAATTCGTTTTGACGATATCGGCAATCGCCTGAAGGCTTTTCGCCTCGGCTCGGGCCTCTCCGCCGATGACATCGCCGCCAAGCTCGGCATTTCGCGCACCGCGCTTTATCGTTTCGAGAAAGGTGAGGTGGCGAAGATCGAAACGTTGGAGAAGCTCGCCGAGCTTCTGCAAGTCTCGGTGCCGACTTTACTGGGCGTCGGTGTGGAGTATATCGCCTCCGCGGTCAGCTATTTCGAGCGCATGCGGCAGATCGAGGAGGCCGCCGAGCATGTCATCGTGCTGGCGGGGCCGATCTCCTATGTGCTCGCCTCGGACGGCTTCGATCGCGCGCTTGGCGAAATCTTACGGGAATCGGTTCCCGACGCCGCGAAAAGCGCACGCACGCTGGCGCAGATCGACGAACTCATGGCGGTGCTCCACCAGCGTAAGGAGACCTATCGCCGGCGGCGGCCAGCGATCGTCAATCTGATCGCGGCTGGCGAAATGCAGCGCTTCCTGCGCAACGGGCTTGTCGGCCGGCTCGATCTGCCGGAGGCGGTGCGGCGCGAGCGCCGCCGCCTCGCCCGCGCCGAAGCCGAACATTTCACGACACTGATGGAAGACGAACCGATCGGCGTTCAGATCGGCATCGTGCTCGATACGCTGCCGCATACGAGCTTTCAGATTTTCCGCCAGCCTGACCGGCGCATTCTGGCATTAAGCCCGTTCCGCCTCGGCGAAGAGCCGAATATCCGCGTCGGCGTCGCCATGATCACCTCCGCGCCGGAGGCGCTGGCGCTGCATGAGAAAATGGCGCGCGAACTTTGGACGAGCGCGCTCAAAGGCCCCGCCGCGGTGAGCTTCATGCGCGACATGATGGAGGCGGCGGGCGGGTAAAGCGATTCAAGATGTGCTGCCGCCGAGAAAAGCCGTTGCAATCGAGCGCGCGAAGCGATCACTTTAAATTAGTAAACTGTACGGGTTCCAACCCAGCCCCGCTTTACTGCAAACACGCTTTGATAAATGCGCCGGCGCTCGCCAGCGCGCGCCTGCCGGCTTTGAGATGCGCGTTCCACAAATGCCAGGCGTGAATCATGTGCGGCCAAATCTCCAAAGCCACGGCGACGTTCGCAGTGCCGAGAGCCTCGGCGAAGCGCGTCGCGTCCGAAAGGAGCGTCTCCGCCGAGCCGACCTGAATGAGCGTCGGCGGAAATCCCCGAAGATGCGCGTAGAGCGGCGAGATGCGCGGGTCCGTGCGATCCATTCCAGTCGGAACATAGGCGTTCGCGAGTTCCTCAAGATAGGATTTGTGAATCAGGGGATCGACGGCGTCTTTGGAGGAAAGCGTCGCGCCCGACATGGTCAGGTCGGTCCATGGCGAGACGAGCCAAGCGCAACCGGGCGGCCGTTCGCCGTATTCGCGCAATCTATTGATGAGCGCGACGGTGACGCCGCCGCCGGCGCTGTCGCCGCCGACCGCAATATGCGCTGCCGCGATGCCTTGCGCGCGGAGATAACGCCATGCCGAGACCGCATCGTCGAGCGCCGCCGGGAACGGATGCTCCGGGGCGAGCCGGTAGCCGACGGCAAGCGTCCGCGCCGCCGCGGCGCGGCCGGCCTCCGACACCATCCGGCGATGGCTGCGGATGGAGCCGGAGCAGTAGCCGCCACCATGAAAGAACAAGATCACGTGCGAGCGATCGCTCCCCGGCACGCTCGACCACTCGGCGGGCACGCCGCCGGCATCGACAGCGGTGAGTTCGACATCGGCGGCAATCGGCCAGATGGCGCCGACGTCGTCGAGACGCTGCCGCCGCTCATCCCAACCGACCGGCCGCGGCCGCGACGTCAACAATGCCCGGATCGAACCGATCTCGCTGTGTGTCATGGTTTAAAATATAGGATCTCTTCGCCGGATTGCTTCGCCGTTGTCGCTCCTCGCAATGACGACCGCGCATGTTGGCTTAGCTTAGCTCGGGCGCAAAGGCTGGCGCGAGAACGAGATTCTTTGTTCCTCTCCCCGCTGCGCGGGGAGAGGTCGCGAGCGCGAGCGCAAGCGAGTGGATGAATGGGCCTGACCAGGAGTCTGAGCCAAGCAGTGACGCCCTCTCATCCCGAACTCCGCCCCGTAAGCGGGGAGAAGCGGATTAAAGGCGCGCCGCGCGAGGCGCTTCAAGCTCGCGCGTAGCGGCCGCGGTTGAAGAAGCGGTCCTTGTGATCTTCGGTCGCCGTGTCGCGGGTCGATTTGATGACGGCGATTTTGGCAAGCGCCGCCTTTACCGCGGGCCGCTCGTCGATCGCCTTGAACCAGCGCGCAAGATTGGGATTGTCGTCCCACTTCACGCCTTGCGCGTCGTGATTTCGCGTCCACGGAAAAGTAGCGATGTCGGCGACGGTGTATTCGTCGCCCCCGAGATAGGCCGACTGTGCCAGCCGCTTTTCCATCACCTCGTAGAGCCGCTTCAGCTCGGTTTGATAGCGCGCCATCGAATAGTCGTTGTTAGCGCCTTTTGCCGCGAACAGTTTGAAATGCGTAAATTGACCGAACATCGGGCCGATATTCGTGAGCTGGAACATCAGCCATTGCAGGGTTTCGTATTTCTTCGCCGTGTCCTTCGGCATGAATTTTCCGGTCTTCTCGGCGAGATACAAAAGGATCGCGCCGGACTCGAATACGGTCAGAGGCTTGCCGCCGGGGACGTCGTGGTCGACGATTGCCGGAATTTTCGAATTCGGATTGATCTTGATGAAATTCGAATCGTACTGCTCGCCCTTCCAGACATCGACGAAATGCTCCTTGTAGGGCAGCTTCGTCTCTTCGAGCATAATGTAGATTTTCTGTACGTTCGGACTGGTCAAAGCATAAAGGTCGATCATGGCAATATCCTCGAACTCCTCTTTCCACGATTTGCGAAGGCGGCGAACCTAGCGGCCTCGCTTGGGGCGGACAAGGTCGCATTTGCCAAATATGAGGATCGCGGGCATCACTTGTGCGAGATTGCCGATGCCGCGTAGGTTCTTGCCGGATAGGGTGCCGACCAAGAAGACAATCGGACATGGAGAGCGGGATGGGCGTTTTGAACCGGCGAGTGTTTGCACTTGCCACGTTTGGTCTTGCCTGCGCGGCTCTCGCGGCCGCCGGCGGCGCGGCGCGCGCCGATGACGACTATCCCAATCATTCCGTACGCTGGCTGGTCGGCTATCCGCCGGGTGGATCGACCGATATTTGCGCGCGTTTGATCGGGCAGTATTTGTCCGAGCATTTGCATCAGCAGTTCGCGGTTGAGAACAAGCCCGGCGCCGGCAACAATCTCGCCACCGAGATGGCGGTGAACGCGCCGCCGGACGGCTATACGCTGTTTCTGGTCAATCCCGCCAATGCGATTAATGCCAGCCTGTATAAAAATCTTTCATTTAATTTCATCGCCGACCTGGCGCCGGTTGCGGGCTTCATCCGCGTGCCCAATGTGATGGAAGTCAATCCCAATGTGCCGGCGCACACGGTGAAGGAGTTCATCGATTACGCCAAGGCCAATCCGGGCAAGGTCAACATGGCGTCTTCGGGGATCGGTACGTCGGTGCATTTGTCGGGCGCATTGTTCATGATGATGACAGGAATCGACATGGTGCATGTGCCTTACCGCGGCGCGGCGCCAGCGCTCACCGACATGCTGGCCAATCAGGTCCAGGTGATGTTCGACAATCTGCCGTCGTCGATCGGGCACATCCAAGCGGGCCAATTGCGCGCGCTCGCGGTGACGACGGGGGAGCGTTCAAAGGCGCTCCCGGACGTGCCGACTGTGGCCGAAACCGTGCCGGGTTACGAGGCGAGCGCCTGGTTTGGCATGGCCGTGCCGAAAGGAACCCCGCGCCGGGTCATCGACAAGCTCAATCGCGAGGTCAATGCCGCGCTGGCCGATCCGACGATGCAGGCGAAGCTTGCGGAAATCGGCGGAATGTTGATTCCCGGCACGCCGGAAGATTTCGGCAAGATCATAGCCGCGGAGACGGAAAAATGGAGGAAGGTGGTCAAGGCCACCGGCGCCACCGCGGAATGAGTCACGATCGAACATCATAAGCAAGAGAAAATCGCCGGAAGACTTGCGCAGCTATCGCTGGCTCGGCCGCAACGACCTGCGCTCCTTCGGCCATCGGTCGCGGCTGCGGCAGTTCGGCTACGACCGCGCCGACTGGTCCGGCAAACCCGTCATCGGCATTATCAATACCTGGAGCGAGATCAATGCCTGCCATGGCCACTTGCGCGATCGCGCCGAAGACGTAAAGCGCGGCGTTTATCAGGCTGGCGGCTTCCCGATCGAACTGCCGGCCATGTCGCTCGCCGAACCGTTCGTCAAACCGTCCACCATGCTTTACCGCAATTTCCTGGCGATGGAATGCGAGGAGCTTCTGCGCAGCCATCCGATCGACGGCGCGGTGTTGATGGGCGGCTGCGACAAGACCACGCCCGGCTTGATCATGGGCGCGATCAGCATGGGCATACCGGCGATCTACGTGCCGGCGGGGCCGATGCTGCGCGGCAATTGGCGCGGCAACGTCTTGGGCTCCGGCTCTGACGCCTGGAAATATTGGGACGAGAAACGCGCCGGTCGCATCGGCGATGAGGAGTGGAACGAGATCGAAGGCGGCATTTCGCGCTCGTTCGGCACCTGCATGGTCATGGGCACGGCGGCAACCATGATGGCGATCGCCGAGGCGCTCGGCATGGCTCTGCCCGGCGCGTCATCGATTCCGGCGCCGGACTCCAATCACCCACGCATGTGCGCCGCCGCCGGACGCCGTGCCGTGGAAATGGTGTGGGAGAATTTGACGCCGGACAAGATTCTCACGCCGGCGGCGTTCGACAATGCGATCCGTGTCCACATGGCGCTCGGCGGCTCGACCAATGCCATCATCCACGTCATCGCGATGGCAAGGCGCGCCGGTATTGCGCTCGACATGGCGCGGTTCGATGAGATTTCCCGGCAAGTGCCGGTCATCGCCAATATCACGCCGTCCGGCAAATATTTGATGGAAGATTTCTTTTATGCCGGCGGTTTGCGCGCGCTGATGGCGCAAATGCAGGATTTGCTCGATCGCTCGGCCATCACGGTATCCGGCCGCACGCTTGGCGAAACGATCGCTGGCAGCAAGGTGCATCTGCCCGATGTCATTCATTCGCTGAAAGATCCGCTCTATCCGGAAGGCGCCACCGCCGTGCTCACCGGCAATCTGGCCCCGCGCGGCTGCGTGATGAAACCGGCCGCCGCCGACAAACGGTTCCTGCATCATCGCGGCAAGGCAATTGCGTTCGAGAATTACGACCATATGGCGCGCGAGGTCGACCGCGACGATCTCGACGCCACGCCCGATCACGTGCTGGTGCTCAAGAATGGCGGCCCGAAAGGCGGGCCGGGCATGCCGGAATGGGGTCAATTGCCGATCCCGAAAAAACTCCTCAAGGCCGGCGTTCGCGACATGCTGCGCATCTCGGATGCGCGGATGAGTGGCACGAGCTACGGCGCCTGCATCCTGCACGTTGCGCCGGAAAGCTTCGTCGGCGGCCCATTAGCCCTGGTGCAGACCGGCGACGAGATCGAGGTCGATGTTGCCGCGCGGCGGATCCATTTGCATGTCGACGCCGACGAGCTTTCGCGCCGGCGCGACGCCTGGACGCCTCCGGCGCCACGCTATCCGCGCGGCTACGGCGCGATGTTCTCCGCCCATATCGGCCAGGCGGACGAAGGCTGCGACTTCGATTTTCTGCAAGGCCAAGCGGCGATCGCCGAACCGGAGATTCACTGAACGGTGCGGTTACGCTGCCGGCAGCACCACGGCGCGGCATTCGCCGAAACCGATCCTTATCCGGCGGGCTTTTCACAAAAGCCGCGCAGGATGATTTCATCGCCGTCTTCGATGAAGGAGCGCTTTTCGCCGTTCGGCAGTGTGATCGGGTTCGCGCCGCGCGCGGTGAGTTCGAGGAGGCTGGCCCAGCTCGACAGCTCCGGGCCGGAGACTGTGCCCGAACCCAAGAGATCGCCGATTTCAAGATTGCAGCCGTTGCTGGTGTGATGGGCGATCATCTGCGCCTGCGTCCAATACATCTGCGAGAACGCGCTTTGCGTCAGGCGAAATGGCGGCAAACCGTCACGGCGCATCACCTCCGTGAGAAGATAAGCTTCGAGCGTGATATCGAGGCCGCCTTCGGCCCGATCTTTGGCGTCGTCGAGATGAGGAAGCGGCGCGGGATCGCCTTTGGGCCGCGCAAAAGCGGCCGTGTGAAAGGGCGCGAGCGCGTCTGCCGTCACCACCCAGGGCGAAATGGTGGTGGCGAAATTCTTGCCGAGGAACGGGCCGAGCGGTTGCGACTCCCAGGCCTGAATGTCGCGTGCGGACCAGTCGTTGAGCAGGCAATAGCCGAAAATGGTGTTTGCCGCCTCGCCGATGGCGACGCCGCGACCGAGTTCGGAAGCGGTGCCGACAAATGCGCCGAGTTCGAGCTCGAAATCGAGAAGCCGCGATGGCGCAAAGCTCGAAGGGCCGTCCGGTCCTTTGCGTTGCCCGGTCGGCCGTTTCACCGGGATGCCGCCGATGCGGACCGAGGAGGCGCGGCTGTGATAAGCGACCGGCACATATTTGTAGTTCGGCGACAGCGGATTGTCCGGCCGGAACAGCCGTCCGGCATTCGTGGCGTGGAAGATGGAGGCGAAGAAGTCCGTGAAATTGCGGAATGCGACCGGCACGCTCATCTCGACATGCGTCATCGGCGTCAGAAAGGGCCGCAAGCGCATATCGCGGTCGCCGTCGGCGCGCAGTTCCCGCGACAGCGCCAGCCGCAGCGCCGACCAGGCTTGCGCCCCCAACGCCATCAGCGGATTGAGAAACGGCGCGCTGCACGCTTTCGCCGCCGCTGCGGCGAGACCGTCGAGCAAGGCGGCGGCCGCGGAAACGTCGAGGATTTGATCCCCGATCGCGACGCCGACTCGCGGCTGTCCGTCCGGTGCGGTGCGAAACGCCCCGAACGGCAGATTCTGAATCGGAAAATCGCAACCGTGAATGTTGGCGCTTTCAACGAAACTTCGCCGGTGCGGATCGTGCGTTTCGTCGAGCGCCATTGTCACCGGCGTTTATGCGGAGGGTTGAGTTTCCGCGGCGATGCGGATCGACGAATAGCGCGCGAGAAAATCGGCATACATGTGTTGCAATCCCTCCCGCAACGGAATCGTCGCGCGCCAGCCGAGCGCGTTGATGCGTGAAACATCCAGAAGCTTCCGGGGCGCGCCGTCCGGCCGCGTCGTGTCGAAGTCGATCTTACCGCCAAACCCGACGACGTCGGCGACCAACCGCGCAAACTCGGCGATGGTCAGGTCTTCGCCGGTGCCGACGTTGAGAAATTCGATGTCTGAGTAGCTTTTCATGACGAAGACGCAAGCATCGGCCAAATCGTCCGCCGCCAGGAATTCGCGCCGCGGCGAACCGGTGCCCCAAACCGTCACGTTGGTAACTCCGCTGACCTTGGCTTCGTGGAAACGTCGCATCAAAGCCGCCGGAACATGGCTGTCTTGCGGATGATAATTGTCGCCGGGTCCGTAGATGTTGGTCGGCATCACCGACACGAAATCGGCGCCGTACTGAAGCCGGTACGCCTCGCACAGTTTGATGCCGGCGATTTTTGCGACCGCGTACCATTGATTGGTGGGCTCGAGCGCGCCGGACAGCAGCATTTCCGGCGTCATCGGCTGCGGCGCGAGCCGCGGATAGATACACGAAGAGCCAAGATAGAGGAGCTTTTTCACTCCGCTCCGATAGGCGGCGTGGATCGTGTTGAGCGCGATTGCTAGATTGTCGGCGAGGAACTCGGCGGGAAATGTGCTGTTCGCCCTGATGCCGCCGACCTTTCCCGCGGCGAGGATTACGGCGTCCGGTTTAGTTTGCCCCATGTAGCGTTCGATCGCCTGGGGGTGGCGCAAGTCGAGCTCGCGCCGCGTCGCGAACAGGATGTCGCAATGCTCGCGTTCGAGCCGGCGCACGATTGCGGCGCCGACCATGCCGGCGTGTCCGGCGACAAAGACGCGCTTGCCGCGCAATTCGAAAATGACCGGCGCGCTCATGCGCTTTTCGTCACCTAGTCATGCACGTTGCGATGGACGCCGTCGCGGCGCAGTTCCGCCAAATCCGACTCGACCATTTCACGCACCAGTTCGTCGAAGGTTGTTTTGTGCCGCCAGCCGAGCCGCTGGCGCGCCTTGCTCGGATCGCCGAGAAGGGCGTCCGTCTCGGTCGGGCGAAAATAGCGCGGATCGATTTCGATGAGCACCCGGCCGTCGCGCTTGTCCAGGCCTTGTTCGGCTTTGCCCGAACCGCGCCATTCGATGGTCCTGCCGATGCAGGCAAATGCCTTTTCTGCGAATTCGCGAACCGAGTGCTCTTCTCCCGTCGCGAGCACATAATCGTCCGGCTCGGGCTGCTGCACGATGAGCCACATGCCTTCGACATAATCCCGGGCGTGGCCCCAATCGCGCGTCGCGGACAAATTGCCGAGAAAGAGTTTGCTTTGCAGGCCGAGTTCGATCGCCGCGACCGCGCGGGTGATCTTGCGGGTCACGAAGGTTTCGCCCCGCGTCGGTCCTTCGTGGTTGAACAGGATGCCGTTCGATGCGTGCATCCCGTAGGCCTCGCGATAGTTGATCGTGATCCAATAGGCGTAGAGCTTGGCGACGGCATAGGGCGAACGCGGATAAAACGGCGTGGTTTCGCGCTGCGGCACTTCCTGGGCCATTCCGAACAGCTCGGAGGTGGATGCCTGATAAAATCGCACCTTATCCTCCAGACGAAGGATACGGATCGCCTCGAGCAATCGCAGCGTCCCGAGCGCATCGGCATTGGCGGTGTATTCGGGCGTCTCGAACGAGACCCGCACGTGACTCTGCGCGGCGAGATTGTAGACCTCGGTCGGCTGCACCTCTTGAATGATGCGGATCAGATTCGTCGAATCCGTCATATCCCCGTAATGGAGAAGAAACTTCACGCCGGAGCCGTGGGGATCCTGATAGAGGTGGTCGACGCGCGCCGTGTTGAAGGATGACGAGCGCCTCTTGAGGCCGTGCACCTGATAACCTTTTTGGAGCAAAAAGTCGGCCAGGTAAGCGCCGTCCTGACCGGTCGTCCCGGTGATCAATGCGATGCGATCTGACATGAGGAGTCCAAAAGAGGGTGCAAAAGAGGGTTCAAGAGAAAGTCCAGGAAAGAGCACACCCGAGGGTCCAAAGAAGAGGGTCAAGCCGGATTCAAAATATACAGATTGTAGCCGTCGATTCCGGTCGCAAAGCGGCGGATTGAGAGCCAAACGTTCATGTTCGTCAAGCCTTGCCGGTATTTCCATGCCCCTATGCGCTGCACGCCCATTCAGACGGAAAAGGTCCCCTCAACATGCTCCCGCTCGTGTCGCTGTATATTCTCCTTCATGCGGCGCTCCCCTTCCTCGTCGATGGCGCGCCGGAGATCGGGATGGTTCGCGGTTAAGGTGCGAAAATCGGCAAGATCGAGAATGAGCAAACTCGAGGCCATCGTCGTAGTGACGTTAGCGCTACGCACCGAGTCACCCAGAAGCGCAAGCTCTCCGAAGAAAGCACCGGCGCCGAGCCGGACTGGCGACGGTTTCACATCCACCTGAACTTCCCCCGACGCAACGAAATACATACAATCGCCGACCTTGCCGCGGCGGATGATCGCCGTTCGCTCCGGCACTTCCAGGAGCCGCAACATGTGGGTGATGTCTGCGATCGCCGAGGGATCGAGGGATTGAAAGAACGGCACCTTGCTGACGAGGTCCCAAGTGCGAATGAAATTGCGGCGTCGGGTTTCCGCGGCAAACCCGGTGGCCAAGATACCCGTCGACAGGCCGAACGTGGCGATACCGCAAATCATAACGACGCCGCCGATCAGCCGTCCCAAATATGTGATTGGCACCTTGTCGCCATAGCCGGTGGTTGTCAGCGTCACCACCGCCCACCACAGAGCTTGCGGCATCGAGCTGAACGCGTTTGGCTGGGCGGTGCGTTCGATCAAATACATGGCGGCGGACGACAGAAAGAGCACGATCAAAAACAGCACAAGCACGCTCGCTAGCGCCTTGGCCTCGACGACGAATACACGCTGCAGCTGGGCGAAACCCGGCGAATCCTGCGCGAGCTTGAGCACCCAGAACGACGCCAACAGCCACGCTGTCGGCGCCTGCACGCCAAATAACAGCGCGATGGGCACCGCGAAGACGCCGAGCAGGTCGATCAAAGCCGATGCCGAGAAAATATGCTCCCACCCTTCGCCGGCCTTGATCGCGGCGTGGGCGCGCGCGCCACTATCGATGGTGAAATAGCCGAGGCACGCCCACAGGCAGGCATTGAGCCAGCCGCCCGCCATCCTTTGTAGCTCGGGCACGGTGTAGGCCGTGACCGCGGCCAGGCCCAGGGCAAGTACGGCCGTGCGCGCCGAGCTGGATGCGCCGAAGCGGCGTATTGGCGCGGTCAAGCGGGCGAACTTTCCGGAGGCGGGCTTGACACTCACTTCGAGCCCCGTTGCGCTGGGATCGGTTTCTCTTTGCCGCTTCAATGATTACGCCGCTATCGGGCACACGGCCAGCCGTAATTGCGGCCCGGGTCCTTGGCTCCCTCGGCAAAGCCCTTGATCGGACCCGGCATGCTCGTGCTTAAATTTGCGATCATATGCCGCTAGACTGCGGCTTCGACTCGCGGCTCGACTTGCCGCGCCTCCAATCCAGGCCATCCATGAAACGGCGGCAGATTTCACGCTGGGAACTTGCGAGCTATCTGCTGTCGCCGTCGCTTTTTGTGATGGTGACGTTGATGGTGGTCGAGGCCATGTTGGCAGCCGCTACGACGTGGCTCGTCATCAATGCTGGACGCAAGGTCGCGATCGGCCAATTCCTGCTCTCCGATCTTATTTGGATCCTGACGGCGCAATCGGCGTCCTATGTGGTCGGCGTCATCAGCTGGATTTTCGCCGAACGGGCGGGCTATCGCGGCTTCGGCAAATTTATGCTGCGGTTTGCGCGCGAGAACCGCGGCAAAGTCGAGCTGCTCAACGAAAAGCCGGCCCGCGAACAGGTCGAGCCGTTCCTGACCGGCGAGACCTTCCAGTGTTTCTTCAACGTCATGTACGAGCTCGAATTCGCGCTTAAGCTGTTTCTCGGCTTGGTCTTCAATGCGCTCGTGCTGGGCACTCAGATCGATGCGAGTCTGCCGATTGCCTATGTCGGCGCGTTCGGCGCGCTGTTGTTGATGCAATGGATCCTGCAAAACCCGATCGCCCAGGCCTATCTCGAAAATCAGCGGATGAATAATCGCATCACCGCGCAGGGCTACACTGCGTGGGACAATGTCTTTGCCGGCAACAGCTACAATCTGAGGCTATGGCTGGCCGGCTTTAAAAGCCGCCTGCGCGAAGGCTTGGTTGCCCAGATCCGCGCCATTGTCGCTCGCGAAGGCATGAGCGCGATGAGCGGCATCGTCAGCCTCGCCATCGTCTTCGCGACAATCACCTGCGTCGCGATGCAAAATGTGGGCGATACCGTTCTATTGGTCGGGCTCGCGACCACTTTGCCGCGGCAGATCGAAATGACCTACGAGCTTCATTTGCTCGCGACCGGCTGGAACGATTTCATCGCGATCTGGACGCGGTTTGGCGGCGTCGCCGCCAATATGTTGCCGGAGCCCGATCCGGACTTCGACAAGCGCATCAAGTTCGACCGCCTGGTGCTGCGCGAGGGCGATCACGCCAATATCGTATCGTCGCTGGGCGATGCGCTGCGGATCGCCTACGCGCGCCCGACGGGACGCATCAATGTGCGGGGCGCTAACGGGGCCGGAAAATCCTCGCTGCTGGCGGCGCTGAAGACCGAGATGAAGAACCGTGCATTCTACTGGCCGACCACGGACCGGCTCGCGTTCCAGTTTGCCGGCGGTGTCGTGCCGGTCGATGTCGAGGGCGACGACGAGGAAGACGTCGTCGTCGTCGCCGAGTCCATGGACAAGAAACTCGGCTTTTCATCCGGCGAGCGCCAACTCAGATCGCTGGAAGAGATTGTCAATGAGACGCACGCGCAAATCTATCTGCTCGACGAATGGGATGCCAATCTCGATGCGGCAAATAAGGCGAAAGCCAATTCCCTCGTCGACGCGCTCGCCGCGCGCGCCCGTGTCATCGAAATTTCGCACCGCGACGATGCGCCTGGCGCGTGAACCGCGCATCGAGCCACGATAATTGATTGGCGCGGAGGGCCTTCCGCCCGATCGGAACAGGCGATAAAAGTTAGGTTGCCAAACGATCGTCTTCAAGAGGGTGCCATGCTGCGCCGCCACTTCATTTCTTTTCTCGCCGGCACATTGGTCGCCCGCTCCCGTGTTGCGGTCGCCCAGACCACATCCAAGGTCTATCGCGTCGGCACGCTCTCCTCGGGTCCGCCGGTTGACGAGAAGTCGCCGCTTGGGGCGATCCTGCTGCAACAGTTGGAGCAGCGCGGCTACACACTCGGCAAAAATCTTGCGTTCGAGGCGCGCGGCGCTGGTGGTCAGATCAGCAAACTTGGCGAGATTGTGCGTGACATGAAAGCACATCAAGTCGATGTGATAGTCGCCGGTGGCTTTCCGGCGACGCTCGCCTGCAAGGTGTCGAATGTGTCAACGGTGGTCTATGCTGGAGCCGGTGATCCGGTGGCGACCCACCTTATCGACAGCCTGGCGCATCCGGGCGGCAACGTCACCGGCATTTCTGACAACGCGGCGGCTCTCGCCACCAAACGCCTCGAACTGATCAAGCAAGCGGTGCCGAAGTTGAGGCGAGTCGCGATGCTGTGGAACAGGGACGATCTTGGCATGAGCATGCGTTACGATGCCTCTGCCGATGCCGCGCGGTCCCTCGGAATCACGGTGCAGCCGCTCGGGGTACGCGAACCTGACGATTTTAACGGCGTGTTCGAAGCTATGGATCACGACCCGCCGGATGCCATTTTCATGGTGGCCGATGCGCTCACGACCCTCAATCGCAAGCGCGTGTTTGATTTTGCCGGCGCGCACCATATTCCAGCCCTTTACGAATACGATTTCAATGTGCGTGATGGCGGCTTGATGTCATACGGACCCGACCTCAATGAAAGCATGGAGCGCGCGGCCGGCCTTACCGCGCGTATCTTGGGCGGCGCGCGGCCGGCAGATCTGCCGTTCGAGGAGCCCACACGCTACAAGCTCGTCATCAACCTCAAGACCGCAAAGGCCACAGGCATCGAGCTGCCGGTGAATTTTTTGGCGCTTGCCGACGACGTGATCGAATAAGACTGATGTCCGCTTCTGAGACAATGCGGACATCGGGTTTCATTCAGCCATGGTAAAGCTGATATCGCGCCGGCACAGCCCAGGCAAAGTCATGAGGCGACGGGAGTTCATCACAGTTTTCCTTGGCACGGCTGTGTCGTGGCCGCTGGCCGCGCGCGCACAGCAACCGGTAACGCCGGTCGTCGGCTTCATGAGCGGCCGGTCGTCAGAGGATTCGGCCCACCTCGTCTCTGCGTTCCGGCAAGGCTTGGGTGAGACAGGTTTTGTTGAAGGCCAAAATGTCGAGATTGAATTCCGTTGGGCGCGCGGGGATTACGACCGAATGCCCGGTCTCGCGGCCGATTTGGTCAGCCGAAAGGTTGCTGTTCTCGTCGGTGTTGGTGGCGATGTTTCCGCGGTCGCCGCCACGAAGGCAACCAAGACGATCCCGGTTGTGTTCGGGATGGGGGGCGACCCAGTCAAGGCCGGCATCGTTGCGAGCTTCAATCGACCCGGCGGCAATGCTACGGGCTACACGCTTTGGACCAGCGAAATGGAGTCGAAGAGGTTGGGCTTGCTACGCGAGCTCGTGCCCGGGGTCCGATTGATCGGCGTACTTCTAAACCCCCAATTCCCGCCGACGGAACAAGAATTGGAGGACCTTGAACCCGCGGCCAAAGCGGTCAGTCAGCAGCTCTTCGTGGCAAGGGCGGACAACGACGCGGAATTGGATGCAGCGCTCACCTCATTCGCGCAACAGGGCGTCGGCGCATTTTTGGTCACGGCCGCTCCCTTCTTCGACACGCGATACGATCGCATTATCGGCTTCGCGACGCAACATCGCCTGCCCGCTGTTTATCAGTTTCGTGAATATGCGGCAGCTGGAGGCTTGATGAGCTATGGACCAGATTTCGTCGAAAGCTATCGAAACGCAGGAATCTATGTCGGCCGCATCCTCAAAGGCGAAAAGCCCGGCGATCTGCCGATATTGCAGCCCACAAAATTCGATTTCGTGATAAATCTTAAGACGGCCAAAGCGCTCGGACTGACGGCGCCGCCGACACTGCTCGCCGAAGCCGGCGAGGTGATCGAATGAGCAACTGTGGTGTTGACTCAGGCGGATTTGGGCTGCCAGGCGACGTTGTCGCGCACCATAGCGTTGATTGTTGTGATCATCTTGCGCATCACGGCGACGATGATGACTTTGGGTTTCTTGTTGTGGCGGCGAGACGACTGTGGAAGACTTTGAGAGCAGGATTGTACCGGCAAGCGCTCAAAGCAGCCATGTAGAGCACAGTAC
>JBAPZR010000310.1:0-4011 GCA_049285335.1 Xanthobacteraceae bacterium | reverse complement strand
TGACCGGATCGTGCGCCAGAAATTTCCAGAAATTGTTGACGTCGTCGGTCGAATACGGCGCGGACCTGCTGACTGGCGTCGCGATATTCGATGGGGACGCGCGGCATGATCTATTCTCCTTAGATGCAATGAACGTGAACGGATGATCGGTAAGCGAACCCGCATGCTGATTGTCGCAGGCGCGATGAGCGGGCACAATCGCTCCGGCAGCACTGAAGTTGGACAAGGAATGGGACAGGGAGCGGGACATGGCGAAGACGCCGGATTACTTTGCTGGCAAGACAATCATCATCACCGGCGCGGCAAGCGGCATCGGCCGCGCCACCGCGCTGATCTTCGCGCGCGAGCGGGCCAATGTGGTCTGCGCCGACCTCAACGAAGACGGCGCGCGCGATACCGCGGCCAAGGTCAATGCGGCCGGGAGCCAGGCGCTGGCGCTGCGAACCGACGTGACGTCGCGTGCGCAGGTCGACGACATGGTGCAGCGGACGGTCAATGCGTTCGGCGGCGTGCAATTTCTTTTCAACTCTGCCGGCGCCGCGATTCGCCGCGCCAAGTTCTTGGAAATCGACGACGCGCTGATGGAAAAGACCTTCGCGCTCAACGTCAACGGCACGTTCCACGCCATGCAGGCGGCGCTGCCCCACATGCTCAAGAACAAACACGGCGTGATCGTCAATATGGCGAGCATGGCGCATCGGCGCGGCGGCCCGGGCTCGTCGGTCCATTACGCCGCGGCCAAGGGCGCGGTAGTCTCGATGACCATGGGCGTGGCGCGCGAATTCGCCACCCAAGGCATCCGCGCGCTGTCGATCTCGCCCGGCCCGATCAAGACGCCGTTCCAGGACGCCGCGCAATCGTCCCCCGAACTGGTGCAGCGCTTTTTCGACGATGTGCCGATGAAGCGGTTCGGCGAGCCCGAGGAGATCGGCGAACTTGTCCTCTTCATGTGCTCCGACGCCTGCTCGTTCATGACCGCCGACACCGTTTATGTGAACGGCGGCGGGGGGTGGCGCTAATTTTTAAATACAAACAAAACAGCGCCCACGCGCCGGTAACGTGGAATGTGCTCGTCGTCCTTTCCATAGGAGGTTGATATGCAACGTCTGGTGACCGCTTTGCTGATTGTTGTCGCGACCTCGGCCAGTGCATTTGCCCAGAGCTTGCCGGTCCCATCCTATTGGAGAAGCCAGCGCGGCTCTGAAATGAAAATCTTCACCATTGATGCCCAGGGCATCTTCAAGGGCATCTTCGTCAAGCACGATGGCGGTCTGACCTGCGAGAACACACCATTCAATTTGGCCGGTAGAGCGAAGGGAAACCGTGTGCAATTCATTGTGGTGTGGATCAATTTCGCACAAAATTGCAATTCCCAGACTTTTTGGCACGGACACATCGCGGGCAAAACCATCAACACACGGTGGGTGCTCTACAATAATGGTAAAATCCCACTCAGTGTGTCCGGCACGGATATCTTCCAGGAGGAGTGAGCACGCCTTCGCGGCGTTTCCTCTGCGCTAGCCGCTGCGCTCCTCGACGACATTGAGCACGTCGCGCGTGCGCGTGTCGCCGCTCATGCGCCCGACGTGTCCCACGGCTCTCAAAAGCCCCCTCTAAACGTCTTGAGCGAAATATGGTTCATGTACTACTATTGCGTGTGGCGCTTCACGTTCAATGCGTCGCCGTCATTGCAATCTCCAAGGGGGTCGAGATGAAACGTCTCGTGACTGCTTTCCTGTTTGTCGTCGCGTCGTCGGTCAGCGTGTTGGCACAGAGCTTGCCGGTTCCGTCTTACTGGCTGAACCAGCGCCTCTCTGAAATGAAACTCTACAGCATCAACCAGCAGGGAATATTTAGCGGCGTTTATATCAATCACGCCGCTGACTTTGCCTGCCAAGGCACGCCATTCGCTGTAAACGGACAAGTGGTGGGCAATCGCGTGGTATTCACCGTCATATGGAACAACGGAATTCAAAACTGCAACTCCAAGACCGTGTGGCAGGGCACCGTCGCGGGTCGGAGGATCAATACGCAATGGATACTTTACAGCCCCAACGGTAACCAGCGCGGCACGGACATCTTCCTGCAGCAGCCTTAAGATCGGCGCCCGATCATTTCCCTCCTCACGCAAAAGCGGCGGGGAGGGAAAATCTAGCCGCCCCGCTCCTCGACGACATTGAGCATGTCGCGCGTGCGCGTAACGCCGCTCGGCCACGCTTGATCGAAATCGGCGACCAGGCGCTTAAAGCCGTCCGATTTGAGCGCGGCGTCGAGCCGCGCCATGTCGGGAAACTGATAGACGGCGTAGTGCACGCCTTGATCCGCCGCGCTCCAGAACCGCCAGCACTTCTCGGCCTTGAATTCCGACAGCGCCATCGGCAGGTGATTCGCGGAATACCAGGCATCGAACTTCTTGCGCAGCGGCTCCTCGACGACTGAGCGTACGACAAAATAGGCTTTCGACATGTTTTCCTCTTGATTGCTTCCCTCCCCCGCGGCGGCGGCAAGAATTATTCGCCGCGGATGCCCGCCGCCTTGATGATCGGCCACCACTTGTCCATCTCGGCGTTCTGAAACGCTGCAAGACCTTCGGGCGTCTGCTGATCGCGGGCGGCGACGTCGAGGCCGAGTTGCGCAAAGCGTGCTTTTACCGCCGGATCGGCCAGCGCCCGCACCGTCGCCGCGTTGAGCTTGGCGATGACATCGGCCGGCGTGCCCTTCGGCGCATAGAAGCCGAACCAGCCCGCGATATAGAGTCCGGGAACGCCGGATTCGGCGGCGGACGGAATATCGGGCATCGAGGCCGAGCGTTCGGGCGAGAGCTCCGCAAGCGCCTTGATGGTGCCGGCACGCACCTGTGGCAGCGCCACCGCGCCTTGCACGAGAAGAAGATCGACCTGGCCCGAGATCAGGTCCGTCATGGCCGGGCCGGCGCCGCGATACGGCACGAACAGCAATTGCGTATCGGTGAGCTTTTGCAGGAGCAAGCCGCCGACCTGCGCCGAAGCATTCTGGTTGACGAATTTGGCGTCGCCGGGATGCGATTTCATATAAGCGGCTAGCGATTTGAGATCGTCCGCAGGCAGCGTCTTTTTCGCGACCAGCAGCATCGGATTGATCGAGATCAGCCCGATCGGCGCGAAATCGGTGCGCAGATCGTAATTGAGATTGTAGATGATGCTGCCGACATGGGTGTCCCATTGTCCAATGTCGATGGTGTAGCCGTCGGGCGTGGCGCGGGCGAGCCGCCCTACCCCGATCGACCCGCCGGCGCCGCCGACATTCTCCACGATCACCGGCTGACCGAGGCTCGCGCCCATCTTGTCGGCCATGATCCGCGCCGCGACATCGGTCGATCCGCCGGGCGGGAACGGCACGATCAGCGTAATCGGACGCGACGGAAAATTATCGGCATGAACGGGAAGGACATCAGCGGGAAGAACGAGAGCTAAGAAAGAAAACACAATTGCCGCAAAACTTTTTCTCATGTTTCCTGCCCCGGCGTTATCGATTGACGATCAAGAATAATCGGTGTGCGCTTAGCGGTGAAGGGGTACGGGCTTCTCGCCAAGTGACGCTCCCGCGCGCGTTTTGCCACACCGGCATCGCGAGGAGCGCTACAGCATGATCCCGAACCCATAGCCGATGCTTCGCATCAGCGTCATTGAAAAGTACGGCGGCCAAAGGCCGCCTGTGCCCCTCCCCACCACGCGCTGCGCGCGCGGGCGGGAGAGGAAATAGAATCTCGTTCTCGCGGCGCGGCTTAATGCGCCCGAGCTATGCCACGCCATTCTCAGAAGTCGTCACCACCGGGCATAGCCGTTCGCAGAACGGCGTCGTTTCACTCGCCTATGCCGGTGGTCCATGCTGAAGCGACGCGGCGAGTGCCGGTGGAAGCACTCGCATGCTTCGCTGCCGCATGGATTGCCGGGTCAAGCCCGGCAATGACGAATGAAGAGACGAACGGGAAAGAAAAAGAAAAAATCGGAAGCGAAACGCCGACAGACGCAA
>JBAPZR010000309.1:0-2162 GCA_049285335.1 Xanthobacteraceae bacterium | reverse complement strand
GCCAGCAAAAGCGGTAATCCCAGTTCCTCGAACCGCCCAAGCGCTCAGGAAGGGAGGTCGTGACGGCCGCAACGATCCCGCCGGTCGGTGCGTAGGTTAAAGCCTTCAACGTGATCATCGAACGCTTGACGATGCCGGTCCAGGATCCGACGTCGGGACAACGACTGCACCAGTCGCGCCAAAACTGTGCGGTGCTCTCCAGTGCCTTGAACGGATCGATCGGCGCAGTCGCACTCTCAAATGAAGGACCATAGGACAGGACGAACGGAACACTTTGGCCGGCGCTGAGGGCAAACTCACCGACGGTTTTGAGATCCTCTCCATAAAGATCAACCGGAGTGTGCAGCATCACACGCTCAGGGCCGGCAACCGCGTGGAAGGTGCCGTCTTCGGCCCGGTTGACCCACGGCACGATCGCGCCATAGCCAAAGCGAATCACTAGTTCAGTATGGAGCTTCACTTTGCCGGAACGTCCAAAAACGATACGCACCAGATCGGCCTCACCATCAGTAGCAGGCATGAAATCGACTACCGTCGCGGTGCCGGTTTCGGTTTGGAATTCGGTCTCGAGGATGAGCGTATCGTCGAGGTAGCGACGGGTCACATTGGACGAGGCGTGTTCGGGCGCAATCAACCACCGGCCATTCTCTGACGTCCCGAGCAGAGCGGCAAAACACGCCGGCGAGTCGAAGCGAGGCCAGCACAGCCAATCGATCGAGCCGTCACGACCGACCAAGGCTGCACTGTGGCAGTCCCCGATCATTGCGTAGTCTTCGATCCGCAGGGCCATTACATTTCCGCGTTAAAGTTGGGTGCTTTGGCACGCCCGCTCGCCCGAAATCACCCCCCGTTGCCTGATATTCGAGCGTTAATTTGCGTCATGCTGTTATTGACATGTTTCACTCGCCGCCGACCCGAGTCCCCTTCTCGGCCACCGAACGTCTCATAAAGAAGACGACGAACGTCAGCACAAGCATCGCAACGGCGAACAGCCAAAAACAATCGAAATACGAGAGTGCCGATGACTGCTGTTCGCGCAGGTTCTCCAGCGCCTGCCATGCCAACTGCCGGGCGGCAGCCGGATCGCCGGTCTGCTGCAGAAAACGCGCTTGCGCCTGCTCAAGGAAGGATTGTACTGCCGGATTAAAGGGATCGAGGAATTCGCCGAGTCGCAGCGTATGGAATTGATCGCGCCTTTCCTGAAGCGTCTGGGCCATGGACGTTCCAACGCTGCCACCCTCGTTGCGTAGAAGACTCAATAAGCCTACAGCCGCTCCACGCAACGCGATCGGCGTATAGAGATAGGCGGCCACGTTTGCCGGCGCAAAACATATCGACAGTCCTACGACCAAGACGACCCGAGGCCAGACGACTTGGCCCGGACTGATAAGGAGGTTCATCTGCGACATCCAATAGTTGCTGATGGCCATCAGCAGCAATCCGGCGCCGATCAACCAGCGAGCGTCTATCTTTTTGCCGAGTGCGAATCCAACGACGGGCATCGCAAGGAGAGCGAAGAACCCGGCCGGCGACATGACCAGCCCCGCGTTTAAGGCGTTGTAACCAAATTCCGATTGAAGTAAGCCGGGCAAAGTCGTGCTAGCACCGTAGAGCACGGCATAGGCGCCAAAGATAATGATACAGCAGGCAGCGAAGTTGCTCTCGGCCAACGGTCGGAAATTGACTACCGGGTTGGGGCTGCGTAACTCCCAAAAGACCAACGCCACTAGGCCGACCGTAAAGAGAGTGGCCAATGTCTGTACGCGCCAGAATGGATCGCCCAGCCAATCCCACTGCTGGCCTTTACTGATCACCACTTCCCAGGAGACCATGACAATGATCAGCAGTGACAAACCGATCGAGTCAAAATGGAACGGCCGGCTCCGCAACTCATTGCGCTCTGCAGTTAGATAATCAGGGTCGCGGAGAAGGGCGTAACACCCGCCGAATGCCAGGAGACCGACGGGCACATTGATCAAAAAGACCCACCGCCACTGGTATTCGTCCGTCAGCCAGCCACCGAGAGTCGGACCGACGACCGGCGCGAGTAGAGCCGCCAAGCCGAACAGCGTCATCGCGACGCCCTGCTTTTCCGGCGGGAAAGCGTCCAGCAGCACAGCCTGACTGCTGGGCTGCAGACCGCCTCCCGCCAGGCCCTGGAT
>JBAPZR010000308.1:0-48931 GCA_049285335.1 Xanthobacteraceae bacterium | reverse complement strand
TGGATGGATTGGCTGGTCGACGACGGCGTCAGCCAGGAGAGCCGGCTTGCTGAATCCGAGCAATCGGAAAACCGGCACCAGGCGCTCGGCCAAGCGCTCACCGTGCTGAACGATCGCGAGCGGCGGATTTTCGAGGCGCGCCGGCTTGCCGACGAGCCGATCACGCTGGAAGAGCTGGCCGACGAATTCGGCGTCTCCCGCGAGCGCGTGCGTCAGATCGAAGTGCGCGCGTTCGAGAAGGTGCAGAAGGCGGTGAAAGACAACATCGCTCATATCGAAAGGCCCGCGGCGGAAGTGGCCGCCGCGGCTGCGCGCTAAGCGGCGCGGCGTCCTTCAACGCGCGCCGGCGCACGGGCTTCGTGCTGCTGCGAAAGCGGCCCTCTGAACCGTCATGTCAACATAACAGTGACGAGCGGATCGAAATAACCCACAAGCCCCACAAAATCGCCCTTTTGGGCCGACTAGCCCCTTAAACACCTTCCCCTCACGCCCCCTTCCCAACCCACCGGCAAGCGAAAATCATCAGCCCGGCGAGCGCGGCAATCCCGGCGACCAAAAGAAAAAATTCCGGCTTCGCCATCCGGCTCCAGAAGCTGCCGATAAAGCCCGCGAGAAATCCGCCGGTGAAACTCGCCGCGAGCCAGATGCCCATCATCATCGAGAGCATGCGCGCCGGCGCGATCTTGGTCACGAAGGAAAGGCCGACCGGCGAGAGATAAAGTTCGCCGAGCGTGAGCACGACGAAATAAGCGAGCAGCCACAGCCAGCTCGCGCTCGCGCCGCCGGAATAAAGCGCCGCCGCCACCAGGATCAGGTATGCGGCGCAAAGCCCGAAACAGCCAAAGGCCATTTTGCTGATGGTCGGCGGCTCGGCGCCGCGCGCGGCCTGTCGCGCCCAAAGCGCGACGACGAACGGCGTGAAGGCAAAAATCATGAACGGATTGAAGGCGAGGAACCAGGTCGTCGGGATTTGCGCGGAGAAGCCGAAGAGATGGATGCCGCGATCCGTGTTCGTGTCCGCCCACAGTACGATGGTGTTTCCCATCTGCTCGTAGGCGGCCCAGAACAGCGTATTGGGCACGAACAGCGCGAGCAGCCCGAGCACGGCGCGCCGCTCGCCGGCGTCGAGCGGCTTCCGCTCACGATGCGCGGCGATCGCTTTGTGCAATTCATCCGCCGGCAAAAGCGGCAGCGCATAGAGATAAATCGAAAGCCCGATCAGCATGCCGACGCCGGCGGCGACGAAGCCGTAATGCCACCCCGCCTTCTCGCCGAGCGTGCCGCAGACGAGCGGCGCGAGAAACGCGCCGAGGTTGATGCCGACATAGAAGATGGAATAGGCGCGGTCGCGGCGCTCGTCGGCGGGCGCATAGAGGCCACCGACCTGGGTGGAAATGTTCGGCTTGAAAAAGCCGCTGCCGAGAATGAGCGCCAGCAGCGCGAACAGAAAAAGCTGCTCGACCGCCATCATGAAATGGCCGATCGCCATCAGCACCGCGCCGATCACGACAGTGCGGCGCTGGCCGAGCACGCGGTCGGCGATCAATCCGCCGAAAATCGGCGTGAAGTAGACGAGCCCGGTATAAAGCCCCCAGATCTGCGACGACAAAGGCTGCACGTCGAGCGGGCCGAATACGCTTTCGAGCGCGCGTTTGAGCGCATCGAGGCCGACCACGCCGCCGGCATGATCGGCCAGCAAGAGATATTTCGTCATGTAGAGGACGAGCAGCGAGCGCATGCCGTAATAGGAGAAGCGCTCCCACATTTCCGTGGTGAAGAGAAAGGTCAGCCCGCGCGGATGGCCGAACAGCTGCGCACGTGTGGCCGACGATGATTGAAGGCCAATGACCAAACGGTGCTTCCCAACGGTTTTGCCGGGCCCCGACTATAAACTCTTGTGCCGGGCCTCCACGTCTTGCTAGCGAAAGAAACTAAAGACGTGGATGGCCGGGACAAACCCGGCCAAAGCCCGGCCATGACGAAGTCAATGGAGGATGCACGGATGTCCGCTGCCTATCCAGAAGAAGCGAAAAATTTCCGCCTGATCGGCCATGATCCGTCGGCGGCCTGGGGCGGCGGCAGCCTCGTTCAAATCCACAAGGGGCACGCCTATGTCGGCGCGGTCGGCGGATCGAGCTTCAACGGCCCGGAAGGATTTACCGTTCATGACGTGCGCGATCCGCGAGCGCCGAAGAAGATCGGCGAATTCCGCGCGCCGCCCGGCGTGCATTGCCACAAGCTGCGCATCGTCGGCGACGATCTGCTCTATGTGAATTCGGAACGGCTCGCCGGCGACAAAGGCAAGAACGCCCGCGCCGGCTTCTTCATCTTCGATGTGTCGACGCCGTCGGCGCCGAAGCCGGTCGGCTTTTACGACATGCCCGGCTCTGGGCCGCATCGCTTCGGCGTCGATTTGAAGCGCCACCTCGCTTTCATGCCCAACGATGCGTCGGGCTGGGACAAGCGCGTGATCTGGACGCTCGATATCCGCGACCCGCTGCATCCCGAGGTCGTCAGCATCTGGGGCCTGCCCTGGATGAAGACCGACACCAGCGAAGTCGGGAACGATCCGCATCCGCATGAGGAAGCCACAACGCTGCATGGGCCGCCGATGATCCGTGGCAACCGCATGTATTGCGCCTGGTGGGGCGGCGGCATGTCGATCATCGACTGCACGGATCTCTCCGCCATGAAGCTTGTCGGCCACATCAAATGGTCGCCGCCGTTTCCGGGCTCGACCCACACCTGCTGGCCGATCGGCGATCGCCCTTATCTCGTCGTCACCGACGAGGCGCGCGCCAAGCAAAAATATTGGGACGCGCAATTCATGTGGATCATCGATGCACGGGAAGAAACAAATCCGCTGCCGATTGCGACCTTCATGCCCGAGCGGGACAAATATTTCGACCGGCCCGGCCGGTTCGGCGCGCACAACATTCTGGAAGACCTTCCGGCCGAAGGGCCGTGGAAGGACATCGTGTTTCTCACGTATTTCAATGCCGGTCTGCGCGCCGTCAGTGTCAGCGATCCGCTCCATCCGAAGGAAGTGGGCTGTTACGTCCCTGAAACGCCGGCCGGCGCACCAGGCATTCAGTCGAACGATATCGGCGCCGACGATGACGGCCGCCTTTATCTGATCGACCGCTGGGGCCAGGGCATGCACATTCTGGAATATACGGGGTGATGGCCCGGCCTCCGGGAAATGACTCGCGCCTTCCGCGCATTGCCGCCGACAGGAAATTTGGGTAAGCGCCCAGAACAAAACCACCTATCCCGCAACTCCACGTGGTTATAATGACGCAATGGCCAGTCAGAATACACCCGAAAACGCCAAGCGACTGCTCGAGGCTCTAATCGATAGACGGAACCCCGTTGCACCTGAGACTAGGGTCAGTCAGGTAGCGGCGGACATGGGATTGACCGCCGGCGAAATCCGTATCGCAATTAAGTACGCCAAGGCACAGGGGTGGCTCGCGGTTGCCCAGTCCGGCCATACCAGCGGCTGGCTTTCGATCACGCCTGCCGGTAAGGCCGCTGCGCAATCATAATAATTAGGTCGCATCTCAGCCTTCATTTCTACCGTGACCGCCCGCCGCCTTGCCTGTCAGCGCCGCGGCGTGAAACCGAAGGCGCGCGCGAAGCGCTTGGTGTAGTCCGGCCAGACTTGCGGATTGACCATCCGCGTTACCGGCCTGCCGTCGAGCGCGGCCAGCATTTGTTCGGCGGCGATCTTGCCCATATTGGCGCGGGCTTCGCGCGTGACGCCCGCGGTATGCGCCGACGCAATCACGTTGTCGAATTGCAGAAGCGGGTGATCCGCCGGTGGCGGCTCCTTTTCCCAGACATCGAGCCCGGCGCCGGCGATTTTCTTTGCGCGCAGCGCCTCAGCCAGCGCCGCCTCGTCATGGATGAAGCCGCGCGCGGTGGTGATAAAATAGGCCGCCGGCTGCATCAAGGCATATTCGCGCGCGCCGATCATCTTGCGGGTCTCGTCGGTGAGCGGACAATTGATCGAAACGAAGTCGGCGCTGCGGAGAAGCTCATCGAGCTCGACCTTGCGCGCACCGTGGCGGCGCATCTCTTCGGCGTCGACATAGGGATCGTAGGCGATCACGGCCATGCGAAAGAGCCCGCCGCAAAGCTCGGCGACGCGCCGCCCGACATTGCCGATGCCGACGATGCCGACGGTTTTGCCGAACGCCTCGCGCCCGGTGAAGTCGGCACGGTTTTGCAACGTGCCGGCGCGCAGCGCGCGATCGCAATCGACGGCGCGTTTGACCAGCATGAGCATCATGCCCAGCACGTGTTCGGCGACCGATTCCGCGTTGCCGCCGGCTTGATTGACGACGAGGATGCCACGTTCGGTGCAAGCCTTGACGTCGACCGTGTCGTAGCCGGCGCCGTTGGTCGAGACGAGCAACAGGTTAGGCATATGTTGCAGCAATTCGGCCCCGGTGTGCAAATGCCGCGCCAGCTCGTCGCGCGTCGAGCCTGTCTGATAGGCGTGCGCGGCGGTTAGCACCGGCATCGCCAGATCGAGCGTGCTGTCATGCTCCAATCGATCGAGCCGGATATCGTCGCGCTTGCCGATGATATCGAAATAGCCGGCCGGCACGTGCGGCTTGACGAGGAACACGCGCTTGCTGTTGACGCTGTTCATTATCCCCTGCCCCTTTATCTCACTGCCTTTTTAGTTTGCGCGCGGCACAGCGAGCGCTGTAAGCCTCGCAATATCGTCGCTCTCATCGAGTGTCCAGATCGCCTCGATCAGCGCGGCGACATCGTTGCGCGGAAGAATGTTTGCCGCCGCATCGCGCAACTTGTCCTCAAGGTCCTGGTCCGTCATCGGATTGGCGTCGCTGCCGCGCGCCGCGCGCTGGCTGAGCTCATGCGTCTTGCCGTCGGCAGTGACGATCTCGACCGTGGCGGCGACCGTCGGAAAGCTCTCGTCGCGCACCGCTTCGACCTTACTGCGCAGCGCAGCGACTTGCGGGTCGTTGACGCAATCTTGGGCGAACTGCGCGACGCCGGCTTTGCCGGTGACGAGCGCCGCGGCGACCGCGTGCTGAACGCTGACCTGCGACTGGCCGCTTGTCGAAATATGCGGCCGGTCGGTGCGGGCGGCGAGGAGCGGATTGCCGAACACCTTGACCCTTTCCACGGCAACTTGCGGATGCGTGCGCCGCCAGTCGAGCACGCAGTCGAGCACCGGATGGACGACAAAGCCGCATGGATAGGGCTTGTACGATGTCTTGGCGATTTCCCAGGTCTCGCCGAGTCCCTCGGTCAGCAAGCCAAGCTCCGGGGTCTCGTTGAGCGCATGGAAATAGCCTTGTACGCCGGTGAGCGGCTCGGCCGGCCCGGTGAAATCTTTCGCCGCCAGCAGCGCCGACATCAGGCCATTGCGCGCCGCATTGCCGACGCCGACGCTTTTCGCGGGCGTGCCGAGGCATTCGCACAAGCCGGCCGCTTGCGTCGCCGCGATGCCGAGCGCCCAAACCATCTGCGCGGAATTGAGCCCCAGAAGCTTGCCGCTGCCGGCGGCAGCGCCGAACACGCCGCAAGTCGCGGTGATGTGCCAACCGCGGTGATAGTGGCTCGGCGACATCGCAAGCCCAATGCGGCATTCGATCTCCTGGCCGAGCACGAAAGCAAGGATTGCCTCGCGGCCAGTCACGCGCTGAACCTCGCCGAGCGCCAGCAAAGCCGGCGCCAGCGGCGCGGTCGGATGGATCACCGTCGGCACGTGGGTGTCGCAGAAGTCGAGCACGTTCGCGCTCGCGGCATTGAGAAACGCAGCGTTGAGCGCATCGATCCGCTCGCGCCGGCCGATCACCGCCGCCTGCCGGCCGCCGGAAAAACCCGCGAGCGTTTGCAGCGCGGTTTCGATCGTCGATTCGCGGCAGCCGGTCAAAGCGACGGCAAAAAAGTTCATCAGCGAACGCTTGACCTGATGAACGACGGACGGTTGGAGGGCTTCCCATCGCGTCTCGACCACAAATTGCGCCAGCCGTTCGGTCGCCCCGAAATTCTGCGGCATCTCATCCTCGCAAAAAGGACCGGAGCATCCGCCGGTCTGCGCAAAAGCGCAAGCACACGCGCGCCGAAAGGCGGCGCCACAACCGCGCCACCGAAAGAGATGGTGCGAAAGACTTGGTCCGAGAGACTTTGCTCGCCGACCCGCCCATCGTGTGCAATGATACGCGACATGACAATGATGACGGCCGCGGGCTGAACCGACGGCTCGACCGAGGGAGGAGACGATGCGTCGACGTGACGTTCTTCGCGGCACCGCATTCTTAGCTGGAACGCTGGCGATCGGCCGCGCCGCGCAAGGTCCGGCCTTTGCCGAGGCGCAAACCACGCTCAAGGCATCCGACGTCCATCCTCCCGGTTATCCCACCGTCGTCGCGGTGGAAAATCTCGGCAAGAAGCTCGAACAGGCAACCAATGGGCGGCTTGGCGTGCAGATGTATGCGTCGATGCAGCTCGGCGGCGAGAAGGAAGCCATCGAGCAGGCGCAGGTCGGAGCGATCCAGTTCGCGCGCGTCAGCGTCGGTGCCATCGGCCCGGTGATCGACGATCTCAACGTGTTCAATTTGCCGTTTCTGTTCCGCAACACCGCGCATATGCAGAAGGTCATCGACGGACCCATCGGCGACGAGCTTCTCGACAAGGTGAGCGCCAACGACAAAGCCGGATTGATCGGGCTTTGCTGGATGGATGCCGGCGCGCGCAGTTTCTACAACACCAAGCATCCGATCAAAAGCATTGCCGACCTCAAGGGTCTCAAGGTTCGGGTCATCGGCAACCCGATGTTCGTCGATATGGCCAATGCGCTCGGCGCCAACGGCGTCGCCATGGGTTACGACCAAGTCTTCAGCGCGCTGCAGACCGGCGTCATCGACGGCGCCGAGAATAATCCGCCGAGCTTCGTCTTCGACAATCATTATCAGGTGGCGAAATTCTACACGCTGACCGAGCATCTGGTCGTCCCCGAAGTCCTCGTCTTCTCGCGCAGAACCTGGGACGCGCTGTCGAAGGATGACCAAGCGTTGATCCGGAAATCCGCGCGCGAGGCGCAGGCAGAGGAGCGCGTGTTGTGGGCGGCTTACGAAAACGAAGCGATGGACAAGGCGCGCGCCGGCGGCGTGCAGATCGTCGAAACGATCGACAAGCAGCCGTTCCAGGATGCCGTGAAGCCGGTCTGGGATAAATACGGTCCGCGCTTTGCCGAGCTGATCAAGCGCGTTCAGGCAGCCTGAGAGCTTGCGGGCGATGAAGCCGGCGCTGCGCGGGCTCATGGACGCACTCTATGCGGCCTGCGTCGCCATCGCCGGCGCCGCTTTGGTACTGATTTCCGCGGTCATTCCCTGGGCGGTCTATACCCGCTACGTGCTCAACCGCGCCGCATCCTGGCCGGAACCGATGGCGGTGCTGCTGATGATCGTGCTGACATTTTTCGGCGCGGCGGCCTGCTACCGCGCCGGCCTGCACATGCGCATGTCGTTCTTCGTTTCGCTGTTGCCGATGCGCCTGCAGCGCATGATGGCTTTTGTCGTCGAGCTGCTGATGGCCCTGATCGCACTGTTCATGGTCGATTGGGGGGCAAAGCTCGTTGCCGCGACATGGCAGAATTCCATTGCCGATTTTCCGTCGTTGTCGGTCGGCGTGACCTATCTGCCGATCCCGCTCGGCGGCGCGATTTTGTTTCTCTTCGTCATCGAGCGCCTCCTGCTCGGCCCGCCACACACACCGGCGGCCGAGCGCGACGCCGCGGCGTTCGATTAGACACCAGGGCGCACGCGATGGACATTTTCATCCTGCTGGCCACCATGTTCGCGTGCTTCGTCATCGGCATGCCGATCGCCTATTCGCTGGCTTTGGCGGCGATCGCGGGCGCCTTGTGGATGGGCATTCCGCTCGAAGCGGTGATGCTGAAAATTTCCGATGGCGTGAGCAAAGTGGCGATGCTCACCATTCCGTTCTTCGTGCTGGCCGGCGCCATCATGGCCGAAGGCGGCATGGCCAAGCGGCTGGTCGCCTTTGCCGACGTGCTGGTCGGCTTCACGCGCGTGCGCGGCGGTCTCTCGGTCGTCAATGTCGTCGCCACGACATTCTTAAGCGGTATTTCGGGCTCGGCAGTGGCCGACACCTCCGCGATCGGCTCGGTGATGATCCCGCAGATGGAGCGGACCGGGTTTCCGCGCGTCTTCGCCACCAACGTGACAATCTCGGCCTCGGTGCAGGCTTTATTGGTGCCGCCGAGCCACAATGCGGTGATCTATTCGCTCGCGACGGGCGGGACGATCTCGATCATCAGCCTGTTCATGGCCGGCGTCGTGCCGGGGCTCCTCCTCGGCTTCGCGCTTGTCGTGCTTTGCCTTGTGATCGCTTACCGCGACGGCCATCCACGCGGCAGCGCAGTGCCGCTGCGCGAAGCGGTGCGAATTTCGGTCGACGCACTGTGGGGCCTGATCACGCTTGCGATCATCCTCGGCGGCATTCTCGCCGGCGTGTTCACCGCCATCGAGGCCGGCGCAGTTGCCTGCGTCTGGGCCTTCTTCGTCACCATGTTCGTCTATCGCGACTATCGCTGGCGCGACCTGCCAGCCCTCGTGCATCGAACCATGCGCACGGTGGCGATGGTGCTCACCCTGATCGCCTGCGCGTCGAGCGTCGGCTACATCATGGCGCTGACGCAAATGCCGGCCAAGATCACGGCGTTCTTCCTGGCGATTTCCAGCAACAAATACGTGATCCTGATGCTGGTGAACGTGATGTTGCTCGTGCTCGGCTGCCTCGTCGACATGGCGCCGTCGATCCTGATCTCGACGCCGATTCTCCTTCCGGTGATGCTCAAGCTCGGCGTCGATCCGGTTCACTTCGGCATGATCATGCTATTGAACCTCGGCATCGGACTATGCCATCCGCCGGTCGGCGCTATACTCTTTGTCGGGTGCGCGGTCGGCGACGTCACCATCGAGCAGGTGCTCCGCCGCATCTGGCCGTTCTACGGCGTGATGTTCGCCGTGCTGATGCTGGTGACTTACCTGCCGCAGATTTCGCTGTGGCTGCCGAGGTTGCTTGGATTGTGAGCCGCCGCCCTACTCCGCCGGCGCAGGCGCTGCCGCGGCGTCGGCCTCCATCACCGGACGCGCGAAGTACAAGAAGATCAGAAACAGCGCGGCGATGAAGCACGGCACGCCGGCGGCAAAGAAAATCCCGCCGACCTTGACGCCAAGCCCGACCAGGATGCCGGTGAGAACCGGGCCGAACACCTGGCCGACGCGGCCCATGCCCATCGCCCAGCCGATGCCGGTCGAGCGGATCGCGGTCGGATACATGCCGGCCGCGACCGCGATCAGTCCCGTTCCGGTGCCGCCGACGAAGAACCCGGCGAGGAACGACGCCGTGCCCAACATCGCCACCGATGACGTCGCCTGGCCGAACCAGGCGAGCGCAAGCCCGCCGATGATCGCGCAAGGAATGAGCACGCGAAAGGCGCCGCCGCGGTGTACCGCCCATCCCGACGACGCGCTGGCGATGAAGCTGCCGAGATTGTTCAGGCCGATGATCAACGCGGCCGCCGACAGCGAGAACCCGACCGAATGGAGCACCGCCGGCGTCCAAAACGTGACAGTGACAAGGACCATGAAAATCGTGAAGAAGGGCACCCAAAGAAGGAGTGTCGGCACGGTGCGGCCTTCCATGAAGAGATGCTTGACCGGAACGCCTTCGCGCGCCGGATCGGGTGGCGCAACAAGCTCGACGCCGGGAGGCGGTACGTCGCCCGGCATGATGTGTTCGAGGATGCGGCGCACCTCATCCTGGCGGATATTGCGCGCAAGCAGGAAGCGGATGGATTCCGGCAGCCAGATGATCAGCACCACGGCGATGATCAGCGGCACCACCGCGCCGATGTAGAACACAGATTGCCAGCCGAAGGCGGGAATGACCCAGGCGCTGGTCAGCGAGCCGATAAGGCCGCCGCCGGGAAACGAGGAGAACAGCACGGTCACGAACACGTCGCGCAGCCGCTTGGGCGCGAGTTCGGCGCCCATCGCCAAAAAGGCCGGCGTCACGCCGCCAAGGCCGAGTCCGGTGCAGAAGCGATAAGCAAGCAATTCGTCGAGCGATGTCGATCGTGACGTCAGATAGCTGAAGATTGCGAATAAAATGACGGCGATGATCATGAACCATTTGCGGCCGAAAATGTCGGCGAGCGGCCCGAACGACAGCGCGCCGACCGCGGCGCCCAGCAATCCGGCCGATCCCACCTGGCCGAATTGTGGCATCGGCAGATGGATCACCGCGGCGATCGCGGGGGCGGTGTAGCCGATCGCCTGGGTGTCGAAGCCGTCGAGCGCCGCCACCAGCATGCACAGGATCAAAACGCCGATCTGAAAGCCGGTCACCGGATGGCGGTCGATCAGTTCGACGACGTCTACCTTTGTTGCGGCCATGGTGCTCCCCCTCAATGCGGCCGATGCGCCGCGTTGTCTCGCGTTATTTCACGTTCTTGGTATCCCGATTAAGGCGGAGCGGCCCCTTCCGCAAGGCCGCCGTCCCGCCGACATGCGTCGTCAGGAGCCTCGCGCGACGCTCCGCCGCAGCGTGCTCATTCCGCCGCCAGGACTGCGCCGGCCCCGACCGCGCTCTCGCGGCCGGCGCGAACCAGCCGGCCCGGCATGGCGCCGGTATGCTCGCCGCGCTCGAAGATCGGCGTGCCGGCAACGAGCGTCGTCTCATAGCCTTCGACGCGCTGCACGAAGCGCCGGCCGCCGGCCGGCATGTCGTGGACGAGTTCGGGCTTCTGCACTTTGAGACCGGCGAAATCAATCACGTTGATGTCGGCGCGCAGCCCCGTCGCGAGCCGCCCGCGATCGGCCAATCCGTAGTAATCGGATGTTTCGCTGGTTTGCCGCTTCACTAGCATTTCGAGCGGCAGGCGCGGGCCGCGGCTACGGTCGCGGCCCCAATGCATCAGCATGAACGTCGGCACGCCGGCATCGACGATCGACGTGCAATGGGCGCCGCCATCGCTCAGGCCGAGAAGGCAGGCCGGATCGTTGAGCATTTCCAAGATCGGCGCGTGATCGCCGGAGACGTAATTGACCACCGGGAAGTACAGATACTGCCCGTCCCCGCCGGTGATGTAGTCATAGGCGACTTCGTCGGGAGCGCGGCCCTCGCGCGCGGCGATATTGGCAACGCTCTTTTCCGGAGCCGGCTCGTAATCCGGTGGATTGCCCATCACGTAGAAGCGCTCCCACATCCGCACGACGGCCTGGCGGAATTGCGCAAGCTTGGCAACATCGGCGTCCGATGGCGCTTCGGCGAGAATCTTCCGGCGCATTTCCGGATCGCGCAATCGCCGGCGTTGCTCGTCGATCGGAAGGCTTTCGATCGACTTGTAGGTCGGCCGCACCGTGAACGGATTGAGCGCGGTGCCGATCCCCATCATTACGCCGATCGGCCGGCCGGCGATCTGGGCGGTAAACGGCAAGCCCTCCGCGCGCGCCGCGTGCGTCGCCTTGAGCAGCCGCCGCCAGCGCTGCGGGTCTTCGTAGCGATCGGTGAGCAAGAACCAGATCGGCCGGCCGGTCTGGCGGGCGAGCTCGGTCATCCAGGCGAGCTCATAGTCCTCATCGTCGAAATCGCTGTTCATGCCGAACGCCCCGGCGCCGACCGCGCCGAGCGCGGACCCGATGCCGACAAGCTCTTCCGCATCGGCATCGCGCGAGGGCACGGGCTCGCCCGCGGGCGTCTTGTGCGAATCCGTGCGCGAGGTGGTGAAACCAAAGGCGCCGCATTGCAGCGCTTCGATGGTGAGCCGCCGCATCTCGGCGATATCATCCGGTGTCGCCGGCTCGCGCCGTACCGCGCGGTCGCCCATGACATAGACGCGCAAAGGCAAATGCGCAGCTTGCGCCGCGATATCGATGGCGCGCGGCCGCCGCTCGAGCGCATCCATGAATTCCGGAAAGGTCTCCCACTCCCAGGTCAGGCCCGCGGCCAGCACCGGATTGGGGATTTCTTCGACGCCCTCCATCAGATCCATCAGGGCGTTACGATGGTGCTTCTTCACGGGCGCGAAACCGACGCCGCAATTGCCGAACATCACCGTAGTCACGCCATGCCAGCATGACGGCGCCAACAGCGGATCCCACATCGCCTGGCCGTCGTAATGCGTATGCACGTCGACCCAGCCCGGCGTGACCAGGAGCCCGTCGGCGTCGATGTCGCGCTTGGCGGCGCCGTGCTTGCCACCGACCGCGGCGATGCGGCCGTCCGCGATGGCGACGTCACCGGTGAACGCCGCCTTACCGGTGCCGTCGACGATGGTGCCGCCGCGAATGACGATGTCGTGCATCGATGCCGCTCCTTGAAAATCCCGATCCCTGAATTCGCGTGTTTGTTGATCGCATGATGCACCGGCCTCCAAAGGGGTGCAACGCGCATCTCCGTAATAGCTGACCCTTGCGGTGCGATGGACAAGGTGAGCAAAGAGCCGGCATATAAAGCGGTTTTTGGCGTTTCCTTCGATCATTCGGCAGTTCGCGCGTGACATCGCATCCTGCAATCCGGCTTGGCGTCGATATCGGCGGCACGTTCACCGACGTCGCTTTGGAAATCGGCGAGCGGCGCATCACGGCCAAAGGCTTGACCACCGCGCGCGCACCCGAAGCGGGCGTGCTCGCCATTATGCGCGCGATCATCGCCGAAGCCGGCGTTCAACCAGACGACGTGCAATCGATCATTCATGGCACGACGCTCGCCACCAATGCGCTGATCGAACGCAAGGGCGCCAAGACCGCGCTTTTGACCACGGAAGGCTTTCGCGACGTACTGGAGATCCGGCATGAAAACCGTTTCGAGCAATACGATATCAATATCGACCTGCCGCCGCCGCTCGTGCCCCGGCGTCTGCGCCTGCCAATCCGCGAGCGCATCGACGCGCAAGGCAACGTGCTCGTGCCGCTCGACGAAACAAGCATCGCCCGCGCGCTGGACACACTCGCCGAGAACGGTGTCGAGGCCGTCGCGGTCGGTTTTTTGCACAGCTTCACCAATCCCGATCACGAACGCCGCGTCGGCAACGCCGTCGCCCGCCGTTTTCCCAAAATGGCCGTCAGCCTGTCTTCGGACGTTTCGCCCGAGATGCGCGAATACGAGCGCTTCTCGACCGCCTGCGCCAATGCCTACCTGCAGCCGTTGATCGGCAGCTATCTGGCGAAGCTCGCGCACGAGCTCGCGCAAGCCGGCTTTCGCTGTCCGATGTCGCTGATGACATCGGGCGGCGGTATCACCACGACCGAGACGGCGATTCGTTTTCCCGTGCGGCTCGTGGAGTCCGGGCCGGCCGGCGGCGCGATTTTCGCCGCCTGCATCGCGCGCCAGCACGGATTGGACCAGGTGGTGTCATTCGACATGGGCGGCACCACCGCGAAAATCTGCTTCATCGACAAAGCGCGGCCGCAGACCGCGCGCGCCTTCGAAGTGGCGCGCATCTATCGCTTCGTCAAAGGCAGCGGCCTGCCGTTGCGCATCCCGGTCATCGAAATGGTCGAGATCGGCGCCGGCGGCGGATCGATTGCGGCGATCGATGCGCTCGGACGCATCGCGGTCGGCCCGCAAAGCGCCGGTTCCGAACCGGGGCCTGTCTGCTACGGCCGCGGCGGCAGCGAACCGACCGTCACCGACGCCGATCTTGCTCTCGGGCGGATCGATCCGGTGACATTTTCCGGCGGCAAGATGCCGCTCGACGCCGCCGCCGCGAAAACGGCGATCGCCGAGCGGATCGGCGGCAAACTTAATCTCGCCGGTGAACACGCCGCGCTCGGGATCAGCGAAATGGTCGACGAGAACATGGCGAACGCGGCCCGCGTCCATGCCATCGAAAGCGGCAAGGACCTGCGTCCGCGCACTTTGATCGCGTTTGGCGGCGCCGCGCCGCTGCATGCCTCGCGCGTGGCGGAGAAGATCGGCATCGGCCGGGTGATTATTCCGACCAATGCCGGGGTCGGCTCGGCCGTCGGGCTTTTGCGCGCGCCGGTCGCTTACGAGATCGTGCGCGGGCGTTTGATGCGGCTTTCAAGCTTCGACCCCGCGGCCGTCAACGGATTGTTGGTGGAAATGCGCAAGGAAGCGGAAGCCGTCGTGCGGCAGGGCGCGCCGCACGCGCACCTTACAGAACAGCGTTCGGCCTTCATGCGGTATCGCGGCCAGGGCCACGAGATCGCCGTCGACCTGCCGGTGCGGGACTTCACCGCCGCGGATGGCGCGACGCTCACCGCCTTGTTCGAGGACGCCTATCGGCGGCTCTACAGCCGGCCCATTCCCGGCGTCGAAACTGAGATTTTGAGCTGGGTGTTAGCGCTCGGCGCACCGGCTCAAGGTGAGCTCGCCATTGCCGTGCCGATAGGCCAGAGCGAACCGAAGCCCCGCGCGCGGCGAAAGGTCTTCGATCCGCAGGCCGGCGAATTCGCCGAGGTGCCGATTTATTGGCGAAGCGATCTCGCGCCTGGCGCGCGCATCGAAGGCCCGGCGGTGATCGCGGAGGACGACACCTCTACCGTCGTTAGTTCATCATTCGACGCGCATATCGACCGGTTCGGCTATATTGCGCTTGTCCGCCGTGAGGGTTGATCCATGGTCGCCCGTCCGAACGCCGCGCTGGCGCAAATCCATACGCAGATCATGTGGAACCGCTTGATCGCGGTCGTCGAAGAGCAGGCGCAGACCATGGTGCGCACGGCGTTTTCCACGTCGGTTCGCGAGGCCGGCGATCTATCGGCCGGCGTCTTCGACCGCCACGGCCGGATGCTCGCGCAAGCGGTGACCGGCACGCCGGGCCATGTCAATTCGATGGCCAATGGCGTGCGCTATTTCCTCGACGTGTTCCCGCTCGCCAGCATGAAGCCCGGCGACCATTACATCACCAACGATCCCTGGCTCACCTCCGGGCATCTTCACGACATCACGGTCGTGACGCCAACCTTTTACCGCGGCCAAGCGGTTGGCCTCTTCGCCAACACCGTTCATGTTGTCGATATCGGCGGGCTCGGCATGGGGCCGGACGGCCGCCAGGTCTTCGAGGAAGGACTGTCGATCCCGATCATGCCGCTCGCCCGCGAAGGCCGCATGAACGAGGATTTGCTGCGCCTTGTTCGCGCCAATGTCCGCGAACCGCTTCAAGTCGAAGGCGACATTTATGCCTGCGCGGCATGCAATGACGAAGGCAGCCGGCGTCTAATCGAGATGATGGAGGAATTCGAAATCGCCAATCTCGATCGCCTGGGCGACACGATTGTCGACGCGTCGCGCGAGGCGACGCTGGAACGCATCCGCGCTTTGCCGCAGGGCACCTATCGCAACAACATGACGATGGACGGTTACGACAAGCCGCTCCTGCTCAATGCCGCGCTGACCATTTCGCATGACGGCATTCATGTCGACTTCGACGGCACGTCGCCCGCCTCTGGTTATGGCATCAACGTCGTCCTCAATTACTGCCTCGCCTACACCGCCTTCGGCGTGAAATGCTTGGTCGCCCCCGATGTGCCGAACAATGCCGGCTCGCTAGCGCCGATCACGGTGAGCGCGCCGGAAGGGTGCGTGCTCAATGCGAGGCGGCCGTGGCCGGTGGCGGCGCGTCATACGGTCGGTCAAATGCTGCCGGATGTCGTCGCCGGCTGCCTGCATCAAGCGATCCGCGGCGGCGTTCCGGCAGAAGGCGCATCGTCGTTGTGGAATCCGCAGATTTTCGGCGGCGGCTCACTGGTCGATCAGGTCGAGGACGGCACCGACGCCAACACCCTGCCTGAATTCTCAACCGTGATCTTTCACTGCGGCGGCGCCGGGGCTCGGCCGCAAAAGGACGGATTGAGCGCGACATCGTTTCCATCCGGCGTGCGCACGATCCCGGTCGAGGCGACCGAGAGCGTGGCGCCCGTCGTATTTTATCGTCGCGAATTTCGCGAAAGCTCGGGCGGGCCCGGAAAATTTCGCGGCGGCCTCGGCCAAGTGATCGAGATCGGGGGCGCCGGCGCAACGCCGGTGGCGCTCCTCTGCAATTTCGAGCGGGTGCACCATCCGGCTCGCGGCCGCAACGGCGGCCGCGCGGGAGCGGCCGGAATTGTCACGCTGCGGTCCGGCCGTCCGATCCGGCCCAAGGGCCGCCAGACCGTGCCGCCGCGCGACGCCATCCAGCTGCAACTGCCCGGCGGCGGCGGCTTCGGCGATCCACAGGCGCGCGATCCGCAGCGCGTACGTGACGACGTACTCGACGGCCTGATCACGGCGGAAGAAGCGCGGCGCGATTACGGCGTCGTCATCGGCGCCGACGGCGAGATCGATCGGGCGGAAACTGAACGCATCAGAGCGCGCTGACGCCGGCGATCGTGTTAAGCTCGTCCTGACGGGCCGTCGGTGGGGCGAGGCGTTGTGTGCCGTTTCACTCAATTGAAGAGCAATTGCTATTGCGATAGATAGCTTCAGCTTCGGTTTTTTCCTCGGACGGGTTCAACCTTTTCTCCAGCGGAATCTCATCCAAAGCCTTTGTCGCCTCGGAGTCGTACATCGAACCGACCATAAAGTCCGTTGATACTCCGCGCACAAACGCCAGCATCCCGCCCACCGAGGGATTGGGGTCTGTGCGGCCTTTCATCCCCTCCACAAAGTCGCGACCCGCCTTTAGGCCGATTTGAAACAAACGCTGCTGCTCTTTCCAATCCTGGAACATTGACGCGTATATGGAGCACCTAAACGCGCTCGACATTTTGTTGCCGAAACCGGCTAATTCCGCATCACTGGCGGCAAAGGAGGGTGGCAAACATGCGAGGACGCTGGTAACTACAATCGTAACAATTGCGGCGCGGATCATGTAATCTCCTCCTCAACCTCAAGAGTGTGGCGCGAGTAAATTACCGTCGCAGGTGCACAACAAGATACACGATCATGAGTGCTATGATCTATCGGGTTGCCCTAAAATCAGATGGCCCTGGCACGTGTCTGCTTCGATTGCGAAAAGCGAGAGTTGGCCAAGCAAAAGCAGCAACTGCGCCGCCATCGGGAAATCCGATAAGCTTCCAGGCTTCTTTTATTGGAACGCGCCAAGAAGAAGCAAGTCGTTTAGTGAGTGCCTGGTATCACTGAACCAAACAAAGGGCTTGATTTCCTAATGCCCATTAGACTCATCGGCATGATCGGCGTGACACCGCCGAAGAGCGCGGCGACGCTGCATGTCATCGAAGGCGGCCTTTCGCCGAATTACGTGACGGAAGCCGCGCGCGCCCACGAGGCGGCGGGCTTCGATCTCGTGCTGGTCGGCTACTCGTCGTCGTCGGCGGAAGGCTATCTGGTCGCGCTACACGCGGCGGAACGCACGGAACGGCTCGGTTATCTGATCGCGCATCGCCCGGGTTTTGTCGCACCGACGCTGATGGCGCGCAAAATCGCAACCTTCGATCATTTGAGCGGCGGCCGGCTCGCCGTCCATATCATCACCGGCAAGACCGACGACGAACAGGAAGGCGACGGCGATTTCACGCCCAAAGCCGAGCGCTATCGCCGCGCCGCCGAATATCTCGAATTGATGAAACTCACTTGGTCGAGCGAGCGCCCATTCGACTTCGCCGGCGCATTCTACCGCGTCAACGGCGCGCATTCGGACGTGCGCCCATTGCAGAAGCCACATCCGCTTTTATTCTTCGGCGGCGCTTCCGACGGCGCGCTGGCGATGGGCGCGCGGCTCTGCGACGTTTACGCCATTTATGCCGAGCCGCTCGCTTCGACCCGCGAGCGCATCAGACAATTCCGTGCGCAAGCCGCCGCCTTCGGCCGCACGCCAGGCTTTAATGTCTCGGTGCGTCCGATCATTGCGTCAAGCGAAGGCGCAGCCTGGGACAAGGCGAACAATATTCTTGCGGGAATGACCGGAGCCAAAGGCTGGAGCCGGCAGGAGGCGATGACCGGGCCGGTCGACAATGCCGGGCGTCGGCTGATGGGTTTTGCGCTCGAACGCGACGTCCACGACGAGCGGCTCTGGATGCCGATCGCGCGCGTGACTGGCGCGCTGGGCAATACATCGTGTTTGGTCGGCACGCCGGAACAGGTCGCGCGGGCGATTCTGGAATATTACAAGCTCGGCATCGGCTCGGTTTTGGTGCGCGGCTTCGACCCGTTCAACGATACCGTCGAGTTCGGCGGCGAGCTCATTCCGCGGATCAAGGCGGGCGCGGCCGAAATCGACCGCATGCAAGCGGCCGGCTGAGCTAGTTGGGAACACGCTGATTTTAAGGAGATCGCTTCGTGCGTCCTGAGTCTTGACCCCAAATCACTCCCTAGGCCGAGACCGCGAGCGGCGCGGCTGCAGCGGCATCTTGCAGCACCATGTCGGAGCCTTTTTCACCGATCATGACGGCGGCCGCATTGGTATTGCCGGAGACCACCGTAGGCATGATCGATGCGTCGATGACGCGCAGCCGCTCGATGCCCCGCACCCGCAACCGCTCGTCGACCACGGCGGCGGGATCAGAGCCCATGCGGCAGGTCGATGTCGGATGATAGACGGTCGTTGCGGTCTGGCGCGCGAACGCCAACAGATCGGCGTCGCTGACGCAAGTGTCGCCCGGCGCAAACTCTGCCTCGATATAGGAACGCATCTGCGCCTGGTTCATGATCCGGCGCATCAGCTTCATGCCCTCAACGACGGTGTCGCAGTCGTTGCGAGCGGTGAGATAGCGCGGCTGTATCGCCGGCGGAATGTCGGCATCGCTCGACCTGATCCGGACGAAGCCGCGGCTCTCCGGCCGCAATTGGCACACCGACGCCATGAAGCCCGAGAAGTCATGCAGTGCCGCACCGGCGGCGTCGGCGCTGAAGATGAGAAAATGAATCTGCACGTCGGGCGTCGCGAGGTCCGCGCGCGTGCGCAGAAACGCGCCGGCATAACCGGCGCCGATGGTCAGCAGGCCCTTGCGCGACATTACATAGCGCAGGCCCGCGCCGTAGCGATGACGCCAGTGGTTGATCACGTCGTTCATGGTGATCGGTTCGGTGCAGCGGTATTGCATGCGGATCTGAAGATGATCCTGCAGGTCGGCGCCGACGCCCGGCATATCGGCGATCACCTCCACGCCGAACTGGCGCAACAGGTTCGCCGGACCAAGCCCGGACAGCTGCAACAGCTGCGGCGAGTTGAAGGCGCCGCTCGCAACGATGACTTCGCCGTCGGCATAGGCGGTGCGCGTCTCATCGTCCTTGCGATAGCGGATGCCGATCGCGCGCCGTCCTGAAAACAAGATCCGGTCGGCGAGCGCATCCGACACCACCGCAAGATTGGGCCGACCGCGCGCTTGGCGCAGATAGCCCATCGCCGTCGACCAGCGTCGGCCATTCTTCGTGGTGAGCTGGAAATAGCCGGCGCCTTCCTGCGTTTTGCCGTTGAAATCGTCGTTGCGCGGAAAGCCGGCGCTTTGCACCGCCTCGATGAATGCTTCGCACAACGGGTGCGGCTCGCAGACATCCGAGACCGAGAGTGGACCGCCGACACCGTGGAGATCGTCGGCGCCGCGCGCCTGATCCTCGGCGCACTTGAAGTAAGGCAGCACATCGGCGAAGGCCCAGCCGGTATTGCCGAGCTGCCGCCAATGATCGTAGTCCTCATGCTGGCCGCGAATATAAAGGAGCCCGTTGATCGAGCTCGATCCGCCCAAGACCTTGCCGCGCGGCTGAATGATCCGCCGGTTGTTCAATTCCGGTTCCGGCTCGGTCTTGTACAGCCAATTGACCTTGGCATTGTCGAACAGCTTGCCGTATCCGAGCGGAATGTGAATCCAGATGTGCCGGTCGTGCCCGCCCGCCTCGAGCAACAGAACCTGATGGCGGCCTCCCGCAGTCAGCCGATTGGCAAGAACGCAACCCGCCGATCCGGCGCCGACAATGATGTAGTCGAAGCGCGCACCATCCGGAATCCCCGCCATTGTCCGTTCCTCTCCTCCTCCATTCTCTTCGCCGCTATTGCTGAGTATAACGCTTTCCCACCCCGCGTAGCGGCGCGCGGTTGCCCTTCCCCGTTTTCGCGGGGGCGGGAAGGAATTGTGAGGAGACGAGCGTGAATAAGTTCGGAATTGGCCAGCCCGTACCGCGGATCGAAGATCCGCGTTTCATCACCGGCCGCGGCCGCTATGTCGACGATTTCGACCTGCCGCAACAGTGCTACGGCGTCGCTGTCATGTCGCCGCATGCTCACGCCCGTATCAAGGGCATCGATACCGCGAAGGCCAAGGCGGCGCCGGGCGTGCTTGCCGTGCTCACCGGTGCGGATGCCGTAGCCGACAAGATCGGCGGCTTTGCGCCGCCGATGCCCGAGGACATGGGCGGCCCAAAGGGTTTCCGCACATTGCGGGCCGTACTCGAGGGCGGCAAAGTGCGCACCGTCGGCGATCGGGTCGCCTTCGTCGTCGCCGAGGCCGCCGCAGAGGCGCGCGATGCCGCCGAACTGATCGAGATCGACTACGAGCCGTTGCCGGCTGTCGTCGGCGTCGAAGACGCGACCAAGCCCGGCGCGCCCGCGGTGTGGGACGAGGCGCTCAACAACATCGCCTTCACCCTGATGATGGGCAACAAGGCCGCAACCGATGCCGCTTTCGCCAAGGCGGCGCATGTTGTTTCGCTGAAACTGCAGAACACCCGCATCACGGCCAATTCCATCGAGCCGCGCGCGGCAATCGGCCAATACCATCCGGATAGCGACAGCTACACGCTCTATTCGAGCACACAGAACCCGCACGGCACGCGTTCGGCGATCGCCGGCCAAGTCCTCAAAATTCCGGAGACCAAGCTTCGCGTCATTTCGCCCGACGTTGGTGGCGGCTTCGGCATGAAGCACGGCGGCTACCCCGAAGACGCGTTGGTGGTCTGGGCCTCGCGCCGGGTCGGTGGGCGTCCCGTCAAATGGGTTGCGACGCGTTCGGAAGGCCTGCTTGGCGATTCCCAGGGTCGCGACCAGCTCGTCACCGGCGAGCTTGCGCTCGACGAGCGCGGCAAGATCTTAGGCTTGCGGGTCAACGCGCTGCACGCGATGGGCTCGCACGTCTTTGGCGCGTCGATGGTGGTGCCGCTCTACGCGATGCGGCTGGCGCCGGGGGTCTATCAAATCCCGGCGGTTCACGTCGTCGCCAAAGCGGTGCTGACCAACACTGTTCCACTCGCTCCCTATCGCGGCGCCGGACGGCCGGAGGCGACCTTCCTCATCGAACGATTGCTCGACCGCGCCGCACGCGTCATCGGGCTCGACCCGGTAGAGATCCGCCGGCGCAATTTCATTCCGGCCTCCGCCATGCCGCACAAACTGCAAACCGGCATTACCTACGACAGCGGCGATTTCGTGCATGTGATGGACGAGTGCTTAAAGCTTGCCGACTGGGAAGGATTTTCTAAACGCGCCGCCGCTTCGAAGAAGAGCGGCAAACTGCGCGGCCGCGGCATGGGCTATTTCCTGGAAGAAGCCGCCGTGTTCAACGATCGCATGGTGCTTCGCTTCGACCCGAGCGGGATGCTCACCATTCTCGCCGGCACGCATTCGCACGGCCAGGGTCATCAAACCGTCTATGCGCAGATGGCGAGCGAATGGCTTGGCGTTCCGTTCGAGAATATCCGTTTCGTGCAGGGCGATACCGATTCGGTGCCGATGGGTCGCGGCACCTACGGTTCGCGAAGCATGCATGTCGGCGGCAACGCGCTCAAACGTGCCGCCGACACAATTATCGAGAAGGCAAAGCCGATGGCAGCGTCCATTCTGGAGGCGGCGCCCGGCGACCTCGAATTCAAGGACGGCGCGTTCCGCATTGTCGGCACCGACCGTGCCTTACCGCTCATTGACGTCGCCAAGGCATTCTACCGTCCGGTGATGCTGCCGCCCCAATTCGACGTCGGGCTGGAAGCATCCGGCACCTTTGCCGCCGAGCCGCCGAACTATCCGAACGGCTGCCATGTCTGCGAGGTGGAGATCGATCCGGAAACGGGCGCGGTGACGCTCGAGCGCTATGCCGCGGTCGACGATGTCGGGAGAGTCATGAATCACCTGCTCTGCGAGGGGCAGATCCACGGCGGCGTGGCGCAAGGCGCCGGACAAGCGCTGATGGAAGCGATCGTATTTGATGCGTCTGGTCAGCTCGTCACCGGAAGCTTTCAGGACTACGCCATGCCGCGCGCGATCGATCTGCCTAATTTCACGTCCGAATTGACCGAGGTTCCGGCCACGACCAATCCGCTCGGCGTCAAAGGCGCGGGCGAAGCCGGCGCCACCGGCGCGCCACCGGCGATCATCGGCGCCGTACTCGATGCGTTAAAGTCGCTCGGAATCGACGACATTGAAATGCCGGCAACGCCGAGCCGCGTTTGGGCGGCGATCAACGCCCACAAAGCTTGACGCGCTCATTCGAGGGGCGTTGTGGCGTCCCCACGGCATGATCCGCAAAAGTGAAAACCGGTTTTCCGAAAAGATCATGCCCAGAAAAAAACCTAGAGCAGCAATCGATTAAGCATAAAGCGATTGCGCACTGGGCGGCGTGCCGCAAAGCAGTGCGTGCAGCACGATAAGCGTCAGACTGCCGGAAATCACCGGCTGGGTGGCGAATAGCCTCACCAGAAGCGGCATCTGCGTCAGCACTTCCGGCGAGATGAACATGCCGCCAAGCGCCACCAGCATCGCAAGACCGGCGACGATGAATTTGCGGTCGTCCCAATCGACTTTTGCGAGAATGTGCACGCCGTGCATCAGCACAATGCCGAACAACAGGGTTGCCGCGGCGGACAACACCGGAAGTGGCACGACGACAAGTAGAAGATCGAACTTGATCGATGCGCCGAGCACGATCAGCAATATGCCAGCGGCAAGCGTCGCGTAACGCGAGCCGACGCGGGTGGTGCGCAACATCCCGATATTGTCCGGATAAACGATGGTGCTGAATCCGCCGAACAGGCCGGCGAGCACGCCGCCAAGGCCGATCGCGAAAACACCTTGCGACATGCGCGACGCGCTGACGTTTTGGCCACCCCAATCGCCCACCATTTGATAGAGCGCCATCGAGCCGATGCTAGCCGGCAGAAGCACGAGCAGAAATACGATGACGAGCTCGGTTTCGACGGCAAAGCCGAACGGAAACAATCGTGGCGCGACGAGGAGCGGCGCATTGGCGACGGCCGCGAGCGAGATCGGACGAAACAAGGCGTAGCAGATCGTCCCAGCGGCGAGCCCCAGCAAGATCGCGGCGCGGCGGACTTTGCCGCCCCAGAGGCTGACGGCGATGAGAACGGCGACCGCGATCGCGCCGGCCAGGAAATTCACCGCCGGAAATCCGGGGCTCTGCGGCAGGCCGATCCAGCCCGGCAGCGCCACATTGGAGACCTGGATCATGATGAAAATGACGATCATGCCGGCGATGATCGGCGCGCGCAGGAAGCGCGCCAATAAACCGATCGCGCTGAAGCCGCGCACCGGCAGGCTCAGCACGCACCAAATCAGGGCGGCGACGAAAAAGGAGCCATAGGCGGCGCCGAGACCGCCGCCGAGATGACCGACCGCCAGCATGCTGGCGAAGCTGCCGGCATAGGGCCCTTGGATGATCGGTAGCCGCAGCAACAGCGCCGATTGCAGAATCGTCACCAAGCCGCAAACCAGAAAGGTCATGCCGTAGAGATAAGCAATCTGTTCGGGCGGAAGATTGAACGAGTGTCCGAGAATGCCTGGGAAGACGAACATCCCCGTCATGCCGAAGATGTTCTGCAGCCCCAAAATCAGAAGCTGATCGTAAGAGAGGCGCTCGTCGATGCCGATATCGAAGACTTTTTCGGCAGGCGCCGCCGCTGCTGTTGCCCCCGGCTGCATGATTTCGATCCCCTCCCGCTCAGCTTGTGGTCTTGCGCAACTAACTTTGCGCATCCTGCCCTGCGATGCGCTCAAGCGGAAGGGCGCGCATTCAGCGCATGCGTTCCGGCATGATTGCCTGACGGCCGAGCTGCTGCCAGGCTGCCGGAGCGCCGGCTTTTTTCGCGGCCTCCTCGGGCGGCAGCGAAACATCCCACCGCATGGCGATGAAGCGCTGCCCGTTGACGCCGTCGGACGCGTTCGAGCACAGCCAGAGGAGCGGCGTCACCATGACGCCCGGCGGAATAAGCTGGGAACGATCCGACGCCATCGACCGCGGCACCAGCCGCGTGTCGGCGGCGCCGCCCGGCACCAGCACATTGGCGGTCACGCCGCTGCCTTCGAGCTCGGCGGCCAACGCGGTGAGAATGGCCTCGTTGGCGGCCTTGGAGCCGCCGTAGGGCTGCATGAGGCTTCGCCACATCGTATCGAGGCTGGTCGTGACATTAATGATGCGGCCCCAACGCTGCGCCAACAGGGTCGGCAATACGGCCCGCGTCATGAGAAACGCGCCGACCACGTTGACGTCGATCACCCGGCGGAATTCTTCCGGCGTCGTCTCCCACAATTTCCCGACCGGACGATCCTCGCCACGCAGGAGCCCGGTGCTGATGCCGGCATTGTTGACAAGAATATCGAGCCGCCCGAAGCGATCGATCGTCGCGCGCAGGATCCTGGCGCCGCTGTCGTCGCGCGCGACGTCGGCGCCGATGCCGAGGAACCGCTCTCCGGCGCCGCGATCCTCCGCGGCGTCGTGGGTTTCCTCGATAGCGGGAGCGTCGAGTTCCACGGCTGCGACGCGCGCTCCGGCGTCGAGGAGCCCGAGCGTCATTACCCGGCCGAGGCCGCGTCCGGCCCCGGTGACGATGGCAACTTTTCCGTCGAGAATTTTCGACGCCTTTGCGGCCACCTTGGCGGTCATGGGCTTCTCCCCCCGAACGACGTCTGACTATTTTCCGTGAAGCAATTATATGGGATTTCCCGGCGGTGCGGCAGGCGAAGCCGGTTGCGCGCGGCCGCCGCGCCGCCTATATTTAAGCCGCTTTTCCGGTCATCCTCGATGACGTTAGTGGCTTCGCCCCAACGGGCGGGCGGAGCACAGAGGAGATTTACTTAAAGGAGCTCACCGCCATGGCGACCGCACCTCTGATGCCCAAAGCGACTGCCGTGTGGCTGGTCGAGAACACCTCGCTGTCGTTCGACCAGATCGCGCAGCTTTGCAATTTGCATCCGCTCGAAGTCAAAGCGATCGCCGACGGCGACGCGGCGCAAGGCATCAAGGGGCTGGACCCGATCCTCACCGGGCAGCTGACCCGGGAGGAAATCCACGCCGCGGAGGCCGACCCCAATCGCCGGCTGCATATTGCCGACCCGAAGGTTCGCTTGCCGGAGGCGAAGCCGAAGAAAGGCCCGCGCTACACGCCGGTGTCGCGCCGCCAGGATCGTCCGAACGCCATTCTCTGGCTCGTGCGCAATCATCCCGAGCTGAAGGACAGCCAGATCATGCGGCTGGTCGGCACCACCAAGTCGACCATCCAGGCGATCCGCGAGCGCACGCACTGGAATTCCGCCAATCTCACGCCGCTCGACCCGGTGACGCTGGGGCTTTGCTCGCAGATCGATCTCGACCTCGAAGTGCAGAAGGCGGCGAAGGAGAAACCGGTGCCGGTGGAATCGCAGGGCGCAACGCTCCTCCCCGCCTCGGTCACGACCGCACCGAAGGAAGAACCCGAGCCTGCGGCGAAGAAGCCGTCCGAGGAGCTCAATGTCGAAGCGGTCTTCGCCAAGCTCAAGCAGCTGGGGGGCGGCAAGAGCGAATAAGGCATGATCCGGAAAATGCCTGCCCCGCACTTGATCCGGGGCAGAAACCGGCTTTCCGAAAAAGCGCGCCCCGGACGTGATCCGGGGATCACATCTCATTAAACACGTAGAGCGCGCGACCTTAGCCCCGATCGTTGCGCAGCACGACGCAAGCGCCGCCGGCTGAGATCAGTTTGTTGCAGAATTTATCCAGATAGGCGCGATCGTCGTCGGAGATGCGGATGTTGTAGCGCATGGCGCTGCCGAGACCGACGCCGCGGCTGCGGATCACGATCGGCTCACGGTCGCCGATCAGCGCGCCATATTGTTTCTGGATCAAACGGTATGTCGCCCAGGCCTTGCTCTCCGACCAATTTGCGGTGAGCTGCATGCCCCAGCGCGGCACATAAGCCGCGATGCGCTGGGCTTCGGCCTTCGGCGCCAGGATCAGATTGGCAAGCCGCGAGCACGGTATGCCTTGCGGGATCGTCGTTTCCGAGGTTTTCGGCGGCGAGGCGGACGCCCATTCGTCCGCCGTCCAGCCGGTGATGATCGCCACGTAATTGCGGGTCTCCTCCGGCAGCGGCCGGCGGCTTGCGAGCCAGGCGCTGACACGGCCGGGACCGGCATTGTAGGCGGCGGCGGCAAGGCCGAGATTGCCGAATTGCTGCTTCAAGTCGCGCAGATAGCGCGCGGAATTTTGGAGCGACTCGATCGGATCGAACGGATCGACGAGCCCGCGATAATCCGCCGTCGCCGGCATGAACTGCGCAATGCCTTGAGCGCCTTTCCTACTCACCGCAAGCGCATTGAAGCGGCTCTCCTGCCAGATCACCCGGGCAAAGAACTCGACCGGAAGCTCGTTCTCGGCGGCATCTTGCTCGACCGCGCGGCAGACATCATCGCCGGTCGGCGGATGCGAGACGGCAAGCCGACCGGATGGAGCGGCCGCGCTCGGCGTGCTTGAACTTGGTGCAGTGGGATTTGTTGGAGCGGGGCTGGCTGCAGCCGGATTTGGCGCGGCGGAATTTGGCGCAGCAGAAGTCGGTGCAGTGGAATTCGGTGTAGTGGAATTTGGCGCAGCGGAAGTTGCTGCGGCGGGACTCGCCGCAGGGTTTTCTTTCGCCGAAGGCGCACTTTGCGGGCCCGCGTGGGCAAGACCGATCCACAGCGCAGCAGCGATCAGAACCAAGGCTCTGGCAGCAACCATGCCTGTCAATGCACGACCTAGACCTTTTCCGCTCCCCTGCCTTTAAACGCTGCCCCAATCTCATCCAAAATCGCCGGATCGTCGATGGTCGCCGGCATTTGCCACGGTTCGCCATCGACAATTTTCTTCATCGTGCCGCGCAGGATCTTTCCCGAGCGTGTTTTCGGCAGTCGCGCCACCGTGACCGCCACCTTGAACGCGGCGACCGGTCCGATCTTGTCGCGAATGAGCGCGACGCATTCCTTCTCGATCTCGGCGGGCGGCCGGTTGACGCCGGATTTGAGCACCAGAAAGCCGCACGGCACTTCGCCCTTGAGCGCGTCCTTGACGCCGAGTACGGCGCATTCGGCAACGTCGGGATGCGATGCCAGCACTTCCTCCATGCCGCCGGTGGAGAGCCGATGGCCAGCGACATTGATGATGTCGTCGGTGCGGCCCATGACGAAGATGTAGCCATCCTCGTCCTTGAAACCGGCATCCGCCGTTTTGTAGTAGCCGGGAAATTCGTCGAGATAGCTTTCGCGCATGCGCGCATCGGCCTGCCACAAGGTCGGCAGGCAGGACGGCGGCAGCGGCAGTTTGACTACGATCGAGCCCATTTTGCCGGCCGGGAGCTCATGGCAACCCTCATCGACAATGCGAACATCGTAGCCAGGCATCGCAACGGTCGGCGAGCCATGTTTGACCGGCAGCATGCCCAATCCCAGCGGATTGCCGGCAATCGCCCAGCCGGTTTCGGTTTGCCACCAATGGTCGATGACCGGCACTTTGAGAAGCTTCTCCGCCCAGACGATGGTGTCGGGATCGGCGCGCTCGCCGGCGAGAAACAAAGTCCGGAATTTTTTCAGGTCGTATTGGGCGAACAGCTTGCCTTGCGGATCCTCTTTCTTAATGGCGCGGAATGCGGTCGGCGCGGTAAACATCGCCGCGCAGCCATGCTCGGCGATCACGCGCCAGAATGCGCCGGCGTCGGGCGTGCCGACCGGCTTGCCTTCGTAAAGAATCGACGTGCAGCCGTGAAACAACGGCGCGTAGACGATGTAGGAGTGTCCGACCACCCAGCCGACGTCGGACGCCGCCCAATACACTTCGCCCGGCTCGACGCCGTAGTGATTTTTCATCGACCATTTCAGCGCGACCATGTGGCCGCCATTGTCGCGCACCACGCCTTTGGGCCGTCCGGTCGTGCCCGACGTATAGAGAATGTAGAGCGGATCGGTCGCTTCCACCGGCACGCAGTCGAAAACCGAGCGCGCATGAACGAGTGCGTGGTCGCGCATCTGCGCCCAGTCATGGTCGCGGCCGGCGCTCAACGCCGCCTCCGCCTGCGGCCGTTGCAGAATGAGACAAGCGTCGGGCTTGTGCGCGGCGAGCGCGATCGCCTCGTCAAGCAGCGGCTTGTAACGCACGACGCGGCTCGGCTCGATGCCGCAGCTTGCCGACAGGATCGCCTTCGGTTTGCAGTCGTCGATGCGGGTGGCGAGCTCGCTTGGGGCGAAGCCGCCGAACACCACGGAATGAATGGCGCCGATGCGCGCGCAGGCGAGCATGGCGATCGCCGCCTCCGGCACCATGGGCATATAGAGAATGACGCGGTCACCCCTGCCGACGCCGAGGTCGCGGAGCATGCCGCCGAGCACCTGCGTTTCAGTCAGGAGGCGATGGTAGGTGATGGTGCGCTTTTCGCCCGCGAGCGGGGAATCGTAAACGATCGCCGCCTGTTCGCCGCGCCCGGCATTGACGTGACGATCGACCGCGTTGAAACAGGTGTTGCAAACGCCGCCGACGAACCAGCGGCCGTAAATGCCGGCCTTCGGATCGAATACGCGCCTTGGCTCTTCGAACCAATCGATATCAGCCGCCGCCTCGTCCCAAAAGCCCAAAGGATCGCGTTGCCAGCGCGCATAAACCTCATGGTAGCGGCTCGGGCGAGCGTCCATCGCGATGTCTCCACAGTGTCAAACCAACTATATCGCCGCGCTTGGACAACGAACAGCGCGCGACGGATCGCCAAAGGGAGCGGCCTCCGCTACGCTGTATCCCGGTGACCTGGACTCTCGATAGGCGACAAACATGGCCGGTCCCTACGAAACCGATCTCGATCGCAACGCAGCGAATTTCCAGCCGCTGACACCATTATCACTTCTGGCGCGCGCCGCCGCCGTGCATCCGGACCAAACGGCCGTCATCCACGGGCCGCGCGCTTGCACCTATCGCGAGTTCTACGCGCGGACGCGTCGGCTTGCCTCGGCGCTCGCCAAGCGCGGCATCAAACGGGGCGACACGGTTGCGGCTGTGCTCCCCAATACGCCGGCCATGCTCGAAGCGCACTACGGCGTCGCCATGGCTGGCGCCGTACTCAACACCATCAATACCCGGTTGGACGCCGCCATCATTGCCTTCACGCTCGGTCACGGTGAAGCCAAGGTGCTGATCACCGACCGCGAATTTTCAAAGGTCGTGAAGGAGGCGCTTTCGATCTGCAAGTCGAAGCCGCTCGTGATCGACTATGACGATCCAGAATTCGCCGGCGCAGGCGAACGCCTAGGCACCATTGAATACGAGGACCTTCTGCGCGAGGGCGATCCCGATTTCGCCTGGCTGATGCCGCGCGATGAATGGGACGCCATTTCGCTCAATTATACCTCGGGCACGACCGGGGATCCCAAAGGCGTCGTCTACCATCATCGCGGGGCGTATCTGTTGGCGATGGCGAATGTCATCACCTGCGGCATGGGCAAGCATCCGGTTTATCTGTGGACGCTACCGATGTTTCATTGCAACGGCTGGTGTTTCCCTTGGACGCTTTCGGTGGTTGCCGGCACGCACGTGTGCCTGCGTGCGGTGCGCGCGCCCGCGATGTACGATGCGATCGTCACGTACAAGGTCACGCATTTGTGCGGCGCTCCCATCGTGATGTCGACGCTTCTCAATGCGCCGCCGCATGAGAAAAAGCCCTTGCCCCATGTCGTGCAGTTCGCCACCGCGGCGGCGCCGCCGCCGGAGGCTGTCTTGGCGGCGATGAAGGCGGCCGGCTTCAACGTCACGCATCTTTACGGCCTGACTGAAACCTATGGACCTGCCGCCATCAACGATTGGCATCGCGATTGGGATGCGCTTTCGGCTTCCGAACAGGCGGCAAAAAAAGCCCGCCAAGGCGTCGCCTATCCGGTCCTCGACGCGCTTGATGTGCTTGATCCGAGCACCATGCAACCGGTGCCGTGCGACGGCGAGACGCTCGGCGAGGTGATGTTTCGCGGCAACGTCGTGATGAAAGGATACCTGAAAAACAAGCCGGCCACGCAAGCCGCGTTTGCCGGCGGCTGGTTTCATTCCGGCGATCTCGGCGTGATGCACCCCGACGGCTATATCCAACTCAAGGACCGCTCCAAGGACATCATCATTTCCGGCGGCGAAAACATTTCTTCGATCGAGGTCGAAGACGCGCTCTACAAACACCCCGCCGTCCAGGTCGTCGCCGTTGTCGCCAAACCGGACGAGAAATGGGGAGAGACGCCGTGCGCCTTCGTCGAGCTAAAGCCCGGCGCCAAGGCAACCGCTGACGAGTTGGTCGCCTGGTGCAGAAAAAATCTCGCGGCTTACAAATGTCCACGCCATATCGTGTTCGCCGAGATTCCGAAGACGAGCACCGGCAAGCTGCAAAAATTCAAGCTGCGCGAAACGGTGAAGGCGCTGTAGCTGCGCACCTAGCTGCGCTTGTCGAACACGTCGCTAGCACGCGCCGCGCGACGCCGTCGCGACGAAAAACAACCGGCTGTCTGTCGACTGGCTTAGTGGACGAACACTTCTTGCCTTAGCCGCGCGATTTCGTCCTTTACGTGTAATTTCTTCCGTTTGAGTTCCGCAATTTGGAGATCATCGGTGGAGGGGTGGGTGAGTGCTTCTGAGATTTCTTGTTCTAGCGCCTGATGTCTTTTTTCGAGTTCCGCAAGATGCGATTCAATCGCCATGTGGCATATCTCCTTGCGTCCAATCCCCGGATCTGATCGTCCTACGCCCTTACAACTGACCCCAATAATACTCCGTTTTTCCCCTCACGAAAATCCCCGCTTTGCACAACGATTGCCGGCTTGTGGGCCTTAGGCCAAAACGCGATAATCAATAATCACTTAGGCGAATCTCCGGCGTTTAGCCGGATGCAACCTGCGCCCAGACGGCGGGACCGCGATCAAGGCGGTGATGACGGAAGAGGAAGAACGCGAGCTTCGGGCGCAACTTGCGCGCCTGCAGCAGGAGCATCGCGACCTCGACGCCGCGATTGCTGCGCTGCAGGAATCGCCTGGTTCGGACCTCATTCAGGTCCAGCGCCTCAAAAAGCGAAAATTGCAGCTCCGGGACCGCATCACCTACATCGAAGATCAGCTGACGCCCGACATCATTGCGTAGGCGGCCACTATCGATTGAGTAACCCTCAACACAGGCCGAGATGGGTTGAAAATCAGCCAAGGGCTGTTCGACCGCGGCCACAAATCCAGAGACAATTCAGGGGGTAACAGTTGATGCGACCGATTGTCGCGAAACGCATCGCCAACTTCTGGCAAGGGTCTCGCGAGTGCCCGCCTCGATCACACGAACGCTGCAAATTAACGACACTCTTTCATGACACAATTTTAATCTGAAAAAGCCGCACGACGTGATGGTTCGCGACATGGCATGAAAGTGTCCGTCACACCGCAACAAAGCCGAGCATGCGACCGCCGATTTTTGTCCGACATGTGCAAACATGGCCGCATTCAGGCATGGCCATTCAGTCCGCATTCACCCAAACATGGGATGTTGTTCGCCCCATACGGTACAATTCTAAATAGTGACCGAATCTATCTTGCGAGCGAAACTCCCACTTAAGGTGAAATCATGAGAAAGATTCTGACTGTTCTTGTCGCGACCGCGACCCTTGCCGGTGCGGCGGTGGCAACCTCAGCCCCGGCATTTGCGTGGCGCGGTGGTTGGGGCTGGGGTTGGGGACTTGGCGGCTTCGCCGCCGGCGCGGTCATCGGCAGCGCATTGGCCGCGCGGCCATACTATCCGTACGGCTACTATGGTTACGGTCCCTACCCGGCGCCGGGCCCCTGCGTGTGGCGGCGCGTCTGGAACGGCTATGCATGGGTTCAGGCCTGCGTGTGAGGCCCTAGTGTTCTCGATGTGCTAAAATTCGAACTGTTGCGAGGCGCCTCCCGTCCTGGAGACGCCTCCGCAACACGCGAGCCAACAAACTTCCGCCAAATAGTCGCTCTTCAGTAACTACGGGTGTGACGCGAAAATTCGGGGGTTTCGGGGACTTCCGCCCATCCACATTCCAGATCGACGCCCGACCGATCACCAAGAGGAAATCACATGCACAAGTCGCTTGTGGCACTTGCCGCGGCCACGGCCCTCGGCCTCGCTGTGGCGGCCGCACCGGCCCCGGCGAATGCGGGTTGCTACGGCTGCGCCGTCGGCGCCGGAATTCTCGGTGGCGTCGCGGCTGGCGCGATCATCGGCAGCGCTATTGCCAATAGCCCGCCACCGCCGCCGCCCCCTGGCTATTACCCGCCCCCGCCGGCCGCCTATGGGCCGCCGCCCGGACCTTACGCCCAGCTCGCGCCCGGTTGTTATTGGGGCAAGCGGCAGGTTTGGGTCGAAGGGCTCGGCTATCGCTGGCGGACGGTGCAAATCTGTCCGTAATCAAGCTGCCGCCGATCATTCGGTAGCTCTCCAATTCGGCCGGGCGGCTTGGACGCAAGCCGGCCGGTTATTTTTTGCCAGTGCGATTCTCCAATGCGACCATGCCGGCAGAAGCGACGATAAACATTCCCGCACGCGTACGTTCGCGCGCGCTTGCGATCTGGCGGGCGCTTGCAAAGTCGCGTGCGCTTGCAATAGCTCGGACGCTTTTGCCGCACCGCTTTCGTAAAGAACCCCATTCACGATCGGCCACGCGCACGATGATCGTTCTTGGTTGGACCGCCGTCATTGCCCTTTGCCTCTATGCCGCGCTCGCGACGATGGTCTATCTCGCCCAGCGTTCGCTGATGTATTTCCCCGACAAGACGCACGTTGCGCCTGCCGAAGCGGGACTGCCCGAAGCCAAGGAGGTGCCACTAACGGCATCTGACGGCGTGCAGGTCGTTGCTTGGCGCGTACCGCCGCAAGACGACAAACCGGTCATCGTTTATTTCCACGGCAATGGCGGATCGTTGTCACACCGCGTTGGGCGCTTTCGCAAACTGATCGATGCCGGAATTGGACTTGTCGCCCTGGAATATCGCGGTTACGGCGGTTCTGCGGGCAGTCCCAGCGAGCAGGGGTTCATTGCTGACGGAGAAGCCGCCTATCACTTCGCGGCAGCACACTATCCGGCGCAGCAATTGGTGCTGTGGGGAGAGTCGCTCGGTTCCGGCGTCGCCGTTGCGGTCGCCGCCGAACAACCGGTCGGGCGCGTCATCCTGGAGGCGCCTTTCACCTCCGCGGTGGAGCTTGGCGAGCGGCATTATTGGTATCTGCCGGTTCGGCTTTTGATGAAGGATCAGTTCCGTTCCGATTCCCGCATCGGCAAAGTCACGGCGCCATTGATGATCATGCACGGTGTGCAGGATCGCACCGTTCCTTATGCGATGGGCGAACGCCTGTTCGAGCTTGCCAACAAGCCAAAACACCTGGTGCGATTTCTCGACGGCGGCCACGACGATCTCGATGCCAATGGCGCGCTCGACGCCGTCGGCCGCTTTCTCGCGGGCGATCTCGATTAACGCTTTGTTTGAACCCGCGCATTTTAGGCCAGAACTCATAAAAAGCGTTGGGAAACGCCGTCGATCGCAACGGCTCACTCTGATCATGCCTGATGATGTGGCTCGTTCTAGAGCGGCTTCCGTCAAATCACTGCGGAACGGTCATCAGCTCGAGGACGTGCCCGTTTGGATCGCGAAAATAGACGCCGCGGCCGCCGCCCCAGTCGTTGAGCTTGCCGTCCTCGAGACTCCATGGCGCACTGCCGAATACGATTTCGGCCTTCTTGATACGGTCAAAAATGGCGGCGAACTCGCGATTGTTGACGTGGAAGGCGAGATGATGACTTTCGAAGTCCGAGTCATCGTCGAACAGCAGCGTCAGGCCCTTGTTCACGCGAACCGGCGCGAAATGGCCGGTGCGCCCGCGCTTGAGACCGAAGATCTTGGCAAAGAACGCAGCGGCGGCGGCCTTGTCGCGCGCCGGAACGACGGTGTGGTTGAGCGTAATGGTCATAGGCGCCTCCTCCTCTTCTAACGCTCAAAAGGTCGGATAGGTCTGCCCGATTTTGCCGCCGACGCGCGCAAAGCCGTCCTTGGCCGGTTGGTATTTGTCGTTGATATTGAGTGCCTTCGCGTACGAACCCGCCGCTTTGTCCTTTTGGTCCAATCGCTCATAGGCGAGGCCGCGGCTGGTCCAGGCTCTCACGTTCTGAGGATCGGATTGCACCGCGACGTCGAGATCCTCGGCGGCCGATTTTGTGTCCCCGATCGCAAGGTAACTGAGCGCGCGCGCGACATAGGCGTCGACATTCTGGTTGGCGAGACCAAGCGCCGTGGAGAAGTCGTCGATCGCGAACGAATGCTGCCGTTCGCTCTGATAGAGGAGACCCCGATTGTAATAAGCCTCGGCGTTGTCGGGCCGCAGCGAGATCGCCTTGTTGAAATCGTCGAGCGCCTGGTTTTTGCGGCCCTGCTCGCGATAGACAATGCCGCGTCCGAGATAAGCCGGCGCGTATGATGCATCGATGGCGAGCGACTTGTTGTCATCGGCGAGCGCAAGATCGAATTTGCCGGTCTTGCGATAGATGAGCGCGCGATTGGAGTAGGCCTGGGCGTAATTGGGGTCGAGACTGATGGCCTTGTTGAAATCGGCCAGCGCCTGGTCGGCGCGGCCGGCTTGGCCGTAGACCGCACCGCGCATGTTATAGGCCTGCGGATCATCCGGATGCGCCGCGATGATTTCGCTGAGCGAGGTTAGATTGTTCTGTGAGGATTCGTGAAGCGGCGCATCCTGGGTCTCGGTCGGCTTGCCGAGCGTCGTGCAACCCGCAAGACCAAGCAGCATGGCGGCCAGGGATAGCCGCCCGGCAATCCCTTGCCGTCTCGCATTCGCTGCGTGGTCCTTCATGGCAAGGCAACGATAGCAGCGCGCCCCAACAAAAACCGCCCCATCCGCGTCTCCGGACAGCAAGTTTACCGCTTTCGGATTGACCATACGCAAAGACAGGCGATGCGCAAAAAGCCGGAGCCTTATCAGCCCTGACTTAATCAGAACCGATAAGGCTCCGGTACGGCGATTAAATGTCTTTTGGACTCAACCGAAACGAGGGGTACGGGGCGGGCCGGACCGGCCGGCGCCGGGACCGGTGGTGGGCTTCGGCTTCATGGGCAGAAGTCCCTCCCGCTGCAGACGCTTGCGCGCCAGTTTGCGGGCGCGGCGAATCGCTTCCGCCTTCTCCCTCGCCTTTCTTTCCGATGGCTTTTCGTAATGGCCGCGCAGCTTCATCTCGCGGAAAATTCCCTCGCGCTGCATCTTTTTCTTGAGCGCCTTGAGGGCCTGATCGACATTGTTGTCACGAACGAGAACCTGCACGCGCGCTCCTTTTGCATTCGGTTCTGGATTGGATGATGGCTTCGGGCTTAAGCACCATGCCACCTTGCCGCGGCCTGTACCAGAACAGCAACCAAAAGTCCACCATCGCCTATTCCTCGAACACGCGGGTGACGTGACCCATCTTTCGGCCGGGGCGCACCGCCGCCTTGCCATAGAGATGCACGGCAACGCCGGGAATGACGAGGTAGCGCCGATAATCCTCGATCTCGCGGCCGATGAGATTTGTCATCTCGACGCGGCCGTGGCGAATGGGCTTCGCCAGCGGCCAGCCGGCCACCGCCCTGATATGTTGCTCGAATTGCGACACCGATGCGCCGTCGAGCGTCCAGTGACCCGAATTGTGCACTCGCGGCGCAATTTCGTTGACCAGAAGCTCGCCTTCGCGCAGCAAAAACATTTCCACGGCCAGCACGCCGACATAGCCGAATTTTTGCGCAATGATCTCGGCAATGCGCCGCGCCTGCGCCGAGTCGGCCGCCGATAGCGCCGCCGGCACGCGCGAGGTTTTCAAGATGTGGTCGCGGTGCTCGTTTTCGGTCACATCGAAGCATTCAACCGAACCGTCATGAGCGCGCGCCGCCACGACCGAGACTTCACGCTCGAACGGCACATAGGCTTCCAGGATACAGGCTTGACCGCCGACCTCTCGCCACGCCGCGTTCGGATCGGTGCCGTTTTTGATCGTGACCTGTCCCTTGCCGTCGTAGCCGAAACGACGCGTCTTAAGCACCGCGGGCCGGCCGATACGCTCGACCGCGGCCTGAAGATGAGCCGGCGACGAAACGTCGGCGAAAGCGGCGGTGCGGATGCCAAGACCGGCGACGAAAGTCTTCTCCGCGAGCCGATCCTGCGTCGTCGCCAGGATGGCGGGGTCGGGCAAGACCGGGACGCGCGCAGCGAGAAACGTCGCCGTGTCGGCGGGCACGTTTTCGAATTCGTAAGTGACGACATCGACGTCCGCGGCGAAGCGATCGAGCGCTTGCGTATCGCCATAGTCGGCGCAGGTGACGCGATGGACGACGTCGAAAGCGGGAGAATCGGGGCTCGGCGAAAAGATGTGACATTTAAAACCGAGCCGCGCCGCGGCCAGCGCCAGCATGCGGCCGAGCTGCCCGCCGCCGAGAATGCCGATCGTCGCGTCGGGCGCGAGCACGGGCCGAGTTGCAAGCGAAGTCGCGGTCACGCGCTGTCCTTTGGCGTGTCGGCAACCGCTTCGGTCTGCCGCGCCCGCCACGCCTCGAGCCGGCGGGCGAGCGCCGTATCGCTCAACGCCAAGACGCTCGCGGCAAGGAGCGCGGCATTGATCGCGCCCGCCTTGCCGATCGCGAGCGTGCCGACCGGCACGCCCGGCGGCATTTGCACGATCGAATAGAGCGAATCCTGGCCGGACAGCGCCTTGGACTCGACCGGCACGCCGAACACCGGCAGGCTCGTCAGCGACGCCGTCATTCCCGGCAGATGCGCGGCGCCGCCTGCGCCCGCGATGATCACCTTAAAGCCCTGCGCTTTGGCGCCTTTGGCGAAAGCATAAAGCCGCTCGGGCGTGCGGTGCGCCGAGACGATGCGCGTCTCATAACCGACCTCGAGCGCATCGAGAGTCTCGGCGGCATGCTTCATGGTCTGCCAGTCGGACTGGCTTCCCATGATAATGGCAACGGATTTCGCTCCCGATGGCGCCACGGCGGACATTATTCCTGCGCGAAGGAAGCGGCGGATTATAGGTCGCCGTATTGGACTAGCAAGCCGGCTGATCTTATCTAGACCGCATCGCCAAAGCGAAACCCGACCTTGGTTAACGCCAAGAAGCGGGTGTGCCAAGCCGAAAGAATGACCGCAAACGCGGAGCGACGCGCCGATGGAAATGAGCCAATATCACTACCTGCCGATGGCGCCGAGCTTCTTCGCGATCCTCGTCGTCATTTTTTTTGGCGTTCTGATCTTTCAATCGCTGCGCAACGCCTATATCAGCCTCGGCGTCAGTTCCGGCACGGCGCTGTTCTTGCTGTTTGCTTCGCTGATCGGCAGCATTTTCAACATTCCGATCGCCGAGCTTCACCCGGAGCCGGTGGTGTCCGACCGCATCATTGATTTCTTCGGCATGCGCTATGCCGTGCCCGTCGTCACGCATTGGCGTGGCACCGTGGTCGCCGTCAATATCGGCGGCGCGGTCATCCCGACGCTACTGTCGTTCTATTTGCTGGCGACGCGTAACTTGTGGTTCAAGGGCGCGATCGCGACCGCGATCGTGGCGCTCGTGCTGCACTGGCTTGCCGATCCGGTGCCGGGATTGGGCATCGCCGTGCCGGTTTTCTGGCCGGTGGTGATCACTGCGGCGGTGGCGCTTCTGTTATCGCGCGAGGAGGCCGCGCCGTTGGCTTACATTGCGGGAGGGCTCGGCACTTTGATCGGGGCCGATCTCACAAACCTCGACAAAGTCAGCGGCCTTGGCGCGCCGGTGGCGTCGATCGGCGGGGCCGGAACGTTCGACGGAATTTTTCTCACCGGCATCCTCGCCGTCCTTCTCGCGAACCTGTTTCCGCCGCGGCACTTGCGTGAACCGCAACCCTGGGCCACCTGATCGTGCCCAGACACTACGGTGAATGATAAGCGCTACCTTCCTCGTCAAAGCTTTCGAAAAAGACCATGGACCGTCCGTCAATCGCGCAGTTTCACGCTCATATCTACTACGATCAGACGGCGACACGCTCCCACGCCGAGCGGTTGCGCGAGCGCGTCGCCAGCGCCTTTCCACAAGCCAAGCTTGGACGCTGGCACGACGAGCTCGTCGGACCGCATCCGCAATCGATGTTTCAGATCGCCTTTCCCGCCGAGATCTTCGGCGCATTCGTGCCGTGGCTGATGCTCAATCGCGACGGCCTTGCGGTGCTGGTACATCCCGAGACCGGTGACGACTTGACCGATCACACCACGCATGCCGCATGGCTCGGCGCGCCATTGCCGCTGCGGCTCGACGTTTTTGAAAAGCGAAAATGATCAGAGCGATCGGCGTATGACAGCGGCGAGAGACGGGCGACGAACGGTGGCAGTTGTCGGGCTCGGCAGCATCGGCGGCGTTGCCGCCGGCGTCCTCGCCGCGGCCGGCCGCCACGATGTCTTCGCTTGCGCGCGCCGGCCGATCGCGCGGCTGACGCTCGAACAGAGCCATGGGCCGGTCGAGCTCGATCTTCCGGTTCTGACTGAACCTGCACAGGCCAAGCCCGTCGACTGGGTGCTCCTGTGCACCAAGGCTTACCAGACCGCGGCGACCGCACCCTGGCTCGCCCACCTGTGCACGCCGGCGACGCGGATCGCCGTGATGCAGAACGGCATCGACCACGTGGCGCGCGTCGCTCCGCTCGCCCAGGGCGCGACCATCGTGCCGGTACTCGTCTATTACAACGGCGAGCGCCTCGCGCCCGACCGCGTGCGGCTTCGCCATGCCGGCAAATTCGACGTAATCGTCGCCGACGACGAAACGGGCCATGCCTTCGCAACGCTGTTCGAAGGCACGCCGCTGCGGATCGTGTTCAGCGATGATTTTCTTACCCTCGCCTGGCGCAAGCTTTTGATCAACGCGGTGGCCAATCCGATCACCGCGCTCACATTGCAGCGGCAGGCGGTGTTGCGCCGGCCCGACATCCACGACCTGTGCAAGGCCATACTCGACGAAGCCGTGGCGGTCGCGCGCGCCGACGCGGCGCGGCTTGCGGACGACGAAGCCACGCGCACTATGGCGACCTTGTTCGATTTTTCCGGCGAGCTCGGCACCTCGATGTATTTCGACCGCCTTGCCGGACGGCCGCTCGAAGCGGACGCGCTGACCGGCGCGATCGTCGAAGCCGGCAAACGGCACGGTATTGCGACGCCACTCAACCGGGCGCTCCTCGCGCTGCTGCGCGTCATCAATGACGGGAGCGCCGCCGACGCCGTTTGACGGTAGCGTATTTTGACAGTTCTCGCGTGAGTTGCGCTCCCTCCCGGCGCCTGTTAGCGTCGACGCGGGATGGGGCGGGGAGCACCATGAAAACGAAACGGCTTTTCTGCGCCGCAGCTTTAGCTGCCGGCGTTGCGCTGTCGGGCTGCGGCCCGATATCGATGGCGGAATTATCTTCAGGCGTGTCGCCGACCGACAGCAGCGGCACGGCTCCGTTATGCAAGCAGGCGCCGGCCAAGATGATGGCGCTGATGACCAGCGCCTCTCAAACCAAGCTTGGCATCTATTTCAATCCCGACACGGTGGAGAGCCGAATCGCCACCGTCAACGCGGCGGTCCATCCTGCTTTACGAAACGAAGCGCTATTTCAACAGCTGCTCGGCGCCGGCTCGACGCCGGTTCACCAGACGCACAACAACGTATTGCAATTGGCCAGCTTGAACACGGCCGAGCCGCCGATGGCGGCCGAGCCGCCACCCGGCGACTTGAACATGTCGGATTTCCTGTCGTTTGCTCAGACGCTGCGGCGGCTTTTGCTCGATGCTCAGACGTTTGCACAAAGCGACGACAAGGCCGTCAAAAAATTTCAGCAGGCTTTCGTTACCTATTTCTCCGCTTATTTCGACGGCAAATATTACGACCGCTTCGGCAACAAAATCCCGGCGCCGGCGATTTCCACGACCTTGGGAGACACGGAAATCGCCGGCACGGTCACCGTGCTCGTCGATCTTGTCATGGATTTCATTCTGCAGACCCCGGTTTGGGTCGATAGCAGCGGGAAATATTATCCCGGCGACGGGACGAACCAGCCGACCGCGCTAGTGGCCTTTCCGGACCTAAAGCAATCGTTGCTTGCCGAATCGGCGGCGCAACAATGCGGGATCACGCCGCTCAAGACCGAAGCGATCCAATACGTCGCGACAAGCGCGGGCAATCGTGCGTCGTTGCTCGTAGGCACCGTCGGTGGCAGCTTCGGCGGCATCGAGGTCGGCCTCGGCGTCTTGGGCAAGATCTCGATCGGGGATAACAAGACGGTCTCGACTTTGGCGAAAACGGCCTTGCAAATCGCATTCAACCATCTCGGCGAGGACGCGAGCTACCGGGTCCTGCGATGGATTCCTTATCAGCCGCCGCCCGCCCAACCCAGCTCGAATGTCATCTACAGCATCATCCTTCAGCTGGTGCAGAACTACTTGGGTGCGCAAACAAAAGCCATCGGCAGCATCCCCGCCGGGTGACGCCGGAAGCGGCGCCTTTGCATTGCGGGCCGCGCCGGGCCATGATGCGGCTCATGGCACGAGACGATTCGCGAGACCGCTCGAAAGACTATTCGCGGGACTTCGGCAGAACGCGGCGGATGCCCGATGCGCGCAGCGCCGCCGAGAAGGCGTTCAAGGCGGTGACGACCAAGCCGGTCGAAGGCCTGCCGAAGGCGCCGGCGACGCTTCCGGGCGCGAAGGAAACAGTGACGCTTCGCATCGACCGCGACGTGCTCGACTTCTTCCAGGAAGGCGGACCGGGCTGGCAGGACCGCATCAGCGCGGCGCTGCGCAAGGCGGCGGGGAAGTAACAGCCAAGACGAAAGCGCACTCGCGTCATTGTCGGATTTGATCCGGCAATCCATGCCGCGCTGCAGTCGCTAGCAAACAACTTGACGTTGCGCTGACTCTATGTTCCGTCGAGCGTCGATGGGGCAATCCAACATGGACGCTGCGAAGGGTAACGAATGACCCGCGAACCATTGGTGGCTCTAGGGCAACAGCGGCGATTAGGATGAGGTGACGATTATATTTGAGTGCAATCTGAAAAAGAGAGAAGTCAAATCGTACGCCGTGGGTAGTTGAGGCGAGGCTTCAGTAAATTCGGGTTACGCCCGGACACAGGCGGACACGCGACAAAGTCGCCTTACTTCTTAAGCACCGCGTCCCGCTCCTTCGTCAGGCTGTCGAGTTCTACTTGTTGCCACGCGATGCGTCGGCGCCCGCGGCTTGCCTCTGACAAGATAACCTTCACTGCTCCTCCTCGTCGTCATCGTCCTCGTCGTCGTCGTCCTCATCGTCATCATCGTCCTCATCTTCGAGCGCGTCCTCCTCGGCGTCCTCGATGGCCTCGGGATCGACGAGTTCCGCGGCCTCCTTGTTGCTTTCTTCTTTCTCGGCATGCTCCTCGCGCTCTTCGGCCTCCTCGATGGCAGCGGTCATGTAATCGGGAAGGTCGTCGATTGCCTCGCCAATTTCGGACGCGGGAATACCTTCCTTGCTCGCATCGGCGAGACACTGACCGGCGAGCGTCTTGGCCCGCGCTTCAATGTCGCCCTCGGCGTCTTCGGCGTGGATGTGGTCGGACACCCATTCATCGACAAAGGCCAGCGCGCGTTCGCTCATTCTCGGCTCCTGTTTTTTGCGGTGATGCGACCGCATGCACACGGCGGTGCAACGTCATCGGGTCGATTTTTGTGTCATGAACACAAAGCGCAAGAACATTACTTCTTCAACAGCGCGTCCCGCTCCTTGGTCAGGCGGTCGAGTTCCGCTTGTTGCTGGGCGAGGCGGTCGGCGTTGCGGCTCTCGTCGCCAGCGCCGGAATTCGCCGCCGCCTGTTCGATCAGCTGGCGGATATTGTCGCGCACTATGGCAAGACGCCGTTCGAGTTCCGCAAGCGAAGGAGAGCTGTCGGCGCTCATGACGTTCCCTCAGATGGCATGCTCTGGATCGAGCAAGCCTAGCGCCTCTTGAGCGCTTTGTCCCGCCACAACAGACAAAGAACGACCGGCCAAAGCGTTACAGCGCCTTGTTACTTTCCTTCACCTTCTCGGCGTCGACATAGACGTTCGCGCCCAAATCCAGGAACTTCTTCGACATCGAGGCCATTCCGGCCTCGATTTCTTTTTGCGTCCCTGTCGCGCCTGCGGCGCTCCCCGCCTCTTGTCCTTTCATGCCCTGTTCCGCCGCGAGCGCTTCGCCGGCAATCGCGCGCTTTTGCGGATCGTTGAGCGTCGCCGCATAGTCGCGCACGTCCTGGGTGATCTTCATTGAGCAGAATTTCGGGCCGCACATGGAGCAGAAATGCGCGACCTTGTGCGCCTCCTTGGGCAGCGTCTCGTCGTGATAGTCGCGCGCGGTGTCCGGATCGAGCGAGAGATTGAACTGATCGACCCAGCGGAATTCGAACCGCGCGCGCGACAGCGCGTCGTCACGCAGCTGCGCCGCCGGATGGCCCTTGGCGAGATCGGCGGCGTGGGCGGCGATCTTATAGGCAATGACGCCGTCCTTGACGTCGTTGCGGTCGGGCAGCCCGAGGTGCTCCTTCGGTGTGACGTAGCAGAGCATGGCGGTGCCGAACCAGCCGATCATCGCCGCGCCGATCGCCGAGGTGATGTGGTCGTAGGCCGGCGCGACATCGGTGACCAGCGGGCCGAGCGTGTAGAACGGCGCCTCGCCGCATTCTTTGAGCTGCTTGTCGACGTTGATCTTGATCTTGTGCAGCGGCACGTGGCCGGGCCCTTCGATCATCACCTGGCAGCCCTTAGCCCAGGCGATCTTCGTCAATTCGCCGAGCGTCTCGAGTTCGGCGAATTGCGCGCGGTCGTTGGCGTCGCGGATCGAGCCGGGACGCAAGCCGTCGCCGAGCGAGAACGACACGTCGTATTGGCGCATCAGGTCGCAGATCTCGTCGAACCGCTCGTAGAGGAAGCTTTCCTTGTGATGCGCCAGGCACCACTTCGCCATGATCGAACCGCCGCGCGAGACGATGCCGGTGACGCGATCGGCGGTGAGATGGATATAGCCCAGCCGCACGCCGGCATGGATGGTGAAATAATCGACGCCCTGCTCGCATTGCTCGATCAGCGTGTCCTTGTAACACTCCCAGTCGAGCTTGACCGGATCGCCATTGACCTTTTCCAGCGCCTGATAGATCGGCACGGTGCCGATCGGGACCGGCGCGTTGCGGATGATCCATTCGCGGGTGTTGTGGATATTGCGTCCGGTGGAGAGGTCCATCACAGTGTCGGCGCCCCAGCGGATCGCCCACACCATCTTTTCCACTTCCTCCTCGACCGACGAGGTGACGGCGGAGTTACCGATATTGGCGTTGATCTTGGTGAGGAAGTTGCGGCCTATGATCATCGGCTCGAGCTCGCCGTGATTGATATTCGACGGTATGATGGCGCGGCCGCGCGCGACCTCGTCGCGTACGAATTCGGGCGTGACGAACAGCGGCACCGAGGCGCCGAAACTTTCGCCGTCGTCGCGCGCGGCTGGCGCGCGGTCGAGCATCGCTTTGCGCCCGAGATTTTCGCGCTCGGCGACGTAGATCATTTCCTTGGTGATGACGCCGGCGCGGGCCCATTCGAGCTGCGTGAGCGAATGCTTGCCCGACGGCGCTTCAAGGACGCGCATCGGCCGCGGCGTGTTCGGGAAATTGCGCGCAAGGTGCTTGCCGGAGGCGTTGCCGTTATCGACCGGCTTGATCGGGCGGCCTTCATATTCCTCGACCCCGCCGCGCTCTTTCACCCATTCGACGCGCGCGCGTTTTAATCCCTTTTCCACGTCGATCGCGGCATTGCTGTCGGTGTAGATGCCCGACGGGTCATAGACGCGCACAGGCTCCTCGCCGGCGCCCTCGGAGAGCGGAATCTCGCGCAGCGGCACGCGCAAATCGGTCGCCGCCTGCGGCGTCGAATAGATCTTGAGCGAGCCGGCAATCGGGCCGGTCGTGACCTTCGGCGTGGCAAGATCGGATTGAGAAAGTTGCTTATTCATCGACGCACTCCTTAAGGGCCGCTCCTTGCGGAACGATCCGGTCATGGACGGGCTGGGGCGGCTTTTTGCGAGAAGTTTCCGTCCCTTCGCCGGCATGACCCGGATCAGGTTCAAAGGGTCACCGCGGTTCTCTATAAAGAGATGGCGGTCTCTCAGCTCCTCCCGGAGCTCCCCTCGGAACGCGCATAATTTAAGCCGAAAGCAAGGGGTGTCAATCAATCCGCCCCCGCAAAAGCGGGGGATCGGTACCGCGCGCAACGCGGTGGCTTTACGTGGTTCCCTCCCCCGCTATCGCAAAGGAGGATGAATTCATCGCTCAAAAATTCTTCAGCAGCCGCTCGATATAATCGAGCTCTTCCTGCGGGCGTGCGAAGTCGCCGAAGCGTTGGCGCAACTCCTCGATAATGCGGCGCGCGCGCTGTACATCGATATCGCCCGGAACCTTCACGGTCGCGTCGTCGCCGTACTCGTGTCCGCGCAACGGCCGGCCCAACGGATCGGTATCCTGCTGGGCGCGCGAGGGCCCGAACCGGCCGGCGTGGCCGGTGCCCTTGCCGCGTCCCATTTGTTGTTGCATCGATTGCGCGAGACCTTGCGCGCCCTTGCGCAATGCGTCGAGCGCGTGGCCCTGTGATTCCACCGCATCATCGGCATCGCCCTGGCCGAGATCGCCCGCCGCATCGTTCATGGCATCGCCGGCGCGGCCGAGCTGATCCATATCGTCCTGCCCCTGACCCTGCGCTTGTCCTTGGTTCTGTCCCTGATTCTGTCCTTGGCCCGGCGCTGGCTGGCCTTGTTGACCCTGTTGGTTCTGGCCGAAACCGCGGTTCTTGAGATCCTCGAGCAGTTTGCTGAGCCGCTCGCGCAGCGCCTCTTGGTTCTGCCGCAGATCGCCGAACGCATTGCCGTTCGGCTGTTGCGACTGGCCTTGTTTGCCGTTGGGCGGCGGCGACTGGCCGGGCTTGCCGTCACGCTGCGCGCCGCGCTGATGCTGATCCTGGCCCTGCTTGAACGTGCGATCGCGCAGATTCTGCTGTTGGCGGATCATATCGCCGAGATCGTCGAGCGCCGACATCATGTCGTCGTCGCCTTCGTTGGTGTCCGGCGACGCCATCTGCAGATTTTCCATCATCTGCTGGAGTTGCTGCAGCAGTTGCCGCGCGGCGTCCTTGGCGCCGTTGCGCGCGAGGTTCTCTAGTCGATCCATCATGTTCTGCAGATCGCGCTGGCTGAGAACGCGGGCATCGGGATTAAGCGGCCGGGCAAGCTCGCGGTTGTTTTTCAGCTGTTCCGCCAAGGCTTGCATGAAACGGTCCATGGCCGTCCGCAGTTGATCCATCAGCGCCTTGAGCTCGGTGTCGCTGGCGCCGCGATCGAGCGCTTGCTGAAGCGCGTTCTCGGCATTGCGCAACGCCTCCTGCGCATCGGCAACATCGCCGTCCTCGATGCCGACCGCCATCTGCCACAGCCTCTGGACCACATCGCGCAGATCGTCGTCGGTTTTGGCGCGAACGAGCGACCAATAAATCGAACGCAAGCCGAGATAAACGCCGGCGTCGGGCGTGAATTTTTCCGGCGCGATGGCGAGCGCATCGAGCGCGTTGATGACGGTCGGCCGCATATTGGCGTCAAGCGCGAGACTACGGCGCTGTTCGATCAAGGCGCGCGCCAGGGGCTTGGTGAAGGTACGTTCCGGCAAACGGAACGTGAATGGCTCGCTCTTGCCCTCGTTGCCGCCCTCGTCATGCGCGACCAGCGTCATCACGACCTCCGCGCCCGCCCACGGGTGGTCGGTCAGGTCCTTGATGGTTTGACCGACACCGTTCTTGGTGCGCGCTTGCGGCAGGACCAGCGCAAAATCTGGCGGACCGTAGAGCGGATGCGTCGGTCCCCCGTCGCCTGTCCCGTCTTTCCGAGCAAACGTTGCTTGCGCTTCGGTCACGCCGTAGTCGTCCTCGAGCCGATAGGACAACAATAACGATCCGCGGACCTGCGGCTCGGGATCCTTGATCAGCGCGATCGTCGGGGGCTTGTCGGGGATGGCGTTGAACGGCCAAACCAAATCTTCGCCGGCGCGGCGCAGCGTCGCCGTGCCGGTCGAGGTGATGGTGAAGCGGCGCTCCTCGGTGCCGGCGGGCGGCTTGACGGCTTCCTTCGACGGCGCGACGCCGCCGGTGCTCGTAAGATCGAGATCAAGCTTGCCGGTCGAGCGCACGATCAATGTCGAATTCACCGGCACGTTGATCGGGCCATCGCTGTCCAGTGCGGCCGTCGTGGTCTCGCCGGGATGGATGCCGGGCAGAATGATCGGAGCCCGTCCGGTATAGGCCGGCGGCGCGACCCAGGCATCGACGCGGAAGTCTGCCGGCAGCACCACGCCGTGCCAATCGAAAGCGGCCGCGATCCGTTTCCAGCGCTCGCCGCCGGCGGCGAAGAACGTGGCGATGCAGGCGACGAGGATCAGCCCGCGCAAGGCATAGGGATCGCGCCGGGCGACACGCGGCGAAGGTACGCCTGCTTTGAGCGCGCGAGCGGATTGCAAGGCGCGCTCGACGTGGGCGTTCCAAAGCGCGAGCGAATACGGATCCTGCGAGGTAACCGCGAGCCGGTCGGCGATGGCGGTCGCAGGACGATGGCGCAAGCCGCTCGCGCGATCGATTCGGCGCAGCGCGTCGGCGGTGGCAGGCACGCGCAGAAAGACAAATGGAAAGGCAGCCCAGACGGCAACGCCGCCGAACAAGGCCAGCGCGACGGCGCGGCCGAACGGCGGCAACCATAGCCACAGCCCGAGCCACGACAGCGCGAGGAACAGTCCGATCGCGGTTGCGAGTGTCGCAAGCGTCGGCCACAGCCGCTCCCAAAAAATGGCCCATCGCGCGCGCCACGCCGCCGCGGCGAGCCGCAATCGCGCCGCCGGTTCGGCAGTGTTCCGGTCGATCGTTTGGGTCACAGGTTCCGTCACCAAAGGGTTTCGGGCCGATCCATGATAACAAGCTACCATGAGGGCCAGTTCATGGCACTTCGAGGTGGCAATTAAGCCTCCTCGGGGCCATCGCAATGCTTCTCAAAGCAAAATCAAAGCCAAGGCGGAAGACGGTCGAGCGCGATCAATTCTTCGAATGTTTGGCGCGGCCGGACCAGCGCCCATTCTTCTTGGCGCACAAGGACTTCGGGTATGAGCGGGCGGCTATTATACGTGCCCGCCTGGGTCGCTCCGTAAGCACCCGCCGTCATCAGCGCCAACAGGTCGCCGGCCGCCGGCGCGACGATCGAGCGATCGAGCGCGAAGAAGTCGCCCGACTCGCAGACCGGGCCGACCACATCGGCAATGATTCGCCCGGCGCCGGGCTTGGCCTCGCGCACCGGGCGGATATCGTGGTGAGCGTCGTAGAGCGTCGGACGAATGAGGTCGTTCATTCCGGCATCGACCACAACGAAGGTCTTGGCGTCGCCACGCTTCAGATAGAGCACCCGCGTTACCAGAATGCCGGCATTGCCGACAATGAGCCGGCCCGGCTCGAGAACGAGCTTGCAGCCGAGATTATGCGTGGCCCGCTTGGCCAGCGCCGCGTAAGCGGTCGGATCGGGCGGAATGTCATTATCATCGCGATGCGGAATGCCGAGACCGCCGCCGACATCGATGTGCGAGATCGCATGTCCATCGGTGCGCAACGCGCCGACGAAATCCGCCAGCAAGGAAAACGCGTCGCGGAACGGCTCGAGCTCGACGATCTGGCTGCCGATATGCATGTCGACGCCGACCGCGCGCACGCCGCTGAGCTTCGCGGCGCGGCGATAGACTTCGCGCGCGCGGCTGATCGGAATGCCGAATTTGTTCTCGGCTTTACCTGTCGAGATCTTGGCATGCGTTTTCGGATCGACGTCGGGATTGACGCGGATGGAAATATCAACGGTGCGGCCTTTGGCGGCGGCGATCGAAGCCAGAAGCTCAAGCTCGGGCTCGGACTCGATATTGACGGAAAAGATTTTTTGTTCGACGGCGAGCGCGAGCTCGCGCGCGGTCTTGCCGACGCCCGAGAACACGATCTTCTCGGGCGGAATCCCGGCCATCAGCGCGCGCAGGAGTTCGCCTTCGGACACGACGTCCGCGCCGGCGCCGAGCCGGGCAAGCGTCGCGATCACCCCCTGGTTTGAATTCGACTTGAGCGCAAAGCAGGTGAGCGCGTCGACGTCGGCGAACGCAGCAGTGAAAACCTTGTAGTGCCGCTCGATGGTCGCGGTCGAATAGCAATAAAACGGCGTCCCGACGGTGTCCGCCAGCGTGGCAAGATTGACCGCTTCCGCATTGAGTACGCCGTCGCGATAGGCAAAGTGATGCATGGCACGTGTCTAGGGTCAAAAAAGCGATCGACGGCGCGAAGCGATCACCATTGTTATGGTTTTGACCCTAGAGCATGAAACAGAAAAGTGGAAACGGCGTTACCGCCGTCACGCCTGAGGCGGGCGGCGTCTCGCGACCCTGCGATGGACCGCTATTGCAAGAGCGGATCGAGAATGAACGGCCGTTTCGGACCGGAGGTCGCCACGGGATTGCCCTGCGAGTCGAAACCCGTCCTCTGTGCGGCGGCATCCGCCGCGGCGCTCGGCGACAGCGGGACGTCCGGCTGTATGACCTGCGCGGTCGGCGCCGGCACGGCCGCCGGCCC
>JBAPZR010000307.1:0-28001 GCA_049285335.1 Xanthobacteraceae bacterium | reverse complement strand
CCCCAGCGCCGGCCCCCTCCGCCGCGCCATCGACGGGATACGTCGGCAATGCGGTTTTCCCGAATACGGTCTCGTCCAAATACGCCAACGAGTCCGCGGGCAAGGCCCGCATGCATACCTGTCTTGATCAGTATCGAGCGAACAAAGCCAACAACGGAAACGCCGGGCTGAAGTGGATTCAAAGAGGCGGCGGTTACTACAGCGAGTGCAACAAGCATCTCAAGGGCCAGGCTTGATCGGCAAGGCCACAACCCGACATCTCGATCCTTTGCAGTCGGTCGGCCGCGTCTTTGTAAAGGTGCGGCCGATCGCTTTTCTGCCTATCCGGGAACCAAGTGTGACGGCGCAGCGCTGCGCATCCCTCGTTAATCAATTGCGCATGCGCATGTGAGCTTTGCAGTGAAGTCGTCAGCCGGCCCTTAAGGAAAATCCCGTAGGGATATCCTCTGAATTTCGCCAGGCGAGAGGGCCAGCTACCACCGCCTCATGGGCGGCAGGCCGCCTTCCGTGGATCAGCGTCGATCGCGCGTTCAATTGTTGAGGGAGTAAGGCGTCGTGTTGGCCTTCGGCGAATCCAGAACGCTTTTGTCGACAATCGTTGCGGTCGTGGCGCACTCGCCGATCCGGGTGACATTCCAACGCGCCAATCGACCTAATCTTCCGGCCGGGTTTGACGACGTGGAGCTTGCGATTTTGGAATGGATCGCGGCCGAGAGCCGGCCCGTGAGGTTGCGGCCTCCCCTCCACTGATTGCGGCTCCCCCACGCCAACCGATAAGCAGCGAGAAATGCCGGGGCCTGAACGAGGCGCGGGCCGTTTTATGACGTGGCCTCCTTCGGACACAGTAAACCATCGCTTAGGCGAATTTTGCGCCCGTTTGTTTACGACTTGAAAGCCGTGCGCGGAAGATTGGTTCGCGATCGACTGGGTCGTTAAACTTGTCACATCGCCTTTTACGGGGATTGCAATGTGCTCGGCTAATTTCCGCGTGGACGGCAACATAGCGCGTCATAAGGAGAGCCACACATGTTTCAACTTCTCAATCGTTTCTGCAAGGATCAGTCGGGTGCGACGGCGATCGAGTACGGCCTGATTGCGGCGGGAATCTCCGTCGTGATTATTGCCACCGTGCAGGCGCTGGGCGGCAACCTGAACGGCACGTTCACCACGGTGTCGAACGCGTTGAAGTAACCCGCGATCGAGGCGCTCGAAACAGACCGCGCCTCGGCGGAATGTAAACTCCTGCGTCATTTTTGTGGCTGCCAGGCCGGTACTTTTGTCTCAAAAGTACCGGTCTGCCGCAGTATTTTTGGGCTAATCCCTATTTCCGCTCCGAATTGGGACAATTTGCGCCTTAAAATATTCAAATACTGATCATACCGCCGCCTGAAATGTTGCAGACGGTTAAGTATTCGTTCGCGCGGGGCAGTTGGTGCGATAAGACTTGTCCACGTTACAAGCGCGGCTACGGGTGTTGCTAGACGTTGCGGGTCTGCACGCAAATTTGTGTGTGTTGCGTTCTGAGTAGGTCCGCCGCTCCGGGGGTATCTATGGAGGGAGGTTTGCGGCGGCCGTACCGGCTACTACAGGTAATAGGCGTATTGGCGGCGGTCCTGTCGACGGCGCTGATTTCCTTACAATTCACCCCTCCTGACGAGCGCGCCGGCGCGCGACCGATTCCCGATAAGCCTAGTCTCGGCGCGCTTGGCGAACGTCTCAACGCCGACACGATAGCGATCGTATCCGGTAATCCGAACGCCACCTATCTTTCGATCGCCTATGACCTGTCCGACGTGCTGGACGATGGCGACAACTTCCGCATTCTGCCGATCGTCGGCAAGGGAGGCGGACAGAACATTCGCGATGTGCGTTTTCTCAAAGGGATCGATCTTGGGATTACCCAATCGATCATCCTCAATGAATTCCGGGAAAACGGCGAAATCGGCAAAATCGACGACAAGATCGATTACATCACGAAGCTGTTCAACGAAGAGATGCACGTCGTCGTCCGCGCGGATTCGGGCATCAATTCGCTGGCCGACCTCAATGGCAAAAAGGTCAATTTCAGCGATATCGGCAGCGGCAGCCAACTGTCGAGCCGCGACATCTTCCGCAGGCTCAGTATCGCGCCCCAAGAAGTCAATATGGGCCAAAGCGACGCGCTGGAGAAGCTGAAAACCGGGGAGATCGCCGCCACCATCCTGATCGCGGGCAAGCCTACTGGCGCCATGGGCAAGTTGCGAGCGGCCGACGGCTTCCGTTTCCTGCCGGTGCCGTTTGCCAAACCGCTCCAAGCCGACTATTTGCCTGCCGCGCTGAGTCATAGCGACTATCCAGGCATGGTCGGCGCCGGCCAAGACGTGAATACGATCGCCGTCAGCGCTGTCCTGATCGCCTACAATTGGCCGAAGGATTCCGATCGCTATCGGCGCATCGCAAACTTCATCGACGTGTTTTTTCCAAAGCTTGCCGAACTGCAGAAACCGCCGCACCATCCGAAATGGCGCGAAACCAATCTCGCCGCCGTAGTTCCGGGCTGGACACGTTTTCCGGAAGCGGCCGATTGGCTCGAACGCAATCGTGACAAACAATCCGCGATAATGACGGACGCCGGCAGCACATCGCAACCGCCCTTGGCTACGGAACGTCCGCACAATGTTGGCGGGGCGCCGCAAGATCCGGCCGCACGCGACCAGCTCTTCCAAGAGTTCGTCAATTGGCAATCGCGGCAGCGCTAGCGATTGAGGGAGCTGAAAGTTTCTTTTTGAGTCGGAGCTTGAAAGCACGGGAGGCGATCATGAGTTCTCCGATAGACGTTTCCGAAGGCGTAGATCCAGCGCTGCGATATGCGCCGCGATGGATTCGAGAACGCACGACCGCCGAACGCTCGCTTGCGCCGATCAACACCCCGCATGCGCGCGGAAGGAAGGTCGCCAGAATCAGAATAAGGCCCGAGTTCAGTGGCGATCGCGCCATGCTCGACCTGCAAAGGCGGCTTGCGCTCAATCCCGATCTTATTCCGGAACCCTCGTCCGAGGACGGCTCCGTCGTGTGGCCAATTCTCGGCCGGCTCTGCGCCGTTACCGGGCTTGCCGCAGCCTTGGCATGGGGACTTGTGAGCCTTCCCGCTTGGAAAAAGGCTCCCCAAATGGCGCGGCCCGAGGCATCGACGTCGTCCGCCACCCTACCCGCTGCCCCAAAATCAACCAACCAGGTCAAGCTCGCCCTCGTCGAGCCCCCGGCGGCACCTGCGCAACAACCGGCGGAAACGACGGCTGGCGCGCCGACGACCCCGCAAGTCGCAGCGGCGCCGGCTAATCCCGAGCCTCCCCAGCCGGCAGTCGCGGCCGATCCCCCACAACCGGCGCCGGCTCCTCAGCAAGCAGCGCCGCTCCAGTTGACGCCGTCCCCACAGCAAGACGAACACGCCGCGCTGCGCCTCGACGACGCCGAGATCGCCATTCTCATCGAGCGGGGTAATGACTTCCTCAGAAACGGCGACTTCGCTTCGGCGCGGCTTCTTCTACGGCGCGCCGCCGACGGCGGCAGTGCCGACGCCGCGCTGGCGCTTGCCACGACATTCGATCCTGTCGTGCTTGCGCGCCTCGGCGCGATTGGTGCGACGCCCGATATTGCCAAGGCCCGCGAATGGTACCAGCGCGCGGTCGATCTCGGCTCGACTGCCGCCTCGCAACAGCTCGCGAAGCTGGCGGCAGAGTAGGCGATAGCTTAAGTCCGCCGCACAATCACACCCTGCATCGCAGGCTGCGATGTCACTTTACGCGTTTTTGAGGCCCATCCGACGCGGCTTGAAAGCTTGACAACGGTAAGCGCGCCGATAGCGTTTGCCTGGGCATGGCCGGCTTGTCTTAAGTCCGCGCCGGCGCGTGGCACACCGCGATCCTGCACATGACACGGGAACTTACCCACGGCGACGTCAGCAAAATCCTGGAAATCGTCGATGGCGCGCCGCATCTCAACGAGATCGACTTTGTCCATGACGGTTTTCATTTTCATTTCCAGCGCGGTGCGCCAGCGCCGTCAGCTTCGCCAGCACCGACGGCCGCGCCATTGCCGCCCGCCGGGACGAAACAAGCTTCTGACCCCAAAGACGCGACGGTGCGCGCACCGCTCCCCGGCACTTTCTGCCGCTCGCCTAAGGCGGACGAAGCGCCGTTCGTCGAACTCGGACAACGCGTCCAGGCGGACGATACGATCTGTATCATCAAAACCGCGGCGCATCGCACCGCGATCAAGGCCGGCGTCGAGGGCGTGGTGAAGCACATCTTTGCGCAAAACGGCAAGCTCGTGGAATTCGATCAATTGCTGATCGTTCTCGCAACAACCGGGTGAATGTTGCGCGCCGAGCTTCCCGCCTCGCTGGGCAAGCCGCCGACATCCACCGGCGGCGGCAAGATCACGGTCGTCGATCAAACGTTCCGCGACGCCCACCAATGTCTCTGGGCGACGCGAATGACCACAGCGCACATGCTGCCGGTCGCCGAAATCATGGACCGGATCGGCTTCCAGAGAATCGAAGCAATCGCGGCAATTCAGTTCGACGTGTGCGTTCGTTTTCTCAAGGAGGATCCGTGGCAACGCGTGCGCCTTCTGCGCGAGCGTATCAGACGGACGCCGTTGAGCTCGTTTCTACGCTCAAAAAACCTGGTGTCGTTCGATTTCGTGCCGGACGATATCGTCGCCTTGTGGGTGGAACGGCTCGTCGCCAACGGCATTCGCGAAATCGGCTCGTTCGACGGGCTCAACGACGTCGACAATATGCTCACTGCGCTCGATGTCGCGCGCCGCCTGGGCGTGCGCACCATAGGCGCGCTATCGTATAGCTTGTCGCCGGTTCACACCGACGCGCTTTATGTCAAAACCGCTAAAGACCTCGTCGAACGCGGCAAGGTCGATGCGATTTGGATCAAGGATGCGGGCGGCCTGTTGACCGTCGACCGTATCCGCACGCTTGTACCGGCATTACGTGCGGCCGTCGGCAATATTCCGCTCGAGCTTCACAGCCATTGCCTGACCGGCGTGGCGCCGCTTGTCTACCTCGACGGGATCAAAGCCGGAGCGGATTGCATCCACACTTCGATCGCGCCGCTAGCCAACGGAGCGGCGCAGCCGTCATTGCAGTCGATGACCAAAAATCTGCGCGAGCTGGGATTTCACCTGGACATCGACGACGACGCCGTCGAAAAAGTCAGCGAGCATTTTCGCCGCGTCGCCGCGCAAGAAGATAAACCCCTCGGGCAAGTGCTCGAATATGACGCCTTCCACTATCAGCATCAGATCCCCGGCGGCATGATGAGCAATTTTCGCGTTCAATTGGCCGAGGTCGGGCTCTCGCACAAATTCCAGGAACTGCTGGAAGAGTGCGCGCGAGTTCGCGAGGAACTCGGCTATCCCATCATGATCACGCCGTTTTCGCAATTCGTCGGCACCCAGGCAGTGCTCAACGTGGTTCATGGCGAGAGATACCGCCATGTCCCGGACGAAGTGAAGAAATACGCGCTCGGCTACTACGGCAAGCTATTGGCGCCGATCGATCCCAACGTACTCGACGCCATCGTTGCGAACGGCTCCGCCCACATCGCGCTTGCCCCCACGCCGCTGCCGCCTGCATTGGCGCGGCTGCGCAAGAGATATCCGCTTGCGAGCGACGACGAGCGCGCGCTTCGATCGATGTTTGCCGGCAATCAGGTCGATGACATGCTCGCCGCTGGCCCGATGCAGACGCATTATTCCTTCGAGCAGCCGCTGGTGCGCTTGATCCGCGAACTGAGCGCGCGCAAGATCACCCGTGTGCATTTCAGTAAAATCAACCCTTCGTGACGACCCGGCAGGCGCCGCGTCAGTTCTTCAATGACGCCTGGGCCTTCTCAAGGAACGAGTAGTCCACGTATTTTCCCACCCAGCCGTCGACGTCCTTGACCAGGTCCTCGGGGATCTTTCCTTGCTTGGCGATGGCGGCGAGCCACACCCTGGTCGAGGGCATGTCGATTTGCGGCTTGGTCAGATCGACGGACTGCAAGGCGTCGAGATTGACCTGATAGGAGCCCGGATCGTTCATTTTCTTGGAAAGCAGTTCCGCCGTTTTCTCCGGGCCGTTTGTCTTGATCCAGGCGATCCCTTTGAGCGTCGCGCGAATGAACTTCACGACGTTATCAGCGTGTTCCTTGATATAACCGGGCCGGAACGCGAGCTCGAGGCTTTCCGCGTCGGCAATCGGCGGCAGCCGCTGAATGTAGTGGAGGAGTTCCGGCGCTTGGGCGATCGCCGCCGCGGACGCCGGCTCCCAGCCGATAAACGCCTCGACCTCGCCCTTCTCAATCATCACCGCGACATCGCTGATCTTCGCAGGTACGTGATGGACCTTGAAACCTTGCGTTTCCTCGATGTAGCCGAGCACCGCGTCGTGGATGGTCCCGATGCCTGGCGTGCCTACATTTTTCCCGGCGAGTTCTTTCACCGACGTATATTCTTTCTTACCGACGATCGGCGCGTTGCCCTTCGTGGTCGACATCACCATCGTCATTTCACCGCCGCGCGCCGCGAACAGCATGTACGGAACGATGGCCGCGGTCGTCGCGTCGAGATTGTTGATGTCGAGCAAGGTCGCCGGCCCGTTCGCATAGGTCTTGCGTTCGATCTGGATGCCCTCATCCTTGAAGTAACCGTTCACGTCGGCGACCCAGATGGCGGCATAGTCGACCTCCGAACCGGTCTGGTCGCCCAAGCGTATCGTCGCGAGATCTTGCGCGGCGACCGGCGTCGCGACCATGCCGCCGAGACCCGAAAGCGCGCCAAATATCACGGCCACCGCAGCGGCAACTCGGCCGAGCAAATTGTCCCTTAATAGCATGCGACTCTCCTCCCCTCCTGGCTAGACTTGCGGATCGACGAGAATTTTCCGCCCCATGTCGGCTGTTTGTTCGGCATCGCCGGCGGTGTGCGCGGCGGAACTGGACGGGCGCAGCCAGCGCACGCATTCGGAGCGCAGTCGCATGAACTCGCTTGAGAGCGGATCGCGCGGGTGCTCCAACGACACGGGCAGATCGGCCACGATATGAGCGGGCTTTTCGGACAAAATCAGGATACGGTCACCTAAGAATACCGCCTCCTCGATATTGTGGGTAACGAATATGACGGTTCGCACCCGTCGGCGCCAAATGTCGAGGACTTCGCGTTGCATCCGCTCGCGGGTCGGCTGATCGAGGCTGACAAACGGCTCGTCCATCAAAATAAGATCGGCGTCAGTGGCGAAAGCCCGCGCAATAGCGACACGTTGCTTCATTCCGCCGGAGATTTGATGCGGGTAATACGCCTCAAAGCCCGTCAGCCCGACAATGTCGATGATTTCGCTGACTTTGGGCGTCGCGTCCGCCGCGGGTGCACCTTTGATGCGCAAGCCCGTCGCGACGTTGTCGAAAACAGTCAGCCACGGAAATGTCGATGGCTCCTGAAAAACAAACGAGATGCTGTGCCGCTTTGGATCCGCTGCCGCACCGTCGATCAGAACCGAGCCGAGCGTCGGCTTTAGTATGCCGGCCAGACAATCGAGCAGCGTTGTCTTGCCGCACCCGGAAGGCCCGCAGATACAGACGAACTCGTTTTGGGCGACCGCGAATGAAAGGCGATCATGCACGAGCAAATTGCCGTAGCGGTGCGATGCGTTGACCTCCACTTTTGGACGTTGATGTGCGGAGATTTGCGGCATAGCGATTGGTCTTACAATGAAACCTGCCAGCGCCAGCGGAACAGATATTTCTCGATCAGCAGCAGAACTTCGTTCATCAAAAAACCGATGAAGCCGATGAGAAGCATGCCGACGATGACCTCGGGGACTTGGACCAATTCTGCATAGTTCGTCATCATCCTGCCAAGTCCCGTCGAAATTCCGCCGGCCAATTCCGCGGCGACGATCGTCAACCAAGCCGCACCGAGGCCAACCCGCATGCCGGCGAGTATATCGGGCAGCACGGTCGGCACCACAACGTGAGAAAGAATCCAGCGCTTGCTGGCGCCGTGAACAAGCCCGACCTTGCGGTGGATCGGCTCGACGCGGGCAACCCCGACGAGCGTGGAGGTGAATATCGGAAAGAAGGCGCCGAGGAAGATCAAAAACGCAAATCGCGTCAGTCCTGAGAAGAAAATGATCGCCAAGGGAATCCATGCGATCGGCGGAATAAACCGGAACGGCTCCAGCACGGCGCGGGTTCGTGCGTAGATGCTTGGATAAAGCCCCATCAAGAGCCCGAGCGGAACGCCGCCCAGGACGCCGAGACCGAACCCGACCAGTACGCGTTCGATACTTGCCCAGGCGTGGGCCCATAATGAAACGCCCGATACGTCGCCGCGCTCGGCAAGATGGACAAAGGCTTCGGCGACTTTGATTGGACCGGGAAAGAACGGCGAGCGGATCAGCACTGCGGCCGTCTGCCACAGCGCAAGCGCGACGGCGACTGCGAATACGTTCCACGCCGCGGTCGTCAATCGTGAACCGACCGCAAACGATATCGACGGACGCCGTTTATCTTCCGCGGTAGTCATCGTGGCCATGCTCAGATCCTTCGCGGATTCATACAGTCTCGCAAACATACTCGACAGCATTCGACACCGAAGCTATCAAGCTAGGCCGCTGCACGATAGTCTCGCAAGATTCAGAGCGGCCCATGCGCGACAGTCTCACACGATGGGACCGACACATGGGCGACAAGGTCGCGCGGCGCCTCAAATGCCGAGATAACGGTGCTGAATATCGGACGCGCGCGCCAAGTCCGCCGAGTTTCCGGACCACACCACACGCCCGCGCTCGATGATGTAATGCCTGTCCGCGATGCGGGTCAGCGCCCGCACATTCTTGTCGATCACGAGGATCGACTGGCCGCCGGCGCGCAGCTGCTCCAACGAGCGCCAGATTTCATCGCGAACGCGAGGCGCCAAGCCCTCGGTCGCTTCGTCGAGAATGAGCAGCCGTGGATTGGTCATCAACGCGCGGCCGATCGCGAGCATTTGCTGCTCGCCGCCTGAAAGCAGGATTGCCATGTTGCTCGCGCGCTCGGCCAGGCGTGGAAACAGCGCCAGCACTCGCTCGAGCGTCCAAGGCTCGGCGGCACGGGCGCGGTTCGCCGCCGTGGCAACGAGATTCTCTCGCGTTGTCAGATTTGGAAAGACCTGTCGCCCCTCGGGCACCAAGCCGATGCCCCGTATGGCGATGCGGTAAGCGGGCAGCCCACGGATTTCCTCCCCAGCGAAACGGATCGAGCCGGCGGCGGCCGGCGTCAGCCCCATGATTGATCTCACCGTCGTGGTTTTCCCCATGCCGTTTCGACCCAACAGTGAGACCATTTCGCCGCGCGCAATCGTCAGCGATAGGCCGAACAGCACGCGGCTTAGTCCGTAACTCGTCTCGATATCGCGCAGTTCAAGAAGCGAAGCGTCAGCCATGGGCGGGCCCCTCGCCGAGATAAGCTTCGCGCACCGCGACATCGGCTCGTATCGCTGATGGATCGCCGGAAGCGATGATCCGGCCATAGACCAGAACGCTGATGCGATCCGCCAAAGCAAACACCGCGTCGATGTCGTGTTCGATCAGCATCACGGTGATATCGCCCTTGAGCGAGCGCAGGATTTCGACGAGACGCACGGAGTCATCGAGTCCCATGCCGGCCATCGGTTCGTCGAGCAGCAGCATGCGCGGATGCGCCGCGAGCGCCATGGCAATTTCGAGCTGGCGACGCTCGCCGTGACTCAAATCCGCGACCAGCGTTTCGGCGCGTTCGCCGAGCCCGACGCAACCCAGCGCCGTCCGCGCGGGCTCGCGCAAATCGGTCTCGCGCCGCGAGTCGCGCCAGAAGCGGAACGAGTGACCGGCATGCGCCTGCACGGAAAGAGCGACATTGTCGATCGCGGTAAAATCGGAAAACAAGGTCGTGACCTGAAAAGACCGCGCGAGACCAAGCTGGCTGCGCCGATAAACCGGCAATGTCGTGATGTCGCGATCGTCAAAGCGAATGTGACCGCTATCCGGAACGATTTCGCCGCTCAATTGACCGATCAGCGTCGACTTGCCGGCGCCGTTCGGCCCGATGATCGCGTGCAATTCTCCCGGCCAAATCGCTAGCGAAATTCCATCGGCGGCGACAACGCCGCCGAAGCGCTTGGTCAAGCCTTCGATCTCAAGCAATGCCCTAGCCACGGCGCACTCCCGCGATCAAACCGTCGATGCCGCCGTGGAACGCAATCGCAACCAATAGCAGCACCGGGCCTAGGATCAGGTTCGGAAACTCGGTCACGCGGGAGAGCCCTTCCTCGAGCAACAAATACGTTACGGCGCCGATTAGCGGGCCGAACATCGCCTGCATCCCGCCGAGGACCGCCATCACGATCAGATCGCCCGATCGCGTCCAGTGCATCATGGCCGGGCTGATGAAATTAGTATGGTTGGCGAGGAGAGCGCCAGCGAGCCCACACATCGCCCCCGCGATGACGAAACAGACGAGCCTGTAGCGGAATGTCGGAAAGCCAATGGCGCGCATGCGCCGTTCGTTCGATCGCGCGCCTTGGATCACCATGCCGAAACGCGAATTGACGATGCGCCAAATCAGGTAAATGCTCGCCAACAGCAGAGCGAGACAAAGGTAGTAGAACAACGCCTTGTTGTTGAGGTCGACGAGACCGCCAAATGTGCTGCGATGATAAATGGTGAGACCGTCATCGCCGCCATAGCGATCAAGCCCGATGGCAACGTAATAGATCATCTGGGCAAAGGCGAGCGTGATCATGATGAAATAGACGCCGCGTGTGCGCAGACTGAGTGCGCCTACGACAAGCGCGTAGAACGCGGAGGCCGCGATCGCCACCGGCCATTGCACGAAGCCTGACGCGATGCCTTCCTTGGCAAGGATACCGACTGCGTAACCGCCGATCCCGAGATACGCGGCGTGGCCGAAGCTGACCATGCCGCCGAACCCCATGATCAGATTGAGGCTCAACGCTGCCATCGCCAGAATGACCACGCGTGTGAAGAGCGTAAGCGCAAAGGTATCGCCGGTTACTGCCGCATAGATCGGTATCAGCGCGAGAATGAGAACCAAAGCGGCATTGATTGCAAAGCGAGGACGAACGACTCCTGCGGAGCGGGTCTTCGCCGGGTAAATCTCGGGCAGCGAGCTCATTTGCTCGTGGCCGGAAAGAGCCCCTCGGGACGCACGATCAGGACAAGCGCCATCACGACGTAGATCATCATCGACGAGAGGGCCCGGCCGAGGCTCGAAGACGCGCTTTCGCTGAGAAAAGCGTGCAGGAGATCGGGCACGAAGGTCCGGCCGATCGTGTCGGCCAGTCCCACGAGCAGCGAAGCCACGAATGCGCCGCGGATCGAGCCAATTCCACCAATAGTCACCACGACGAACGCGGCGATGAGAATGTTCTCGCCCATGCCGATCTGCACTGTGAGGATCGGCGCTTGCATGAGCCCGGCAAAACCCGCAAGCGCGGCGCCGAGACCGAATACAAGCGTATAGAGAAGCTTGATGTTGACCCCGAGCGCGCCGACCATCTCCCGATTGGACGCACCGGCGCGGGTCAGCATGCCGAGCCGCGTGCGCATGATGACGAAATAGAGGAGCAACGCGACGACGAGCGTGACCGCGATGATGACAAGTCGATAGAGCGGATAATAGAGGCCGGGCAGGATTTGCACCGCATTGAGCATCTCGCTCGGCAGCGACAGGGTCAGTCCCGCCGGTCCCCAGATCAGCCGGACAAGCTCGTTGAAGAACAACAACAATCCGAACGTGCCGAGCACGTGATCGAGGTGGCTGCGGCCATATAGTCGCCGTATCGCGATCACTTCGAGGGCCATGCCGACGATAGCCGTCGCAGCAAGCGCAAGCACGGCGCCGAGCACGAAACTATCGGTCCACTCCGCGAAGGTGGCGGCGAAATAGGCGCCGAGCATATAGAGCGAGCCGTGCGCCAGATTCACGAGATCCATAATCCCGAAAATCAGCGTCAGGCCGGCCGCCAGCATGAACAGCAGCATGCCGAGCTGAATTCCGTTCAGGCATTGCTCGATGAAATAGAGCATTGTGTCCGGTCACCAAAAGGCGCGCCCCCTTCTTATCCGGGGGGCGTCTCGAAGCGCGACAACCGGGCGATCACTTCATCGGACATTTGTCGTGGAAGCGGTCCTGATCGTCTTTGACGATGGTCGCGACGGTACGCAGCGAATAGCTGCCGTCGGAATTTTTCACGGCGTCCTGCAGATAGAAATTCTGGATCGGGATGTGATTGTTGCCGAACCTGAAGTTGCCGCGTACCGACTGGAAATCGGCCTTTTCCATTTCCTTGCGCATGCCCTCTTTGTTGCTGAGATCGCCTTTGACCGCCGTCACCGCCGAATCGATCAGGCCGACCGCGTCATAGGTTTGTGCGCCGTAGAACGACGGCGTGGCGTTGTATTTCGTCTTGTAGTCGGCAACGAATTTTTTGTTCGCCTCGTTCGGCAGATCGGCGACCCACTCCTGAGCGCCCGGCACGCCGATCGCGAGATCCTTCAACCGCGGCAGCGACAAATCGTCGATGGTGAACGCGGTGTAGAGCGGGATCTGGCCTTCAAGTCCGGCTTGGGCATATTGCGTGACGAACTGGACACCGGCGCCGCCGGGATAGAAGGCGAATATCGCGTCGGGCTTCGCGGCCCGCGCCTTCGACAGTTCGGCCGAGAAGTCGAGCTGATCGGGCCAGCGTGTCAGCTCCTGTCCGACAATCTGACCCTTGAAGCTCGTTTGCACCCCGGCGAGCATATCCTTGCCGGCAACGTAGTTGGGACCGATCAAAAAGGCGGACTTGACCCCTTTTTGGTTCATGTATTGGCCGACCGCCGCCGGTGTTTGATCGTTTTGCCAGGAGGTCGAGAACGCATAGGGGGAACACAATTCGCCGGCAAACTGCGATGCCCCGGCATTCGTGACGACTGTCATGGTCTTGGAATCGACCAAGGGCTTAAGGGAGGCAAGCAGCACGTTCGACCAGATATAGCCGACGACGAAGTCCACATGGTCGGACTCGATGAACTCCTGCGTCTTCTGAACCCCGACTTCGGGTTTGATCTGGTCATCGGCGTAAATCACCTCGACGGGTAACCCGCCAAGCTTGCGTCCGTGATGGTCGAGCCCGAGCTCGAACGAGTTCTTCATATCGTTGCCGATCGCGGCCGCTGGGCCGCTGAAGGTCGAGATGAAGCCGATCTTGATAGTTTTATCCTGGGCCATCGCAGGCCCTACGAGCAGCACGCCGACAGCGGCCGAGATTGCGGTTGTCCGTCTCATGACCCCTCCCCCACTTTAGATCCACGCCGTTTGCCGTGCGGCGCTTTGGTTGCCGAATTTCACTTGGCTAGGTTGTGAAAATAGCCGATTTCACCGCGACCCGGCATGGTAATCAAGTCGCATGCGCCGCCGGAGCGCGGCCTAGCCAATACACGAAAAGCAGAGACGATGGCGCAGAAAATCGAGCTTGGACTGGACACTTTTGGCGACGTTACCGCCCGCTCGGACGGCCAATCGCTGCCGCAGGCGCAAGTCATTCGCAACGTCGTCGAGGAGGCGGCGCTGGCGGACGAGGTTGGCGTGGAAGCCATAGGGCTCGGCGAACATCACCGGGCGGATTTCGCCATATCCTCGCCAGACGTAGTCCTTGCGGCGATCGCCACCCGCACCAAACGCATTCTCCTCGCCTCCGCGGTCACCGTGCTCTCGTCGGACGATCCGATCCGGGTTTTTCAGCGATTTTCGACGCTCGATGCGATCTCCAGCGGCCGCGCAGAAGTGATCCTCGGCCGTGGCTCTTTCACCGAGTCCTTTCCGCTGTTCGGTTACGATCTCGCCGATTACGAGGCGCTGTTTGACGAGAAGCTCGATCTGTTTGCGGCGATCATTAAGAACGATGCCGTCACCTGGAAGGGCCAAACACGCTCCCCGCTCGCGAATCAGCGCATCTTTCCGCCGGTCGAAAACGGTACGCTCAAAACCTGGATCGGGGTTGGCGGCAGCCCGCAATCCGTCGTTCGCGCGGCGCACTATGACCTGCCGCTCATGCTGGCGATCATCGGCGGCGATCCCAACCGTTTCCGGCCTTATGTCGACCTTTATCATCGCGCCTTCGCGCAATATGGCAGGCCCGCTCGGAAGATCGGCGTGCACTCGCACGGCTATGTCGCCGAAACCGACGATAGAGCGCGCGAAGAGTTATGGCCGGACTACAAGAAGATGCGCGACCGCATCGGCGCCGAGCGCGGCTGGCCGGCGATGACGCGGGCGGAATTCGATTCCGAAATCGAACGCGGTTCGCTTTATGTCGGTTCGCCCGAGACTGTCGCCCGCCGTATTGCCACGACGGTGAAAGCGCTCGGCGCCTCCCGCTTCCACATGAAATACAGCGCCGGCCCGCTTTCCCATGAAAAGATCATGCGCTGCATCGAGCTTTACGGACGCAAGGTGATTCCTCTGGTGCAGGGCTTAGTGCAAAACATGGCGGCGTGAACGATTGCGCGCTGCGGCGGTAGAAATTATTCCATCTCGCCCGCCACCCAGCTGTGACGCACCTCGATTGATTTGGGATCGATTGCGACCATGTCGGCGCGCATTCCCGGCGCGAGCCGGCCGAGCCGGTCGCCAAGCCCGAGGAATTCCGCAGGGTGGTGCGAGGCGAACGGCAGCGCATCGATCAGCGATAGGTTCAACAATCGCACGCAATTGCGAACCGCGGTCGCCATGTCGATACAGGCCCCGGCAAGCCTGCCGTCTTCGCGCGCGCAACGGCCACCGCGCGCCGTGATGGTTTCGCCGTTGAGCGTAAAGGTGGGACGCCTGCCGCCAACGGGAGGCATAGCGTCGGTCACCAGAATGGGATGACCGGCGCCGCGTAGCGCGAGCCGCAGCGTCGCCGGCGCGACGTGGATCCCATCGACAATCAGGCCGTACCAAGCGTCGGGTGATTCCAACGCGGCCGCGATCGGTCCCGGCTCGCGCGACTCCAAAGGTCGCATGGCGTTGAAGAGATGGGTGAAGCCGGTCAGGCCTGCAGCCATCGCCTCACGGGTTTGCGCGTAGGTCGCCATCGAGTGGCCGAGTGCGACGCGCACACCGGCCTTCGCGAGACTGTCGACAAACCCGCGTGGCACCTCCTCGGGAGCCAAAGTGACAAGCGTCACGCCCGAGCGCGGCGCGGCGATGATCGCGAGGTCATTTTCCGTCGGCTTCCGTATGGCACGAGGATCGTGGACGCCTGGTTTCTCGGGCGAGAGAAAAGGGCCTTCGAGATGAATCCCAAGGACGCCCGGCTCGACGCCGCAAAGGGCATCCACCGCCGCCAAGGCGGACTTCATTTTGGCCGGGCTGTCGCTGATCAGTGTCGGCAGCAACGATGTCGTGCCGAAACGCCGATGCGCCGCAACGATTTGGCGAATAGTCTGCGGCGTCGGGGAGTCGTTGAACAGAACGTCGCCGCCGCCATTGACCTGGACATCGATGAAGCCCGGCGCGAGCCAAAGGCCGTCAGGCAGCTCGCGCACCTGAATGCCGGAAGGAATCTCCGCGCGATGCGCGATTTCGACAACGCAGCCGCCCTCGACTATTGCGGCCGCATCCTGATGCAGGCTGACGCCGTCAAACAAGCGCGCCGCGGCGACCGCGTGCGAATGCCCCTTTCGCTTTGCGCTCATCGCGTGCGCGTCACTTTTTGCAGATGGCGCGGCTGATCGGCGTCGGTGCCCCGACGCGCCGCGAGTTTGACAAGGAATGCATAGAAGCTCTGAATCATGCAGATCGCATCGGCGTCCGGATTGTCGGACGCCAAGGCCGCCAGCCGACCGCTCTGTGGAGGACCCGGTTCGGCAACCAGCGCGCGGGCGCCCTTTTGACGCAAGTCCGCAACAAGATCCGCGACGCTCGTTGCTGCTTCATCCGAAGGATTGAACGCAAGTATGGGATAGGCGCTCGATACCAGCGCGATCGGTCCGTGCCGGAACTCAGCCGCGCTGAAAGCCTCGGCGTGAAGCTCGCAGGTCTCTTTTAGCTTGAGCGCCGCCTCGCGGGCGATCGCCAGCGTGGGGCCGCGGCCGATCGTCACGAGACTGTCGGCGTCGGCGAAATCAGCAAGCGCTTCGTCCCAGTGAAGTTCGTTGGCTTGCGCCAACCGGGCCGGCAAGCGCGCGCAAGCCGAACGCATAGCGTCGTCGCCGGTCCAAGCCGCCGTCAATTGAAGGAGTGCGGCAAGCGAAGTCACGAAGCTCTTGGTCGCGGCCACGCTCCGCTCCGGACCGGCGGCGAGCGGAAGAACAAATTGCGCGGCCTGCGCCAAAGGACTGGACGCATCGTTGACGACGGCCAGTGTGATCGCACCGGAGGCCCGCGCCATTGCGGTCGTTTCGATCAGATCGTCGCTGCGGCCGGACTGCGAGATCGTCAAAAACAGTTGATCCTTCAGCTTCAGAGCCCGCCGATAGACGGTGGCGATGTTGGGCGCCGCCGCCGCGACCGGCACGCCGAGATGGAGTTCGATCAAGTGCTTGGCGAATGTCGCTGCATGCGCTGAACTGCCTCTTGCGCATGTCACGACCACTTCGGGTCCGTGGCGATCAAGCTCTGCCATCAACCGTGACAGCGGCGCGGCAAGACTCTGCATCTGGCGCTCGACCGCTGCCGCGACCTCTTGCAGATCGTTTTCCATGCCGGCGGCGCGTTGCGTCATTGCTTGGTGTTCCTTACGGGCCTTGGAGATCACGCCGCAGGTTGCAGCGCTTCGGCTGCCGAGCGGGCAAGCGTCAAGGCGCCTTGCACGGCATCACCGGCAGGCTCGACGAGATGATTTCTGGTCTTCTCCGCAAGCCAAGGCCGGGTCGCAGCGGCAAAGCCGCCGACGAGCGCCACGCGAGGCGCGCCGAGCGCGACGAGCCGCGCCGCCAAGCGATCGATGTGCGCGGCCGCCATCTTCAACAATTCGATCGCAGCCGCATCGCCCCGACCGGCGTAATCGACAATGCATGGCGCGAACGAGCCGAAGTCGCGTGGCGACGCGGTCGCGGTCCAGCTCACGATCGCATGCGGATCTTCGGCAAAATCGGCGAACAACGTGCGTAACAGGGGCGTCCACGCGACGCGGCCGTCATGGGCCCACAACACCCGCCGCAGCGCTTCGCTTCCGATCCAGGCGCCGCTCCCTTCATCGGAAATGGGCAAGCCCCAACCGCCGACGCGATAGGTCTTGCCCTTGATGACTGCCCAAGCCACCGTCCCGGTCCCTGCGACAATAACGCCGCCATCCCTCTCACCATGGGCGCCCACGCATGCGGCATGGGCGTCGGTCGTCACAATCACCTTGCGGAACGGGTGCCGATGTTTTCGCGCTGCGGTGAGATAGGCCGGCTCGCTGGCCCCCGCCAATGCAAGGCATGCGACAATACGTGCGATGTTTTGGTCCGGCAGACCGGCGTCATCGAGGCATTGCCGGGCGGCCTCGACCACCGACGAAAAACTGACCTCGACCCCAAGACGCAGGTTCGCGGGCCCGGTCACCGCCTCACCGAGCGGCTCGCCGGCATACGTCGATAGCCGCGCCCGACAGCGGGTGCCGCCCCCGTCAATGCCCAAGAGTAAAACCGCCTGCTCCAATGTTCGGCTCCCGAAACCGGGGAATCGCCTCGTGATTGTAAGAACAAAATAGGGGCAATATGCTTTGATTGTAGGGCCATGCCATCATCCCTCATTGGCTATGACGCGACTGTGAGATGCCGGGGAGTGAGATACCTGGGGAGTGAGATACCTTGGAGACTGAGCGCGCCAGCCCGCGTTATTCGGATATCGACCTCTGGGAACCCGGCGATATTCTCGATGCGCTGATCGAAAGCCAGATGACGGCCGTTGCGGCGGTCCGTCCGGCGCTACCCGCGATTGAACAGGCAGCGGCGGCCATGCAGGCGCGCCTCGCCGGCGACGGCCGGATCATTTATGCCGGGGCTGGAACGTCCGGCCGGCTCGCGGTGCAAGACGGTGCCGAACTGATTCCGACCTTCAACTGGCCGCAGGACCGCTTGCTGCTTCTGATGGCCGGAGGCAAGGACGCGCTGTTGCGCTCGGCCGAGGGCGCCGAAGACGAAATCGATCAAGCCGCGCGATTGATCCGTCAGCATGCGGTCGGCCCAGCCGACACCCTCATCGCCGTTGCCGCGAGCGGCACGACGCCGTTTACGCTTGCCTGCCTGCGCGAGGGCAAGCGGTCCGGAGCGCTCGCCATCGGGATCGCCAATAACCGATCGACGCCGCTTCTCGCCGATGCTGACTGTCCCATCTGGCTCGATACCGGGCCAGAACCCATCGCCGGATCGACACGCATGAAGGCCGGCACCGCGCAGCGCGTGGCGCTCAACCTGCTCTCGACGCTCGTCATGATCAGGCTCGGCCGCGTGCACAAAGGCCTGATGGTCGATATGCAGGCAATCAACGCAAAGCTTATCGGCCGCAGCGAGAATATTTTGCGCCGGCTCAGCGGCCGCAATAGCGAAGACGTCCGCGACGCGCTGCGCGCCGCGAACGGCAATGTCAAAACGGCGATGCTCATCCTGCACGGCTGCACCGCCGAAAAAGCGGCCGCGCTGCTCGATGAAGCGGGCGGTCGATTGCGCATGGCGCTGCGGCTTGTAGAAGGCTATTCCGCGGAAGCAGAGATGCCGGCGATCGAAGCCGATTTCCCATCTGCTATCGCCGAAAGCGCGGACGAAAAGTCACGCTCGTGAATGCGAATTGCGCTAAGCTCTTTTTGCCAGGGCGTCGTATTCGATCAATCGCATCAGCAGCGGCGCCAAATCCTTAATCGGAATCATATTCGGTCCGTCCGACGGCGCATGGTCCGGATCCTGATGGGTTTCGATAAAAAGCCCAGCGACGCCGACGGCGACCGCCGCGCGCGCCAACACCGGCACATAGGCGCGCTCGCCGCCGGACGAGGCACCCTGCCCGCCCGGCTGCTGCACTGAATGGGTCGCATCGAAGATCACCGGCGCGCCGATTTTCGCCAGAATCGGCAGCGCCCGCATATCGGAGACGAGCGTGTTATAGCCGAACGACACGCCGCGCTCGGTGACAAGCACATCGGCGTTGCCGGCCGCAGTGATCTTGGCGACCACATTGCTCATGTCCCAAGGCGCGAGGAATTGTCCTTTCTTGACATTGATCGCACGCCCCGTTCGCGCCGCAGCAACCAAAAGATCTGTCTGGCGGCACAGGAACGCGGGAATCTGTAAAACATCGACGGCGCCGGCGACGACGGCACACTGGTCAGGTTCGTGCACATCGGTGAGAACCGCAATGCCAAGCTTGGCGCGCAATTCGGCAAAAATGGACAGCGCTTTGTCGAGGCCGACACCGCGGGCGCTCGCGGCGCTGGTGCGATTGGCTTTGTCGAAAGACGTTTTGTAAACGAAGCCGATGCCGAGCTTGGCGGCGATCTCTTTCAACGCCGACGCCATGTCGAAGGCATGCGTGCGGCTTTCCAGCGCGCATGGCCCGGCAATCAAGGCCAAAGGTAGCGCATTGCCGAATTTGACCTCGCCAACGGCGACGGTGGTGTTTGGTTTTGCGGTCATTGGCGCCCTTGCGGGGCGACCATGAAGCGGGTAACCGGCCGGGTCAACCGGCGACCGGCGCGCACACCGGTGCCGCGTCCCGGGCCATTGCGGCGGCAACCGCCGCGCCCGCTTCACTGAACCGCCGAAAACGCCGTCGGCCGCAGGAACGCGCTTTTTATATTGGCAATCAGCGGTCCGTTCTTTTCGCTGTCGTCGCGCACTTTGTGCCACGCCGGATCGGCCTGAAAGGTATTCCATTTTTTCTCACGATCGGCGAGCGAGTCCCACGCCAGTAAGTAATGTAAATCGTGATTGCCGTCGCCGATCAGCACGGTCCAGAAGCCCGCTTGTTTGATGCCGTGTTTCTCCCAGATTTTCAGCGTGTGGTTCTCGAAGCGACTGAGCAGCGCCGGCAGCTTGCCGGGCACGCAACTATAGATGCGTTGTTCGTAGATCATGATTTGGGGCTCCTGACTGCTGATTTCGGTGGAGATTCAGAACGACTTGGCAATTATCAGCAAATGACGCCTGCTACACCAGCCGGCTCTGCTCCACCGCCGCGCCGATAAACGACGAGAACAGCGGATGCGGCGCGAACGGGCGCGACTTCAATTCAGGATGAAATTGGACACCGATGAACCAGGGATGGTCGTCGTATTCGATAATTTCCGGCAGCAGGCCGTCTGGCGACATGCCCGAAAAGCGCATGCCATGTTGCGCCAAGCGGTCCTTATAAGCGGTGTTGACCTCATAACGATGGCGATGGCGTTCCGAAATTTCCGTCGCCTGATAAATCCCCGAGACGCGTGAGCCGCGCTGCAGGATGGCCGGATAGGCACCGAGCCGCATCGTGCCACCCATATCGCCCGCGAGACCGCGCCGCTGCAGCTCGTTGCCCTTCATCCATTCCGTCATCAGGCCGACCACTGGCTCCGAGGTTGCGACGAATTCGGTCGAATTGGCCGCTTCGATGCCGCAAAGGTTTCGCGCCGCTTCGATGACCGCCATCTGCATGCCGAAGCAAATTCCAAAATAAGGAACGTGGCGCTCGCGCGCGAACCGCGCCGCACGGATTTTTCCTTCGGCGCCGCGCTGACCGAACCCTCCGGGCACCAAAATGCCGTCCACATGTTCGAGGAATGGCGTCGGGTCTTCATTCTCGAAGACCTCGCTTTCGATCCAGTCGAGATTGACCTTGACCTTGTTGGCGATCCCACCATGCGAAAGCGCCTCGATCAGCGACTTATAGGCATCTTTCATTCCGGTATATTTGCCGACGATGGCGATGGTCACGTCGCCTTCCGGATTGCGGATGCGCTCATTGATCAGATGCCAGGTGGCGAGATCGGGCAGACGCGGATTCTCGATGCCGAAAGAGGCAAGCACTTCGCTGTCCAGCCCCGCGGCGTGATAGGCCTCCGGCACTGCATAGATGTTGTCGACGTCGCGCGCCTCGATCACGGCGCTCTCGCGCACATTGCAAAACAGCGCGAGCTTGCGCCGTTCGCTCAAGGGTATTTCGCGGTCGGTGCGGCACAGAAGAATGTCCGGCTGGATGCCGATGGCGCGAAGCTCGCGCACGGAGTGCTGGGTCGGCTTGGTTTTGAGTTCGCCGGCGCTCGGAATAAACGGCATCAGCGTCAAGTGGATATAGACTGCATGACCGCGCGGCAGATCGTTGCCGAGCTGACGGATCGCCTCGAAATATGGCAGGCCCTCGATGTCGCCGACGGTGCCACCGATCTCGCAAAGGACGAAATCGAAGCCTTCATTGCCATCACGGATGAATTCCTTGATGGCATTGGTGACGTGCGGGATCACCTGAATGGTGGCGCCAAGGTAATCGCCGCGGCGCTCTTTGGCGAGAATTTCCTGATAGATGCGCCCAGTGGTGATGTTGTCCTGGCGCGTCGCCGGGCGACCGGTGAAGCGCTCATAGTGACCGAGGTCGAGGTCGGTCTCCGCGCCGTCATCGGTGACGAATACCTCGCCGTGCTGATAGGGCGACATCGTGCCCGGATCGACATTGAGATAGGGGTCGAGTTTGCGCAGGCGGACCTTGTAACCGCGTGCTTGCAGCAAGGCGCCAAGCGCCGCGGAAGCGAGACCCTTGCCTAGTGAGGAGACCACGCCGCCGGTGATGAAGATGTACCGCGCCATGGGACCTAACGCTTAGCGCGCCTCGCACGATTCGACGAGCGATTTTCTGGAATGGCTGCCGCGCCATGCACAAGATCGAGGGGCCGATGGACGAAAACGCAATAATTACAATCTATTATTCCCCATTCTTTGGGCTTGTGCGCAATCACAAGGTTGTGCTCGCGTTGTGCCCAGTCGTCGGACCAACGCGCGCCCTCCTGCCTGGCTACTTCGATTGCGGCACCTGCGGCCCGCTCGGCGACGGAGTCGGCGCCGGAGCTGGGGTCCGTTGCGCCGGCAAGCCCGGTATGCCCTTCTGCAATTGATTGAGCACCCCGCCACTGCCTTGGTCGAGCGGAGCCAACGGCGTCGAGCCTGCAGGCGCTTCTTGTCCCGGCGACCCGCCGGTATTGATGATCGAAGTCGGATGGCGCTGAAAGCTCGCGAGCCACGACAAAGCGAGGCTGGTGACGAAAAACCCTGCCGCGAGCAAAGCGGTGGTGCGCGACAAGACGTTGGCGGTGCCGCGGCTCGACAAGAATCCGCTCGTCGAGCTGATAAGTCCGCCACCCTCGGATTTTTGCAGCAGCACCACGCCGATCAGCGCGATAACCAACATAAGATGGATGACAATAATAACCGTCAGCATTCCCGAATATCCGTCTCAACCGTGCTCCGAGGCTGCGAAACGACCGACCGCAACACTCATGGCTGTGATATAAGAAGTTGCGCTGGTCTCTACACGATCCGGGGCGGCATTTCTATGGCGCTTTGACCCACCGGGCACGCTGGCGAATCGGACTGACAAACGACCAAAATCCGCGGATTTTTCGTAATGTAGCGGCGCAAGCGCACCCTCTAGCCGGCGTTACCCGGCTCCATGCCTTTCGCCTTGATCACCGGCGCGGCGTTTGGTCCTGTGAGGAATTTGATCAGCGCGGCGGCCCCGCTCGGATTCTGGGCCGCCGTCCCGACACCGCCTGCGAATGCGGTGTAGGTCTGGATATCAGCCGGCAACGGTCCGGCAAGCTCCACCCCGGGATAGGGCAGGATTTCGGGGATCTGCGTGAGGCCAATCTCGACATCGCCGTTGGCGACGGCAACCGCGGCCTGCTTGTTGAGAGCCTTGCTTTTGGATTTCATCGCATCGGCAATGCCGAGTTTGGCGAATAACGATTTCAAGGCCGCAGCGGTCGGCGTTTGGTCGACATAGCCAATCGATTTTGCATCGAGCATCGCCTGCTTAAAGGCATCGTCACTGCCGACATCGGGTTTTGGTGCGGCCTTGCGTACCGCGACGCCGATGCCGGAGCGGGCTATGACCGCGCGCGTGGAATCCACGATCTTCCCCTGCCCGGCGAGTTCATCCAACCCTGGTTTGGCAAGAATGACCGCATCAAAGGCTTCGCCGCTATCGATGCGGCCCTTCAACTGCGTCGTTGTTCCGACCGTGATTGAAAGGGTGCTCCCGGTTTCCCTCTCGAATTGCGGACCAAGTTCGTCCATCACGGTCTTGAGCGCGTTGCCGACGAGAAGCTTGAGCTCGGCAGCCTGCGCCGCACCGGACAGCCCCGACACGAGCAAAAAGGCCAGCCCTGCAACCGCATAACGGATACGCATAGTGTCCTCCGGTCCGATCTTTGAGCGCCGATCTTTGAGCGCTTTAACGGGCACCGCCTCAGCAATAAACTGCTGCAATCGCCAGAAACTCGTCGGCGTCGAGGCTGGCGCCGCCGACGAGCGCGCCATCGACGTTGTCAATTCCGAGCAGCTCTTTGGCGTTCCCCGGCTTGACTGAACCGCCGTAGAGAATGCGAACCGCCTCGGCCGCGGGTCCGAAGCGTGCTAACAGCTGCTCCCGGATGAGGGTGTGCATGGTGCGCACATCGTCGGGAGTTGGCGTCGATCCGGTACCGATGGCCCAGACCGGCTCATAGGCAACGACGATATTCTCGACAGTGTCAGGCAACGAGCCATGCACTTGCGTGCAGACAATCTCATTTGCGCGTCCGGCGTCATGTTCGGCGCGCGTCTCGCCGACGCAGACGATAGCAAGAAGCCCGGCGCGGTGCGCGGCGATTGCCTTGGCGCGCACCGTGCTATCGGTTTCTCCGTGATATCGGCGACGCTCGGAATGGCCCAGAATGACGGCCACCGCGCCTGCGTCGCGCAGCATTTCCGCCGAGATGTCGCCGGTATAGGCACCGGCGACCTCAGCACGACAATCCTGACCGCCGATGCCGACGCGCGTTCCGCGGGCGGCTTCGGCAAAGCAGGCGATCAGTGTCGCGGGGGGACAGACGATGATGTCGACATCGCCGAGGGCGCGAGCGCCATCGATTATCTTTTTCAAAAGGTCAATCGAGGCCCGCAGGCCGTTCATCTTCCAATTGCCTGCGACCAGCGGACGGCGCGTCATGCTCTTGCCTCGCGCCGGCTGCGGAGTCCCGGTCGCAAACGCGCCATCGGAGACGGAAAAGAACCGGCTTTAGTCACGATAGTCTCACCCTGCTGCCAAGTTCAATCCGCCAGAACACTATCGATGAACGTTGAAGGATCGGTGCAAAATTCTCGCATGAGTCGATAGTGGTCCGTTTCCGTCACCCCAATCGACTCAAATCCATGATGGGAAAGCCTCAAGAGTTGCGCGGTCGGATAAGCCAGCCCCACCCATTGAGTTTTCTACTGTCCCCCTACCCTCAGCTAAACCCTTCTGAATAAGGCTGAAATAGTGCTTTTTTGGCCCCTTTCTGTCCTTTATAATCATGGTGCTTTGGGTGCACAGGGGGGTGCACATAGCCCCTCTGACTGCCCCTCCAGGCAAATCAGGGCCGCCAGCAGCTCGCAACTGCGGACGGCCCCTAACCACACCAACCTGAATAAGGAGGTTGCTATGGCTACGCCCACAGTACCACTTCCACCGCAATTGTTTCCCTCGTCTGGTTTATCAGATGGCCGCGCGTCTAGCCCTTTTTAGGGCGGCCGTTTTCCATTTTCAATTCAAACGACAGAGACGACAAATGTTAACTGAAAAAGAATGGCGCTGGACCGGCATAATAGCTTTGATTGTTGCTGTGCTGGTCTTGGTCAGCGGGATTGGCGCCCCCTATCGCGCGGGTGCCACCGTCGTAGTCATAGGCGTTGGCCTATGGATAGTCTGGCAAATCTTCCGCAAATCCGGCTGGCACTACTGAGGGAGCCGGCCATGAAATACGAACTCACCGAACTGAAGGTCAAGCGGCTGAAAAAACCCGGCCGCCACGGCGATGGCAATGGCCTCTATCTCGCCATCAGCAACACCGGCGCCCGCTCGTGGATTTTCATGTGGAAGAAAGGCGGCAAGCGATACGCCATGGGCCTCGGCTCGCTCGCCAAGCTGCCGCTGAAAGAGGCCCGCGATCTGGCAATGGCCGCCCACAAGGATCTGCGCGAGGGCAAGAACCCGAAGGCGGCACGCAATGCCAGAGAAGCCGGCACCCTCACCTTTGGCGATGCGGCGGACAAGTTCATTGCCGCCAAAGCCAGCGGCTGGAAAGCCAAGCATAAATACCAATGGGTGTCGTCGATGAGCGATAAATACATCGCCTCGCTGCGGCCGCTGGCGGTAAGCGCCATCTCAACCGACGACGTGCTGAAAATCCTGACACCGATCTGGCAGAAGAAGCACATCACCGCCGCCCGTATCCGCAACCGCATCGAGGTCGTGCTGGATTGGGCCAAGGCCATGAAGCACCGCGACGGCGATAATCCCGCCCGATGGCGTGGCCACATGCAGATGCTGCTGGCGAGGCCGACACATGCCGTGAAGGGCTTGGCGGCAATGCCCTACGCCGAGGTGCCCGACTTCACCGCGCTATTGCGCAAGCAGGATCGCGTGGCCGCCCGAGCACTGGAGTTCTTGATCCTGACCGCAGCACGGACTGCGGAAGTGTGCGGGGCGCGATGGGATGAGATTGATCTCGACAATGCGGTGTGGGTGATCCCCGACAAGCGCATGAAGTCGAAGCGGCTGCACCGGGTGCCATTGAGTGGCCGGGCAATGGCAATCCTCAAGAATGCCAAGGCGCATCACCTGCCGAGCCCGTATGTGTTTCCGAGTAGCCCGGATCGGGCGCTCTATCGCGACCCGATGATGGCGGCGCTGCGTGAGCTGCGAGACACGGTGACGGTGCATGGCTTTAGATCATCATTCCGGGTGTGGGCCGCCGAGCGCCACTTCGTCCGCGAGCTGGCTGAGCTGGCATTGGTGCACACGCTCAAGGACAAGACCGAGGCCGCGTATATGCGCAGCGATATGCTCGAGCAACGTCGGGAGATGATGGAGGCCTGGGCCAAGCACTGCGCTGGCAAGGCCGGGGATGTCATCAGCATCGGCCGGAGGGGTGCACAATAGCCCCTTCCTGGTAGCCCCTGATCTGAGCTTTAGGCCCTTGATCCAAAAGGGCCTTTTTTCTGTCCAAAGGCACACATGGGGATGCACAGCACTGGGCCACAGTGCCAGAAAACCTTATGGAATGGGCACAACTTGCATGTTTTGGGAGGATAGGAGTTCAGCCCCTGCCCCTAGGCCATAGCCCTCAAATCCAAGCCCTTGGCTGGAGGATAATCAGGGCCGCCACGCCCGCAGCCGGCGCTGTAATTCGGCCAGGAAGCGCGGGTGATCTGTCGCCAGATTGTTGGCGTGCACGCTGTAGGCCAGCCGGCTCTCGGCCGCGTTCCAATCAATCCAATAGCTGCGCCGGTTAGCATCAGGATCGCGATACCTCACGACAAAGCGGTGCCAGCCGTAAGTGTCGAAGCCCGGCAAATGCCACAGCACATACGGCCCGAGCTGAAACACTTGCCCCCAACCGTTACGAACTGGATCAGCTAATCGCATGTTTGCTGGGGCCCCCGGCGTCAACGTCATTCGTATAGGATAATCCTCCTAGGCTGTGCAATCGTCCTTTCCGCTGGTTTGGCGATGAAAAGCGTACGAGTTCTGTACAGGTTCGGTTCAACCCCCGTACAACCCCCGTGCGTGCACGTGTACGACCCCCTATGTAATAGGGGTCGTGCACACGGAAGTGCGCACCTGTACCTGGGTCGTCTGACTCAGCCAAGCACTTTATTATTCTAGGATTTCATATAGATTGAAGGGTAAGCAGGAAATGACCTGTTGCAGATAAATGCACTTCCGACCGGTCGCGTGGTCGCACACCGAACACCCCGGGGGCCTGACATACTCGCTGCAACAGTGATCTGCTCGTGTAGCTTCCGTGGACCTAGGTGCTGTTCTACTAATCAGTAGGACCCACGTCGGAAAGAAGCAGCACTCGCGATCTGAACCCCAACCCCTGGGGCAGCGCGAGTGCTTTTATTTTGCCCACTCGCTCGCCCCGCAACTGAAGGCGGCGAGACATGGCCCCCAAGATTTCCCCCGATGATGAGATGCTGCCGCCATCGCGGATCGCTGCGTTGGAAGGCGTCTGCTACCAGACCGCACTAACTAAAATTCGTCAGGGCTACTAGGGCCGCGCGATTGAGGTCGGCCCTGGTCGCTACCGCGTGACCCGATCTGATTATTTCGCATCCAGAAAAAACCGAGAGCTGACCACCGCCGCCTAAAAGACGGCGAGCCCAGGGTTGCTGCCCTGCGTCCTGATGATCCGCGTTCTTTCGCCACGATGAAAGCGTTCTATGCCTCAACATAGCAAAACCACTTCTGGTTTCAAGACCAACGCGCAGCTCGACGATGAGATCATGCATCGTGAGAGCATGAATGGCGCGAGTGGTCCGACGCTGCCGTTCATCAACATGTCGCGATGGGATCACGAGCTGCCGCCCCGGCAGGAATGGGGCGTGCATGAACGCATCCCGATCCACCAGACGGCCCTGTTCACTGGTGAGGGTGCTGCGGGCAAGAGCCGAGTGGAGATACATGGCTGCGTCGCGCATGTGCTCGGCAAGGATTGGCTGAAAACGCTTCCCGAGCCTGGGCCAGCCATCCTGGTCGAATGCGAGGATGACGAGGCCGAGCTGCACCGGCGCGCGGCCGCAGTGGTCAAGTTCTATGGCTCGACATTCAAGGAAGCGATCGCGGGTGGTCTGCATCTCATGTCGTTAGCTGGCAAGGACGCTGCGCTGGCGACGGTTGCGAAAACTGGCAAGATCGAGCCGACCGCGATCTATCATCAGCTCCTGCAAGCCGCCGGCGACATCAGGCCGAAGCGGATCAGCATCGCAT
>JBAPZR010000306.1:0-3395 GCA_049285335.1 Xanthobacteraceae bacterium | reverse complement strand
ACAGAACGTACACACGCGTGCAATAACTCCCAACGGCGGCTACTAATAGGAAGCGATAATCTTCCTGAACTAACAAAGTCCGGCCGCGTCGGTATGTTAGGCGCGGCCGTCAGGCCAGCGGAATGCGAGTCGAGGCGTCAATCCAGTTGCCGAAGCGAGCAGCACCCATTTCATTGTCCCTTGCGATCATAGTCGCGGTAACGGCAGTTCTTATTTACTTAAAAGACGGTCGGGAGGGTGGTCAGCATCTTGTCTTCTTTTACCTTTTGCCGACGGCCTTTGTGGCCATTCTCTATGGTAGTGTAGTCTCGATGCTCTTTGCGATTGCAGCAGCCTTTGCTGCAGCCTTTTTCCTCTACGATCCCATCTTTAGCTTCTATGTGTCCGATCCGCGTGACGCCGGTGAATTATTCTTCTTTGCTGGTACCGCATTGATCGGAGCGAAGTGCACGGCGGACCTGGCGCACCCGCCAGAAAAACCCGGCGATCATCGGCTAAATGATGCGACGAAAGGCAGCAAAATTGGATTTCCAGGTTAGGGGAATTTCGCTTTATCTTTCCCTGCATGTCTGCACTGTATTCACTCTTAATAGTCGGCAACTCGCTGCCATTTGCGTGGACGGTTTACATTTTCCCCAGTAGCCACGCCACGGTGCACACTGGTGACTACATGTTCGCATTCGGCGTGTTGATCTGTTCTGGTCTCAATCTCATCTACCTGTTGTTCAGTCTTGAACGAGTTTTTCGAAGGGGATGGCGTCATCCTCTTTGAGCATGCCAACAAGCACGGCTGTGAAGGTATCGTGTCGAAGCGGCTCGGATCACGCTATCGCTCGGATCGTTCGCCGTATTGGCTCAAGATCAAGAATCCAGCCGCGCCAGCGGTGAAACGCGAGGCAGAAGAGGAATGGGGCGGACGCAAACGCAGATGAATCCACACGAAATTAAAATTGACCACTGCTATTCAATGGCACCCATAAAAGGACGCCGCACCGTCGCTCAGGTGACCAAGCTCTTTAGAATCACGGCGGTGGCCGCGTACGAATATGCAGGAACTGAGACCCTCGACCTGAACCCTGTCGTGGTGCGGTTTGTCTGGCGACACGCCGCCTACCCTACGGGATGGTCGCTTAGGTCGAAGCAACTGCTGCTTGAGGAGTTTGTATTGGCTGCGGAAAAGGAAGTTGCCTGCAGGCTAGTCAGCGGATCAGATGCGGAAGCTGCTCACCAAAGACGAGGCGCGAAGGATTGCGGCCAACGCCGTGAGCTTCCAATCAGAATTGATTGTATTGCGCGATGATCGCCCCAAGATCCGGAAAGCTAAGCATCGAAATGAGCGTGATCAGCAAGCCGATTGCGCAGAACTGCACAATCGCAATCAGATCCGGGTCGCGGGACGCTGCGGCTAAATAAGATGATTCGGAAGCAGCCTTTTTTGCACGCAGTTCGGTAGGCATTGGTTTCACTCTCTGTCCCGACCAACCAAGGATGCGTGCAAACCTGATTCTGGGCTGTGACCTAGGTAACTCCAAAAGAAATGGCCCACGGGGGAGCCGGGGCCAGTAACGAGGTTTGCTGAAGAACAATAAGTAGGACAGTGACGGGCTTTGATGACAAATGCGCGACAGGTTTTCGACCGGCGGCAGCCACTAAAAAGGACCTACGTTCGGCCTTTCAACTCCGCCGCATCAAAGTCGGACAACACTGGCATGACTTCTGAATGCGTATGAAAGATCTGAACGAGTACGGCGGATCGCGGCTAACTTTGCGAAGCTGCCGGAGCTGTCGCAGAAGCCCTGAGGCTCGTTTAGCAGCTGTCCTGTGAATGGAGGGCGATGGCAGAAATGAGCAAATTATTGACCTAAAATAACAATCAATAAGGGATGCTCTGTAATATTTATTTCACAAATGCCGGCGGGGGAATTTCGGTAACGTCGCGATTTTTCAAGCAAGTGAGTTCGCTTGTTCCTTTTTGATACTGACCCAATCATGAGCAAATCAGAGCCGATCCCCTTCAGCTGTCCGAGCTGTGAGGCGAAACATCGTGTTGTTTCGATCGAGGCCCCACGTGACACGCAGGACTATAGAGCTGGTTGCCTGAGATGTGGTGCTCCATTCCCTGCCCGCGAGGGAGGTGCTTTCTTAAGATACTTCCTCGTTGGCCGACCACGTCCTCCGTACATCTGGCACAAGCGCGGTCCCCAGGAGGACTGCTAGTCTCCGCGATTGCGACAGCGCCCACGACATGGCAGATCGCGGCTAACGTCGCGAAGCTGCCGGAGCTGTTGCGGAAGGAATAGTACGGCAAGCGATGCCGGCACTTAGACCCCGCGAAGCGCATCGCGGATAGCAATTAATGCGTCTAGGTGATTATGAGTAACGCGCAAACCACCGCTTGCATAATGGTTGTCGCGGCTTTCACGATCCAGAACCTCGATGATCGCTATCAAGCCCCATACGGCGTCAATCTCGCGGTCTAAGGCATCAACCGCATTGACCGTCACGGAGCGGACCTTGTCATTCTCGGAAATGGAAACGATTTTCATAGAAGCCCACAGGCCAGGATGATGACCGCCTGGTGCGTCGTATATCTACCAGCGATGCTAAGCCACCCCGGTCAGCCAGAATGTGACCCACGACACGAATGCGTCGTTCAGCCACACTTTCAACAAATAACTGCCAGCCGGGCCTCAAAAAATACGCTCGGGCGTTTCTGATGAACGTCAGAGATAAATGAGTGCGCGCCCGCACATCCAGCGCGCCGGGAGCAAAGCAACGGGAACGCAGTGCTAAAGCTCCGCCTCTTTCTGTAATTGCGCTTTGTTTTCGATGCAATAATAGCCTTCCAGCTGACTGACTAGCTGGCGACGCTTCCAGTCATTGAGAATGCGGTTGACATGTTCGCGGGAGATACCCGCCATTGCAGCAAGATCCGCCTGGCAGATTTTCTGGTGGATTACGATGCGCCCAGAGCCGACATCCCGGCCGAAGTCTTGCGCTAGTTCGAGCAGGGTGCACGCGATGCGGCCACATATCGGCAGAAAGGTCTCGGCCGCAATTGTCATATCGGTCTCGCGCAGCCGTGCGGCGAGTAGCGTGATCAAAGATTCGTAGACCTCGGGGTGTATCTTGGCGAAGTCCTGGAAATCGGTGCGGCGGAGAAAGCTCAAGACGGCGGGGCGAACCGCCACCACGTTGGCGGAGCGTGGCAATTGGTCGATGATCGACATCTCACCAACGATTGCGCCCGGACCGAGAAAGGCGAGAATGCGTTCCTTGCCGGCGCGGGATATCATCGTGACCTTAAGTAGCCCATCGTCGACACGGTAACAGCCGTTGCTCGCATCGCCGGCAAGAAACAGCACCTCGTCGATCTCGAGCCGCACCGTGGTCGC
>JBAPZR010000305.1:0-5390 GCA_049285335.1 Xanthobacteraceae bacterium | reverse complement strand
GGTCAAGTTTGTCTCGCTGCCAAATGCCAAGGGGAAACGAGATGCACAACAGGAATGCGCTCGCCTTGTCACCGAATTTAGCAAGGGCGACTACGTCGAGCCTGATCAGGCCACTCTGGCGCAGTTTCTAGAGCGATGGCTTATTCATATCAGGACGCAAGTCTCACCGCGCACCCATGAACGATATGCCGAGATTGTTCGCAACAACATAGTGCCGGCATTGGGAGCTGCCCAGCTCGTAAGGCTACGTGTGGAGGATATCTCCACGGCTTACGGCAACGCGTTGAAGAGCGGCCGGCGGGACGGTGGCGGCGGGCTTTCGCCGCGAACTGTTCATCACATGCACCGGATATTAAGTCAGGCACTCACACAGGCGCGGGTCTGGCGAATGATTGCCGACAATCCCGCCGACCTGGTTAAGCCGCCCAAGGTCGAGCGCAAAGAAATGAAGACCATCGACACCGACCAGACTGTTGACCTGTTGGAGGCTGCACGAGGCACCAGTATGTTTGCTCCGATATTGCTCGGGGTGTTGTGCGGAATGCGGCGTGGTGAAGTAGTCGCATTACGTTGGCGTTCAGTCGATTTGGAAAACGGCCAGCTCTCAATAGTGGCGAGCGCAGAACAGACCGATGAGGGCGTGCGAGAAAAAGAAACAAAGAGCGGGAAGGGCAGGGCGGTAGAGTTATCGCCCATGCTCGTTTCAGAGCTTCGCCAGTATCGGAAGCAACAGGCAGAGAGGTTGCTCAGACTTGGCGTGCGACTAACCGACGACCATCATGTGGTTATGAGAGAGGATGGCGAGGCAATACAGCCACGGTCGTTAAGCCGAGCGTTCAGGAAATTCATGCGCCGGCACAAGCTGCCGCAGATACGGCTGCACGATCTACGGCACAGCCACGCAACGCAGTTGTTGGCAGAGGGTGTCCATCCCAAGATTGCTCAGGAGCGGCTTGGACATTCCAGCATTAGCATTACCTTGGACCTCTACAGCCACGTCCTGCCGGGAATGCAGGCTGAAGCCGTGGCGAAGGTTGACGCCAAGCTGCAGGCCGCTATGAACAAGCGCGACAGCGGCAAAAAATAATTTTCGCTAGCAAACCACTAGCAACGTTCTCATGCGAAGAACAGGCAAGGGCAGGAATATCAAAGGCTTAGGAGTGTAGCTCAATGGCTAGAGCACCGGTCTCCAAAACCGGGGGTTGGGGGTTCGAGTCCCTTCACTCCTGCCACCCCCTTCCTTAACCAGTTGATCGATCTCCAGACTTCTCAGGTGGGACACTGAGGTGGGACACTTCCGTGTTCACTCTCTGATCGCGGGCGAGTAGTTGCGCCGCCTGGCCGGCGAGCCGCTTACGGTTGGCGGCAGCGGTGTAGACGTTGGCCTGCTTCTCCGAGGTCCAGTCGTAGAGCGCCATAAGCTGCCGATCGGTCGCGCCGTTCTCCGCCGCGATCGTCGCGCCGGCCTTGCGAAGGCCGTGGGCGCTGCAATCAGGCAGGCCGGCTTCGTCACAGCACTCGCGGAACCAGTTCCCGAATCCAGCTGCGGTAAAGGCCTTGCCGTACTCAGTCACGAGATACGTCAGGTCGCCGGTCGGGCTCCGCGCTATGACGTCGGCGAGGACCGGCAGGATGGGCTTCTCCGAGGGCTCCAAACGCTTGTGGCGCGTTTTCCTGGGAACGAAGCGCAGCCCAGCCGTCCCGCTCATGCTGACGACCTAGGGTCACGACATCACCACGGCGTACCCCAAGATAAAGCAACAGCGCGACGGCGAGCCGCGCCTTGGTGCCGATGGGATGCCGTTGCTCAAATAGCCGAACCTCATCTACGGTCCAGGTGTGAAATCCCGCTGTGGCGTAGCCCACCTTGCGCACCTCGCGAGCCAGATTGAACCGAAGCAGGTTTTGCTCCACGGCCCAGCCAAACATCGATGAGAGATACTTGCGACGGTTGTTCGCTGCGGCCGGCTTCGCGGCCTTACGATCTCGCAGCATCTTGACGTGCGAGGCCGAAAGGACGCTCAGGGGACAATCCCGCATCAGGTCGCGCGAGCCCGGCTTGCGCGGCTCCCGCAGGCAGTCCTCGATGATCCCGCGTCGCGTCGACTGGGATTTCGGGTCGAGTCTTCGGAACTCAACGGACGCGAAGTAACATGCCGCCAGCCAGCCTACCGTGCCTGCGGGCGCGCCTTTGAGAACCGGGTGATCAACGGTGTTTCCCTGGGTAAGTGCGTGCAGTGCATCGGCGTAGGCCTGGGCAAAAGCTTCCGTGCCTGGTCTTGCCCTGATCCTTATCTTGTGACCATGGCGTCGAACGTAGAGCCGCGCATTGCCGTGCCGATCCCGGTCAGACATCAGATAGGGGAAATCGATGCGGGTCACGCCTTCACGTCCTCCCATCTGGCAAGCTTCTCATCGTGATCGACTGAAGCGACACGAGCAACGGGTTCGCTGCCGCCGCCCACGACGACAGTGCCATCGGGGCGAATAGCTGTCACCCGCAAGCCGGCCTTGAGCACAGCTTCGATCCTGCGGCAGAGGCCAGCCTTGGTGAAGGGCAGTGCGCGGGTCATCGCTGCTCCCCCTCGGTGCTCTTAGGGCGGAAATAAGAAAGCCGGCCGCCGTTGGCGGTCGCGATTGACGCGGAGTCGTTGGTCAGCGCGACAGGCCGCCGGACCCGCAACAGCCAGACCAATCCGAACTGATCGTATTGGGATAGGCGTTGGTGTTTTGGTCTGGGCCTGTCCGACACATCCGGCAGGCCAAACAGCTCAAGGGCAGCGGCGTCGATTCCCTTGAAGTCTATGGAAGAGTTGCCCGCGTACGCGCGGTCGTTTCTATTTTTCATTTTTCCCCCAGGCCCGCTTTCTGCGGATCTTTTTCGGTGCACTGAGACAGGTTATCTCAAAAAAACGTTGGGAAACGAAGCCCCCCAGCCACGTTTATCAACAACGAGGAAAAACAAGGTGATGTTCCAACCAGACAGAGCAGAAGATGAGAAAGCTACAGAGTTTTAATCTCGTCTGTTTGGACGATGCGGAGTGTTTGGCAGTTAGTGTTGCGAACCAGCTCATTGTCTGTTTGCTCCTCACCAGATCGAACGGGTGTAGGTCTGTAAAACCCAACGTTATTTTTGTATTATTTTATTCGCAGATTATGATTCGGGCCGGTTGATCCGTGGGGTCACGTGCCCAGCAGGGACGGCAAATGCGCCGTTCGCGCAGCCGGCAATGTGCCCAAAATGAATAGCGCGGGCCTTTTCTAAGGCCCAGCGCGGTCGGGATTGGCGCGTTCCGTCAACTAAACCACGCCCACCGCCGATCCCACAATCTCCCGGTAGCTCAGCGTTAGAAGCGTCGTGCCGTTGACACGAAGGCCGTGGTTTAAATCCGGCCTTGGGAACCATTGAAAACAACAGGAAATCAACAATGCCATTCAAGCCAGGCCAAAGTGGAAATCCGAAAGGACGCGCCAACGGCTCCCAGAACAAGATTCCCAAAGCTCTGAAAGAAGCAATCCTCCAGGCGCTTGAGGAGGCCGGCGGCGAGGGCGGCTCGGTCGAGTATTTGACGTGGCTGGCCAAGACCAACTCGTCAGCATTCGCCAGCCTGCTGGGCAAGGTGTTGCCGATGACGATTGCCGACACCGGGCAAAATGAGGAAACGAGGTATGTTGTCACGACCAGCATTGTCTGGCCTGAGGACAAGGACGGCAACATCGTCTATCCGTCATGGTGGGAGGGTGAAAAGAAAGTGATCCCAGCTTCCAGCTTGAGCTATCCTGCCGGCGGTTCACGCCGCGACCAATCTGATCAAGGATGAGCTGCAAGAGTTCGGCGACCTGTAGGTAGCTGAAAAACTCACACTGAATGTTCGCGCCCGGGATGGCTCTAGTCGCCGGGCGTTTTCAGTCCGCAACCAACATCGTCTCAGGTGCATCAACCCTAATTCGCGGCCGGCAAACTGTCGGCCGCTTTTCATTGCCTGTCGCAAACAGGATTCGCCGGACCATCGAGTATTCCGCCATTCCGTGCGGTTCGCGGTGGTTTAAACACCAGCCTTGGTCCGAGGTCTTTGCGGCTGCGGATCGCACGGAGCTTTCCTATGAGTAAATCCAAAAAAGTTTTGAGAAACGGCCGGACCATCACGCAACTCCGTTACGTGATGCTGTACCATTGGCTCATGGAAACAGAAGCCTGGAAGAGCTTGGATGGCAACGCAAGGGCGATCTATTTGGAGATGGCGCGCCGATACGCAGGCCCCGGCTCAAACAACGGCAAGATAGCGTATTCAGCGCGACAGGCCGCCGAAAATCTGCACATCAGTAAGGACACAGCTAACCGCGCGCTCAACGCTTTGCGAGACCGTGGTTTCATAGTCGTTGTGACCAAGGGCGCGTTCAGTCGCAAAGACCCTCACGCTACAGAATGGCGTCTGACGGAGTTCGATTGCGACGTAAGCGGCAATCTGGCGACTAAAGACTTTACCCGCTGGTCCTCAGAAGTCCCGACCACGGTCCCCGTAGCCGTACCGTTCGCGGCCTAAAAATCTAGAATGCGGTCCCTGTAATCGTACTGTCGATCCCTGTAGTCGTACCGCTCGGTCCGTGTAATCGCACCGCACCCTTTTTTGGTAGGTCTAAAACGGCCCTCACGGTCCCTGTAATCGTACCGCTACAAGTACCTACGGTACGACCACAGGGACACGTATAGTTTGCCAGGGGATAGTGCTGGTGCTGGTGCTGGTGCTGGTCCTGGTCTGCTGATGTTGACGGAGCTTTGTCGGGATGGGCCACAACCTTGGCCCGCCGCTCACCGATGACCCCACTTGGACGACTCCGCGGCAAACGCATGCCCACCATTGTAAATAACAACGGTTTGCAAGCGACGTTTCAACCGTCGGGAGCAATGCCCAGAGCGGGGCGGCTGGCAGCAATGTTCGGTTTAGCTTACTTTACGTAGCTCCGTGTCCTCGACTTCCGTGACGGTTATAACGCCCGGAGCCGGTTGCTCGATCACCTCAACAGCGAGGGTTTCGACTGCCGGAGCGGTAGGCCGTTTCATCCGCTTCTTCGCTGGCGCGCGTTTGGGCTTAGCTCTGGCAACAGCTCGCTTCGCGGCCGCCTTTTCTCGCGCAGCCTTGGACAGTTTCTTGGCCTTAGGGCGCGCTTTAGCCCCCTTTTTCTTTTGGACTTTTGATGATTGCTTCTTGCGTTTAGCCATGGTCGGACCCCCTTTAGTTGGCGCTACGCAAACGAATCACAAAAGACAGCCGTCCCGAGTCGCGGCAACCCACTCGATGGGTTACCAACAGACGTTCTCGGCTGGGCATTCGCGGCTGCTCGAGCGGGCGCGCGCCGTGCCCGCCTCAGTAAGGCGCTTCGAATGAGTG
>JBAPZR010000304.1:0-7753 GCA_049285335.1 Xanthobacteraceae bacterium | reverse complement strand
GTTTTGGAGACCGGTGCTCTAGCCATTGAGCTACACTCCTACGGCCGGCCCGATCATGTGCCTCTTGGCGTCGGCCAGCGCAAGTCCTTGCATGATCACCACGGACGCGCGCGTCACTCGAGAGCTGGGTCGTTCGCCAGAGTTGGTCGCTTTTGGTAGGGCCTTTGGCATCAAGGTCGTGACGTCCGCCTCACGCCAAAAAGCAGGCTCATGCACCGCAACGCGCGCAACGGCTCGCCGCGCTTCATGCTATCGTGTGCGACGAGAAACTCGAAACGAGGGACCAGATGACCAAGCTACGATTTGTTTTCGTCGCCCCTCATTGCACTTCTGCTTTCGTCAGTCGCAGTCCAAGCGCAAGCCCAAGGCCAAGCCGTCCCCCATCCCTCCAGCGCCGATTTTTTCCTGTCGGGCTGCAAGGATTATCTGGCGGGAAGAACGGTTTCTACGGCGGCCGTTGTGCGGGGGCCATCGAAGTCCTCGACGCGTTGAATTCCGAGACGACGCGGTTTTGTCCACCGGAAAAAACGACCAACCTGCAGCGCGTGAAGGTCGTCGTCGACTATATCGAGGCACATTCGGAGGCGAAAAACGCCGATTTCAATCTTGTTGCCAACGAGGCCATGGCAAAAGCGTGGCCGTGCAAAAAATAACGGCCACGTACTCGCGGTTTGCTGCTCACGGCTCACCCTCTTGATTTCCACGAACGGGCTCGCCTGTCTTCAGCCGCATCAGCGACGGCCGGCCATCGAATTTTTGGTCGGCATGCGGGCCGTCCCTGTCCACATAGTGCAGGAAGACCTGGACCAGCGCCTCTCCCCGATAGGCGTCACGCCAATGGAATAGGTCGATTCCACGATAAAGCAGCCCATCGCCTGGGTTCAGCTCGGCCCCGCGCGGCTCGCCTTCGCCCTGCACATAGATCGGCCAAGGGTCGAGCGGCTTCTGGCCGATGTTGAGGCTGACGCTTATTTCGCACGCCGGTCGATCGCGATGCCGCAGCAGCACATCGCCGCGTTTGTACATCCGAAAATACGAATAGGTCGGCAGCAGCCGCAGTCCAGAGTGCTCTTGCACGCGAGGCCGCAAGTATTCGAGTAGGCCGTCGAAAGCGGGGTCGCCATAGTCGCCGAGCGTCGTCGGTACTTGGTCATCGGCCCTCAGCAATCGGCTTGCGAATTTGGTATGAGCATACGACCAGAAAAACGAGCACAGCGCCGGATCGAGCAATTGCGGGATAACGAGGTACCGCCGCTGCGAAAAATTGGCCCGACCCACCCCTGGCAAAACATCTAAACCGTGAATTTTCCGTCTCCCATCGGTTGAAAACCTAACCGCCCAAAAAGGGCGGCCTAAAGATAGCCACTCAAAGAAAACCTGGGCTGATTATATCGCTGCTGCCCACCGGGGTCATCCTGGGCGATTCGGCGGGTGTGGACCGGCGAGAGATTCCTTACGGACTCCCGCGCCTCCGATCGGGGTCAGGACGACGTTTTCCGCGAAATTCCGGCTGGTCGACGGACGGAATTGACCTGCATCAAAGCCGGCTCGTCCGCTCTCTCGATATCTTCAGCCTATGCAGCCGGAGGGCCACCATGTCCGATGTAGCCGGAACTCGCCTATCCACGAACGGCACAACTGAACTCGCGCCGCTGCGCGCCAAGTCGGGGTGGATCATCGCCCTCGGCGTCGTCTATGTCCTGGCCGGACTTGTCGCGCTGGGCAGCGTCGTTTTCGCGACCGTCGTGACCGTTTTCGTCGTCGGCATCATGATGTTGATTGCAGGCGTCGCCGAGGTGATCAATTCGTTCCAGATTAAGAGTTGGGGCAAATTTCTGCTCTGGCTTCTGCTTGGCATCCTCTACATCCTCGCCGGCTTTGTCACGTTCGAAAATCCGTTGCTCGCCGCGGCGGTGCTCACCCTCATGCTCGGCTTCGCGCTGATCGTCTCGGGCATCATGCGGCTTATTCTGGCTTTCAACATGAAGCAGGAAATGCCGTGGGTTTGGGTGGCGCTATCGGGCGTTATCACGCTTCTGCTCGGCTTGATCATCGTCGCGCATTGGCCGGTCTCCGGCCTCTATATCCTCGGGCTGTTTCTCGGCATCGATCTCGTTATCGCGGGCGCAGGCTGGATCGGTATCGGCTTCGGCCTGCGAAGCCACGCCTAGCTGACGCCAACAAAGTTCGCGACCTGGCTTCGCACCAGTCAGGCCGGCGCATGCGGGATCGCGATGATGCCGCAAAACCTCGCGGTCATCCGCTCGATCTCGGCGCCGTAGTAGAACCATTATTTTGACAACCAGTCTGCCCAATTTTGTCACTGCACCAAGCTTTGCTGTGTTCAGGAAACCCGGGCTATTCCAAAGGGGGTATTCCAATGAGCAGCCGCGCACGCACGTTTCTGGAGCACTGGAAATCGGAACACATTGAGCCCGTCCCCGAAACGCATCGGCTGCGCGAGGCGGTCCGGCTCGTGACGAGGTGCCGTGAAGACGCAGCGTGCGCCCACATCCCGCCGCAGGAGCTCAGGGCGGCGGCGGGCGACGACATGATCAGAAATATGCTTGCCGCCCTGGATGCGGCTTCAAGGGACAAGACCAAGGCGGAGCCCAAGTCGCTTTTCCATCGGCTTCTCGCGCACATTCCAACGGGACATCGACGAAGTATGGAAAATGAGCGCACACCCGCATAGCGCGGCGCCGTTCTGAAAGTCCGACGCGTCCCGAAGCAGCTTTGCAGAGATTTATGGGACGAGAATGGTGGCTCCCGCAGCCGGGAGCCACAGTCGAGGCAGGACAGCAACCTGCAATATAGACGGCCAGTTTGATGAACGGATGACAATGCGCGCTTCGGTTTTTGTGCCCGATTGCGTCGGATAGCGATCGCTGTCACACAACTTTCGATAATCCGTCATTCAAGGCGTTTTTGACGTAGCGATTTGGCGGAAAAATAAAAACTGCAAGCACAATCATCGTTTTGTCTCGACACTATTTGTTGTGTTGTTCGTCACATCCGCGCTGTGAAATCCGATTAAGAGTGCCGCCAAAGCAAGGCGTGGAGCATTCCATGAGCACGGTGAGCCTCGTTCTCGCGACGATTTATCCAACCGTCGTGTTGCGTTTGAGTCAGCTGAAACAGATCGTTTCCGAATGGTGCAGGCGTATTCATTCACGTTTCGAACTGGCGAATCTCGACGACGTCAGCCTGCGAGATATCGGCGTGTCGCGTTGTACGGCCCAACACGAGGCCGCAAAACCATTTTGGTTGAAATAGAAAGAAGCACCTGTCGAAAGGTCGCGCAGCCTAGCCGCAACACATCAGCGAAGTTGACGAACGGAGCAGAACATGCCGGGGCAAGGCGAACTTTCGATCCCTGCAACGTCTGCCACGACACCCGGAAGCTGGACGACGCAGAATCGTATTGGATTCAGAGCGCGTCACGTCGTCCACCAACACGCCGCGTTCGATTTGATCGTTGTGATCATTTTCTCGCTGATCGGGCTCTTAATGACAATCGCGCTTACTTGGCTGCTTCCTTTCTCATACGAAATAGGCGCCGCGTTGACGCAGCTTTAGTACTGGCCGGGATACGTCGCCGCTTCACGCGTTGAGGGGCGGCCGGCGCCGCTTGAGCGGTCGGCTTTTGACTTGTGCGTGCCGGCCCCGCCAGGTGATCTCGAACTGGCTCAGTTGGGAATTAGCTCTGGATTGACCGATTGCGGCGGCAAAGCCGGCTTTCGCAGCCGCGGCGATGCCGCGGGTGCAGCCGAGCTTTTGGGCTCGCCACCCGCCTCAGCCTCTCCCACATTTGCCGGCGCATGCGAGGGGTTTCGCTCCGGCGCGCCGGTTGAAGCCGGCGTTGTCAGAGCCGGCGCGGTCATGCGGCGACCACCGACGATCGCGAGAACCTCTTTTATCACGCGGGCATGCAATTCCGGCGACTTGTCGATGTTGAGATGATTGATGTCGTGATCCGCGCTCAAATCGACATTGCTAAGCGAACCGCGAAAGCCCAAACCGGGTCGCATGTAAGCGTAGTCCCGCTGCGTAAAATTGATGACGCGGCTGACGTTTCCTGGCGCCGGGAACGACTGCGTACCGTCAAACGGTATCACCAACGCCACCGGCACTCCTTTGTCGCCGAGATAGTCGGCCATCTCCATGACGGCGTCGGCGCCGAGCGAATGACCGACGAGAATGATGGGACCTTCCTTCTTGGCCTTGTAATCTGCCGCCGCTTTGTCTGCTAATGTCTGCCAGTCCGCATGGTTGTGCGAAGTCGCATAGACGCCGCGCTTGTTGAGCTCCTGGGCCAGGGTGTCCATGCCGGTGGAAAAAACATCCGCCAGTCCGCGAAAGAGATAAACGTGCGCGCGCGGCTGAGCCATTCCCGGTCTCAAGCCCGCGGCGAGCGCGATCACCGCGCTCAGCATTCCAATCGCGACAAAATGGAACCCGCGCCTCATGACCCCACCCTCGGCTCCTCGGCCGAAGACCACGTCATAAAACAAGTCACGCAATTCGAACTTTTCATGGGCTTGCCGACACTACCAGGGGCGCGCCGTAGCGTGGCGGATTTGAAGTTCCTATGGTTCTGCGGCCAAGAGCATGCCGCAAGGCGTGGCGAACTTCGGAATTGGCACACTAGCACGAATCTGCAACGCGACGATAACGGCGCGAACGAGCATCGGCGTGTCTTGCGCGCTCGATTTCGCCGACCGATCATGCGTGCGCAACGAGACCGCTGGCGATCCATTGCGTGACCGATCGCTGCGCGGGCGACCAGCCGAGTTCCGCCGCCATTTTGCTGCGCACGCGACTGTTGGAGCCGAGCGAGAAAACCGCCATGTTCCGTCCCCAAGCGGCAATGGCCTCCTCGGCGGACCAAGATTGCGGCGCGCCGAAACCAAGCCGTAATGCGACGGCTTTGGCAATTTCACCGAGCGCCTCCTCGCCGCTCTCGACATAGATGAATGTGCCGGCGCGCGCCTTGACCAGCGCCAATACATAAAGCGCCGCGACGTCGGCAATGTGGACGTTGGACCATCGATTCAATCCGCGCCCGATATAACGTACGACGCCCGATGTTTCGGCCTGCTGCACGAGGGCGGGAATTTGCACGCTCTGCGCCGCCGGCCCTAATGCATGGCCGTAGATCATGGTATTGCAGAGCACGACTGAGCGAACGCCGGCGGCCGCAAGCACCAGCCGGTCAATCGCCACGCGCGAGGCCTTGTCAGGCAGCGGCTCGAGCGGCGTCGCCTCATCGAAGATGCGGTTGGATGGCTCGCCCATGGCGAGGTCGGCAACGATGCTGCTGCCGCTCGAATGGATGAGAGCTTTGCCGGAGCCGGACAGCGCCACAATCAAGGTTTCTGCGGCGCCGCGATGGTCGCTCGAAGCAGCATTGATCACCGCATCGGCGGCGCGGGCTTCCTCTTGCAGCACGCTTGCGTCATCAAGCGAACCAATGACCGCTTCGATACCATGCGCCGCAACCACATCGGCCTTGGCCTTGCTGCGCACCAAGCCGCGCACGCGATGGCCGGCCGCGATGAGCGCGGCGGCGACCGACCCGCCGATAAAGCCGTTGGCGCCGGTTAAGAAGATCCGCATTTTTGCGCTACGTGACGACAAGCAAAACGGGGCACGCGAGTCATGATCGCCATCGGCTTTTTCGTCATCACCGTCGGCATGTGCGGCCCACTCGCTAGCTTTGATCGTAATAGCGTTCGGCGATTCGATCTACGCGGCCGGCCAGCGCGACCGAACGGTAGAACCGCACGACGTCCACATCCAGAACGTTTACTCATAAAAGCGTGGCGATATCCGCTTTCAGGGTAGGGCGGACAGCATCACAATGCCCTAACTTCGGCTGATGACCCTCGGGCGGCACCTTATTGAAGATAAACAAAGCCACGCTTCCAACGCACAGGCCTGACCCGTTACCATGCCTCCTCTAAGCCTCGGCAAGCCCATGAGACGGCGCTCCAGAGCAAGTCCATCGCTCAAGCGGCGACGCCGAAAAGCGGCCGCGCCAAAGCGCTCCCGCGGAGCCGAAGCGACGCGTCGCAGGTCACCCGCCACGAACCAGAAATCCGAAAACACGCAGCTTGGCCGCGAACTGGCGGAAGCGCGTGCGCAGCAAATCGCGACAGCGGACGTGCTACGCATCATCAGCTCTTCACCTAGTGATTTGCGGCCTGTGTTTGATGCTCTTGCTGAAAATGCAGCTCGGTTGTGTCACGGCTTCGACGTTTACATTCAGCTGCGCGAAGACAATGTGGTGCGCTACGTCGCGCACTATGGAGATGTCATTCCGAACTCTCCTGCCGTGGGCGAAACCAGACCGCTGACCCGCGATCTCGTCGTTGGCCGCGCGATACTCGAATCGAGACCAATCCACCTCCTCGACCTCCAAGCCGAGTCCGAAGAATTTCCCGAAGGCAGCGCCATCGCGCGACGGAATGGCTATCGCACAATAATCGCGGTTCCTCTGATGCGCGAAGGCTCCGCGATCGGCACGATCGCTGTCCGTCGCGTGGAAGCAAAGCTTTTCGCCGATAAAGAAGTTGAACTCCTCTCGAACTTCGCGGCCGAAGCGGTCATCGCCATCGAGAACGCGCGTTTGCTCAACGAACTGCGGCAGCGGACCGCGGACTTAAGCGAGTCGCTTGAGCAGCAGACGGCCACTTTCGAAGTCCTGAAGGTTATCAGCTCGTCGCCTGGGGAACTCGAGCCGGTCTTTCGGGCGATCCTGGAAAACGCGACACGAATTTGCGGGGCCAAAACAGGGATATTGTTCCGCTTTAATGATGGCGCTTACACAGCGCTAGCGACGCTGGGCGTGACCCCCGAATACAATGAATATCTCAACCGAGGACCGATCCGCGCCGGTCCTGGTACTGGCCTGGGCCGCGTCGCCGCCGGCGAGCAAACGGTCCATATCATCGATACACAAGCTGAGCAGACTTACGCCGATCGCGAACCGCTTCGCGTGGCGACCGCCGATCTGGGCGGCGTGCGAAGTCTTCTCAACGTGCCAATGCTCAAGGAGGGCGAATTGATTGGCGCGATTGGCATCTATCGCCAAGAGGTACGCCCATTTACCGACAAGCAGATTGAGCTGATCACGAATTTTGCTGCCCAAGCTGTGATCGCGATCGAGAACGCCCGGCTTTTGAACGAACTGGGCCAACGAACAGAGCAGCTGGAGACGCGGTCGCAGGAAATAGCGAAGCTCAACGAGCAGCTCCAACAGCGCGTTGCCGATCAAGTCAGCGAGATCGCGCGCATGAGTAGGCTACGCCGTTTCCTGCCGCCGCAGGTCGCCGATCTGATCGTCGCATCCGGTACGGAAAAGCAGCTTGAGAGCCATCGCAGCGAAATTACAGCGCTATTCTGCGATCTGCGCGGCTTTACCGGCTTCTCGGAAAGCTCAGACCCAGAAGACGTTATGACGCTGTTGCGCGATTACCATGGGGCTATCGGCCAAATCATCATCAAGTACGGCGGAACCCTTGAGCGATTTGCTGGCGATGGCGTGATGGTAATTTTCAATGATCCTGTCCCGGTGGAAAATCCCGCACTCCAGGCGGTTCTGATGGCACTAGTGGATCGAATCTAACGCTTGGTGCCCTCGTTTGACGGCCGCGATGATATTGTTGGGGTCCTTTGTCCAGGTTTGCGTTGGTGTCGTCGAGGAAACGGTGGATGGCGTCTTTGAGTTCTTGGAGGGATCGGAACACAC
>JBAPZR010000303.1:0-4115 GCA_049285335.1 Xanthobacteraceae bacterium | reverse complement strand
TTCTGGCGACAGACTAAATTTCCGAGACGTCGCGTTGTAGTCGATGAACCCGTTCGCCGCTTGAGCGAGTGCCCACTCGCGGACATATCGCTCCGTCAGTCCACCCGCCCGTTTCGCCAACTCATCGGACGTAGCTGGGCCGCCCTCGTGTAGAGCGTTGAACAAGCCGAGTCTCAGTCCGATACGGACCGTCGGCACACTGAATGCACCACCGAGGTCACCCAGCATTTTGCCGACGAACTCGTGGAGTTTGTTTTCGTCAAGCTGAACCATGTTCCGTTTCTCCTTTGCAGATCGCGCTAGCCCTTGCAGACAAGTAGACCAAATCTTCAAACCGATTTCCGCAGGCTTCGCAGCTCCAGACGTTCCGAACACAGTGATCCGACAGATGCTCGGATCGTTTCGGCGCGATCATATCGGTACCACACTGCATACATTTACTGAGTAGTGTGCTTTTCATGAGTTTCGCGCTCCCTCGTCGGGGAGGGTGGTGAATAGAACTTCGCAATGGCCAAGCACTGTGACACGCGTCACACCAAAAAGTGGAAAGACCCTGTGATTTGCCTGAGAAGCCTTGGGCATATTGCCTGAATTGCGGCGGCCTGAGTGCAAGTCGCCGGGACCGACCCCGAAAGGGCCTCTCCATACCCTCGCGGCTCAGGGATGGCACAGAGTCCCGCCTGCGTTAATTGGGCCCGGAGCTTACTCCAGGGAGCGCCTGCGAAGTGAGCGTCCTTAGCTCCACCTGTAGCGTGATCTAGTATCAAACCTCTTTGCTGCGGGCCGCGCCAATGCTCGGATAAATTTGATCGCCGTCACAGCTAGAAGCGCGAAATAAATCAGATCACCGTAATCAAGGGGATCATCGTTAGCGAGACTGTATAGTGGCTCTTGTAAGAACAAATCGGCGCAGACAATCGCCACGGCAGCGCACTAGAATCGAACCGGTGGTAAAGCGGCGCACCGATGGCCTGACCGCTTTGCGCCAAATGCGACCAAAGTTCGGTGCAGAAAAAAGCGACCTATTTGATCACTTTGTCTGCGCGAATCAGTAGGCTCTCGGGAAGAGCCAGGCCAATATCGTCCGCGGTGCGCTTGTTGATGACCAGTTCGAAACTGGTGGGCTGCTCGATCGGCAGTCCGCCAGTCGGCGTCCCATGCAGAAGCTTTGAGACGAATCCGGCCAACTGTCGATAGACTTCATCGATGTTCGGTCCATAGGACATCAGACCGCCAGCCTCGACGTACTCGCGTGCGTCGAATACCGCGGGCAGACGGTGCTTCCGCGACAGAGCCGCAATGAGATCGAGGTAGGTCACGACAGTCGGATTCCGGAACGTAATGATCCCGCCGATGCTTTGCGTCGATGTCACGTCGAATGCCGCTCTGATGTCGTCCGCCGTCTGAACATTCAACGTAACCGGTTCAACTCCGAGTTGATGAGCGGCCGACTCAGCATTCTGCCAATCACGCTTTGCGATGCTTACGCTCGGAAAATCCTGGCGCATCAAGACACCGACGCGCTGCAGCTTTGGAACTGCTTCCTTCAGCAGCGCCAATCGTTTCGGATTCATTTCCTCAGTCATTGTATAAATGCCGGTGACATTGCCACCCGGCCGCGCCAATGACTGGGCCATGCCATCGTCGACAGGATCATCGACCATTCGTCCGATCACGGGCACGCTTTTCGTTACGCGCCAGGCCGCGGCGATCGAAGGCTGGCTAGTCGCAACTATGATGACTACGCCAGAGTCGATCAGCTCGGCCGCTAAACTTGGTAGCCGACTCTCGTCCCCGTCGGCATAGCGCTCTTCGAGCACGAAGTCGCGTCCCTCGACCAACCCAAGCGCATTCATACCTTCGCGGAAAGCCTTTAGCTGATCGGGCGTGTGCTGCCGAGCTTGAATCTTAAGCCATCCGATCTTTGGAATTGGATGCGCTGACTGCGCACGCGCCACAAACGGCTGCGCCGCCGCTAAGCCTACAAGTGTGATGAACTCACGTCGCCTCACTCGATCACCTCGTCGGCGCGGACAAGGACTGATGGTGGAATATTCAATCCGAGCGCCTTGGCGGCCTTGTTATTGACTATCAACTCGAGCTTCGTGGGGAACTCTACAGGGAGATCGCCCGGATTGGCGCCTTTGAGAATCTTCCTCACATAAGTAGCCGCGCGATAAAAATTCTCTGACAAATTGACCCCATAGCTGGCCAGACCGCCCGCATCGACATGGTCGCGGAAGCCATAGATCGCCGGTAGTCGCGCCGACGCAGCGAGTGCGGCGATCCTATTCCGCTCACTGAATAACATACCGTCAACGAGAACGATGACGGCTTGGACGTGGTCGTTCGCTAACGCTCGAAACGCCGCATCGAGATCGTCGGACGAACGGACCTCGGCGGGAACGGCTTTGATGCGCAGCCTCTGACAGGTGCTCTCCAATTCCTGGCGGTCGATGATGACCCCGCTGGCAACGTTCACCAAATATCCGATTTGGAAAACGTCGGGAATCATTTGAAGCGCCAGCTCCACCTGCTTGCTCGTCAGGCCTTCGGTGCGGAACGATACGCCGGTCACGTTACCTCCGGGTCGTGCTTCGCTGGCAATTAAGCCGAGATTGATGGCGTCGGCGAGTAACGGGCAAACAATCGGAATTGACATGGTCAGCGTTCTCGTCGCCACGGCGGCCGGAGTTACAGTGGCTAGGATCACATCAGGCCTAAGTCCAACTATCTCTGCTCCAAGGATTGGGAAGCGATCCAGGTGCCCCTCGGCGAAGCGGTAGACAATATCGACGCTCACGCCATCGACGTAGCCAAGTTCGTTTAAGCCCTGCACGAAGGCGTTGAGTGGCGAATTAGCTTCCTTAGTGATCGCGCTGAGAACTGCGATGAGCGGGCGTTTGGTTGAGATTTCTGCGCGTGCCATGAGAGGCCACGCAACAGTGGTGCCACCTAAAAGTGTGACAAACTCGCGCCGATTCATTCGATCACATCATCGGCGCGGGCCAGTAGCGTTGCCGGAACTTCAAGGCGCAGGGCCTTTGCAATCCTTAGATTGATAACAAGTTCGAACTTTGTTGCTTGCATGACCGGCATGTCGGCTGGCCTTTCTCCCTTGAGAACGCGGCCGGTGTAGATGCCGGTCTGGTGATACTGGTCAGCCAGATCCGATCCGTAACTTATAAGCCCACCGGCTGCAGCAAACTCGCGATCGTAGTACATGGTAGGTATAGAGTGTCGTGCCGCGAGTGCTGCGAGGTCTACGCGATTGCCGAACAATTGACCGGGGCTTACTAAGAGCGCGTCGATATGCTTTTGCGAAAGATTCGCAAAAGCATCATTGATCTCACCATCGCTGGTCACATGAACTACTTCCATTTGCGCCCCTATTGAGGATGCCGCTTCCTGCAACTCCACTATTGCTGAGCTACTGACGACAGGGTTTTTCGGATTGACTAGTACTGCAAATCGTGTGGCTTTTGGCAGCAACTCATGCAGCAGTCCAAGCTGCTTCGCTGCAAGTTCCGCCTGCATGTAATTCACACCGGTTACATTGCCGCCCGGCCGGTTAAGGCTGGCGACGAGGCCAGCTTGAACCGGGTCAACGCCGGTGCTGAAAATGATTGGAATTGTTGTTGTGGCGGCTTTGGCCGCCAGCGCTGCTTGATAGCTGCCAGGGGTGGTAATTACAGCTACGTGCCGATCGACCAGATCGACGGCCAATTGCGGCAGCCGATCGAGGACATTGTTCGCCCATCGATACTCGACGCCGACGTTCTGGCCTTCAAAATAACCGACCTCACCCAAACCTTTGCGGAAGGCGGACAAGAGGAGGGAGCTAACCTCCGAGCCTGAGTAAAGGTAGCCGATGGTCGGCATCGTAGGCCGCTGCGCCCAAGAAGCGAATGGCCACGCAGAGGCAGCACTGCCGAGAAGAGTAATAAAGTCGCGCCGTCTCATGAGCCTACTCACATCGAGAGCGCAACTTACCACGTCATTGATTGAGCAATGCATTGGGCCACAGCAAAATTGCCGCACTCGCACTCGATGCCATCAATAAAGCAACAGCGAGTGGATCAAGCAAAAGCGCGACCGTCAGCACGACCCAGTGC
>JBAPZR010000302.1:0-5031 GCA_049285335.1 Xanthobacteraceae bacterium | reverse complement strand
GTATCCGCCGCAGCAGCAATATCCGCCGGCGCAGCCTTATTCTCCGACACAAAACGCGGCGCGTTCGCAGAGCGGCATCCAGGCGCAGCCTTTGCCGCCGCCGCCCGGTGCGTCGCTGGCGCCGCCTCCGCAAAATCCGCAAGGAGCGCGCGCCCTGGCGGCTCCGGGCAATCCTGCGCCGCCACCGGCGCCGTCACAATCGCCTCAATCGCCGGCGCCGTCGCAGCCGGCTGACTCCGCGCCGCAGGAAGACACCGTCGTCACCGAAACGCCCACGCAGAAAATCGAGAATGGCCGTGCCGTTTTCGCCGGTCTCGACAAGATCACGGGACGCACCATCTCCTTCGACGCGGCGATCGGGGAAACGGTGCAATTCGGCGCGCTACAGGTCACGGCGCGGGCCTGCTATACGCGGCCGCCGACCGAGGCGACCAATACCGACGCCTTTGTCGAAGTCGACGAGGTTACCCTTCAGGGCGAGATCAAACGCATCTTTACCGGTTGGATGTTTGCCTCAAGCCCGGGCCTGCACGCCGTCGAGCATCCGATCTATGACGTTTGGCTCACGGACTGCGCGCAGCCTGTCGGGGGTCCGGTCGCGCAGACTACAGCGACCCCATCACCGCCCGGCGCTCCGCAGCCCGCAGTCGGACGCAAGGCCGCCCAGCCGCGTGTGCCGGTGGTCGTGCCGTCGAACACGCCTGCGCCGATCACGGACGATTGAGCCGTCAAGGCTCCGCGAGCTTTGCCAAAATGACGTCGCCGGTGACGGAGCGATCGAGCGCGAGCGCGCCGAAGTCGGCTTGGCCGACGAGCGCGGCATCGAGCAATTTGTGATAGACCGGGCGCGACACTTCGATCGCTCCGAATGTGCGCAAATGCTCCGTGACGAATTGCGTATCGAGCAGGCGGTAGTGGCCGGCTCTCAGCCGCGCAACGAGATGCACGAGAGCAACCTTTGACGCGTCGCGCGCGCGGTGGAACATGCTTTCGCCGAAAAAGGCCCGGCCGAGACTGACCCCGTAAAGACCGCCGACCAGTTTGTCGCCGTCATAGGCTTCCACGGTGTGACAATCGCCTCGCTCATAAAGTTTGCGATAGAGGTGGCAGATCCGGCGATTGATCCAGGTGCGGGTGCGTCCCGGATTCGGCTGAGCGCAGCCGTCGATGACCGCGTCGAAATCCCGGTCGACGTACACGGTAAATCGATTGGAGCGAACCGTGCGCGCCAGGCGCTCCGGCACGTGAAAGCGATCCAGCGGAATAATTCCCCGGCGTTCCGGCTCGATCCAATAAAGCGTCGAATCGTCGGCGCTTTCGGCCATCGGAAAGATGCCGCAGGAATAGGCTTTCAGCAGCACTTCAGGCGTGATGTCGATCAACGCGGATTCGCGGTTCGCCATGATCCCGTTTAACCGGCTCGCGCCTTTAGGTTCAAGAGGCCGCTTCGGCTTGGTGTGGTGGATTTGAAGTTCCTATGATTTGGCGGCACACGCGTATAAGAACTTCAAAGCCGAAAACCACACTGGAATTGCCAACGTCGCTAGTGCCCTTTCGATTCCGAAGTTCGCCAAGAACGTGCCGCAAAGTGTCGCGAACTTCGGGATCGGGACATTAGAACCTGCGCCGTCGATCCCGGCGAATTTGGGCGCGTAATCCGATGCCGACGCGGCTGTTGCCGTTATTCGGTCAACCCGCTGCGGCCGAGAAATTCCTCGAGCCAATGAATGTGATATTGGCCGTCGATAATGTCCTTTTCTTGCGCCAGCGCGCGGAACAGGGGTATCGTCGTTTCGATGCCGTCAACGACGAATTCGTCGAGTGCGCGCTTGAGCCGCATCAAACATTCGCTGCGGGTCTTGCCGCGCACAATCAGTTTGCCAACCAGCGAATCGTAATAGGGAGGAATTGTATAGCCGTGATAAACGGCGGAATCGACGCGCACGCCCAGGCCGCCGGGCGGGTGATAATGCACGATCTTTCCGGGCGAGGGCCGAAACGAGACCGGACTCTCGGCATTGATGCGGCACTCGATGGCGTGACCGTGGAATTTGACCTGGTCCTGCGTCAATTGCAGATCCCCGCCGGCGGCGACGCGGATCTGCTCGAGTATCAGGTCGATGTCGGTGATCATCTCCGTCACCGGATGCTCGACCTGAATTCGCGTGTTCATCTCGATGAAGTAGAATTTGCCGTTTTCGTATAGGAATTCGACCGTGCCAACGCCAAGATATTTGATCTCGCGCATCGCCTTTGCGACGGTTTCGCCGATGGCGTCGCGCGTGTCGACATTGAGCGCGGGCGAGGGGCCTTCTTCCCAAACCTTTTGATGACGACGCTGCAAAGAGCAGTCGCGCTCGCCGAGATGGACCGCGCCGCCCTTGCCATCGCCGAGAACCTGGATCTCGATGTGGCGCGGCCGCTTGAGATATTTTTCGAGGTACAGCGTGTCGTCGCCGAATGCCGATCTGGCTTCGGCGCGGGCTGCCAGAATTGCCGGGCGCAATTCGCTTTCTTCCTTCACCACTCTCATGCCGCGTCCGCCGCCGCCGGCGGCCGCTTTGAGGATCACCGGCAAGCCGATCTCGCGCGCCAAATGCCAAGCTTCGGCCTCCGAACCGATATCGCCGTCGGAGCCTGGAACCACCGGAATGCTGAGCTGCTTGGCCGCGCGCTTGGCGGCGATCTTGTCGCCCATAAGCCGGATGTGCTCCGGACGCGGACCGATGAAATGCACATTGTGCTCGGCCAAAATCTCGGCGAACCGCGCATTCTCGGAAAGAAAGCCATAGCCGGGATGCACTGCATCGGCACCGGTGATCTCGCACGCGGCAAGCAGCGCCGGAATGTTAAGATAACTATCTTTGGCAGCCGGCGGCCCGATGCACACGCTTTCGTCCGCCAAGCGGACATGCATGGCGTCTTCGTCCGCGGTCGAGTGCACGGCCACCGTGGCGATGCCGAGCTCCTTGCAGGCCCGCAGCACCCGCAGCGCGATTTCTCCACGGTTGGCAATGAGGATCTTGTCGAACATCGTGTCGGCTTATCGGGGCGAGGGCCGAGTGGTAAACAGCAAGAGGTAACTCGGCCCAATTCGTGACATCATTGGCTCGCTGCGTGCCGCACGCTTTTGCGTCATTCGATGACCATCAGAGGCTCGCCATATTCCACCGGTTGGCCGTCCTCGACGAGAATTTGAATTACGGTTCCGGATCGCGGCGCCGGGATCTGGTTCATCGTCTTCATCGCTTCAATGATCATGAGCGGGTCGCCGACCTTCACGGTCGCGCCCACGTCCACGAACGGACGATCGCCGGGCGCGGGCGCGAGATAAGCGGTGCCGACCATGGGCGAAGCGACGACACCGGGATGCTGCGCCGGATCGCTCGCCGCCGCTACAGAGGTTACTGCCGGCTGCGGAGCAACCGCGGTATCGGTGGATCGCGCGCGACCCGCCGGACCGCTCGCATACCGCGCGACGCGGACCGATACGCCGTCACGTTCGAATTCGATCTCGGTGAGGCCAGTTTCGTCGAGCAGCTTCGCAAGCTCGCGGATCACGTCGTGATCGATGGGCGGTGTCGGCGGATTGTCGGACTTGCGCGCCACGACGACCCCACTATCCCTTGACGCCGATCAAGCTGGCGAGGCCGGCGATAGCGAGCGCGTAACCCTCGATGCCGAAGCCGCAGATCACCGCGCGTGCGGCTTTCGACACGTAGGAATGCCGGCGAAACTCCTCGCGAGCGTGGATATTGCTGATGTGAACTTCCGCGACCGGCGCTTCCATCGTCAGGAGCGCATCGAGAATGGCGATGGAGGTGGTCGTATATCCGGCTGGATTGATGATAAGGGCGGCGGCCTTCTCGGCGCGCGCCTCGTTGATCCAGTCGACGATTTGGCCTTCGTGATTGGATTGCCGGAACGCGACGGCAAATCCGTATTGCTTGGCCGTGGCGTGACAAAGCTTCTCGACATCGGCGAGCGTCGCGGTGCCGTAGATGTGCGGCTGGCGCGTGCCGAGCAGATTGAGGTTGGGGCCGTTGAGAACGTAGATGGTTTTGGCCATAAGCACGCCAGCCGGCTGTTGTCGGCAGGACCAACGTCCCGCACTAATGTCCCGATTCCGAAGTCTGCCACACCTTGTGGCACGTTCTTAGCGAACTTCGGAATCGAAAGGACACTAGCAAGTTTATAATTCTAGTGTGGGTTTTGGATTTGAAGTTCCTGTACGAGTGTGCCGCAGAACCGTAGGAACTTCAAATCCACCACACTAGGCCCCGTTATAGGGAAGGCCCCCGCAAAGGGGAAGGCGGGATCGCGCCCAGACGGCGCTCGCTCGATCCCTAGGCTGATGTGCGAGCGCCGGGAAGCCCGGCGCCTACTTCCGCAGGTCTTTGATCTTCTCGCGAAGCTCGTCCAGACCGACCGCTCCAACCACAACTTGGTCTCCGACGACGTAGCTCGGCGTGCCGCTCACGCCAAGCTCGTCGGCGAGCTTCATGTCTTCGTCGATCGTGTCCTTCACTTCGTCGCTGTTCATGTCCTTTTCGATCCGCGCCACATCGAATCCGACATCCTTGGCGACCGCGAGCGCGCGCGCTTTGTCGGCGGGACCTCGTCCGCCGAGCAGCTTTTGGTGGAATTCGATGTATTTCTTTCCGCTCGGGTCCTGCATCCGCGCCGCGACCGCGACATGTGCCGCTTCGACCGAGCCCGGGCCCAGGACGGGAAATTCCTTGAGAACAAATTTGAGATCGGGGTCGGTCTTCAACAGGCTGAGCATGTCCGGAAGCGCCCGCTTACAGTAGGCGCAGTTGTAATCGAAGAACTCGACCATCGTTACGTTGCCGTCGGGATTGCCGAGCACGACCTGATGCGCGGAATTAAAAATCGTCGCTTTGTTGTCTTTGATCGTTGTGCGCGCCTTTTCCGCATCCGCCTCCTTCTGACGCTTATCGAGAGCATCCATCGCGTCCTGCAAAATCTCTGGATGCTGAACGAGGTAGTTTTTGACGATGTTCTCAATGG
>JBAPZR010000301.1:0-3331 GCA_049285335.1 Xanthobacteraceae bacterium | reverse complement strand
GTTCTCGCCATAGCGCTGTCGCCTCCTTCTCCAGCAGATAAGCTACAGCGAACAGCAGCTCTGCTGGATTACCTCAGCAATATCTCCGCACGAGAATTATTAAGCCTCAGTGAGGCGGCAACTCATCTAATGAGTTGGAAAAATGCGAACTTGTCGGCGTTTGGTCAAGAAAGACACAGTCCACTGCAGCATAACGAAAAGTTTATTGCCAAAGCCGATCAGCGAGTAGATGTGTACTCCTGCCCAGACCAGCCACGCCGTAAATCCGGAGAAGCACAGGAACCTTAGGTCAGCCACCGCGAACGAACGTCCTACTATCGCCAAGTCGCCCTTATCCCAATACACAAAAGGTTTGGGGGATAGAGATCCGAGGACACGGCGGCGAATCAGGTCAGCCACATAGCGCCCCTCCTGAATCGCGGGCTGGGCCACGCCGGGTAAAGAGCCCGGCGATTTCGTCCTCATGCCAAAGAGATTTCGGGAGTAGGCGATGACCAGGGCAGTATCACCGATCCCGAAGATGTTGGGATGCCCCGGAATCGATAAGTCCGGATTGACCTTGGCTCTCCCAAATCTGTCCGTCTCAACGCCTAGCCAACGGGCAGCTGGCGAGGCAACCACACCCGCGCACCAAATGATCGTTTTGCTGGGAACGCGCTTGCCTTCAACAACGACACCTTCCAAGTCAACACTTTCGACCCGAGTTCCGGTACAAACTCTCACGCCTAGTTTTTCAAGATGACGATGCGCCTTGGACGAAAGGATTTCAGGAAAGGTAGGCAGTACGCGTGTTGCTGCTTCGTACAGGATTATTTGAGCAGATGCTGGATCGATATGGCGGAAATCGTGAGCCAATGCCATCCTCATCATCTCTGCCATTGTGCTAGCCATTTCCACACCCACTGTGCCCGCGCCAACCAGAACGAAAGTAAGCAACTGTTGAATCATTTCCCGGCTGGCAGTACCGCCAGCCGCAATTCGCTCAGCAGTCTCAAACGGCAACAGAATCCTCCCGCGGATTCGGTCGGCGTCATCAAGGGACTCAAGCCCAGGGGCGATCTGCCTCCACTCATCGTGGCCGAAATAGTTGTAAGTGATCCCTGTCGCGAGAACTAAGAAGTCATAGTGCAAAGTGTATTGCGGCAGTTGGATCAATCTGTTCCGCGTATCGATGCCGTTCACTTCCGACATCACCACTTCGACGTTTCGCTGCCGACTGAAGATAGAGCGCAGGGGAGGTGCGATTTCGTCAGCTGAGAGGAGGCCGCTAGCAACTTGATACAACAGCGGGCGAAAAAGATGGTAGTTGCGCTTGTCGACTAGAGTCACTCGAACAGGGGCTTTCGCCAAACGGCGCACTGTGTTCAGCCCCCCGAATCCGCCACCTACGATCACTACGCTGGGATATTTGTCCATAACGCGGGATCAGGCTGCTGCCCGTTTGCGGCGGAGCCATTCATCGAAAGTGATGTGGCCGAGGCGCGCTTCACCCAACGGCACGAGCGAGCGCTCCTCGACCCGGCCGCCGTAGTATCTGGCCTCGGGATCGCTCACGACCTTACGCGGGTCGCCGACCGCCTTCAGATAGCGGGCGACAAACTCGTTGAACGGCGTTCGTTCCGGTCCGGCGATCTCGACGATGCCGTTTCGCGGCGCCGCGATGGCCACATCGGCCACTACAGCAGCAACGTCGTCCGCCGCGATGGGCTGGAAAAGGCCCGGCGAAATCCTGATCGTGTTTCCATCCGCACTTGAATCAGCGATAGCGCCGAGAAATTCCAGGAACTGGGTCGAGCGGATGATGGTGTAGGGGATGCCGGAAGTCTTGATCAGTTTCTCTTGGGTGACCTTGGCGCGGAAATAGCCATTGTTGCTGCGGTCGTCTCCGACAATGGAAAGTGCGACGTGATGCCGGACGCCCGCTGCGGCCTCCGCCGGGAGAAGGTTGCGCTCGGAAGTCTCGAAGAATTTCATCACCGCGTTGTCTTCAAATGACGGCGAATTAGCGACGTCGACCACCACCTGCGTGCCGGCCAGAACCTCCTTCAACCCCTCGCCGGTGATAGTGTTGACGCCGGTGTTTGGCGCGGCGGCAATTGCCTCGTGACCTTTCTGGTTCAGTTTCTCTACGACCTTCGACCCGATTAAGCCGGTCCCACCGATGACGACGATCTTCATGGTCTACCCTCCATCTTTGATGGTTCTCGCTCCCTTGTGCCGTGTTTCGTCCGTCGGACACGCAGCATAGGGTTCCGCGGCGTCGGGCCGCGCTGCGTAGATTTGCCTCTCCACACACGCATGTGGATTTTTGCGCGTCGGCTTAGCCGCCAAAGCTACTTCACCGGAATCAGAACAGGTGCATCTTTGTCTTTGAGCAGGATTACCAAGAACTTGGCCGGCATTGTCTCGCTCGCGTTGCGACCAACTGTGTGAATGTCGTTGGGGCCTTCGTAAAATGTCTCCCCGGCCGTAAGGGTTACGGGCTTTTCGCCGTTCACGCCCATGACGATGCTGCCTTCCAGCACATAGACGAGAGCTTGCGCGTTGTGGCGGTGGACCGGGTCAGAAGCACCTGGAGGATATTCGACCGTTATCATCAGAAGTTCTTTACCCGGATTATCTGACAACGGTTTTGACATCAGCGACGTGACCTTTGCATCCTGCGCAATCAGCGGGCTGCACACGAGGGAGAGGCTGAATACGAGGAACAATGTGAGCAGAGTTTTCTTCATCGCTAGCTTCCTCCTATCTATTATGAGCTGCGGGTTGATGCTCTGAATAACTCGCTGCTCGGCAAAATCGTTGCCGCTGCAACACTGAATGCATTCATACGCGGTGCCATATCTCCTCCTCTATTTTGCCTTCGAGTATCGCGGTGCTCCACGATCCGTTCGCGACCGCACTATCGCGCGTCGAGCTCCGCCAAAGTCTTGGCCACCGCCGCACGCACGGGCGGCAAATGTCCCGCAAACGCCACCGCTGTATTGCGGAGCGCCTGGCCGGTCGGCGATTTCATGGTCGCCACGCGGGTCATTCTGTCGGTGAGCGTTACGACGTCGGTCGCCACCTTGTGGCGTTGGGCCGCCCAAGCATCGAGTCGCGTCTCGTCACCGTCCTGGAGCGTGCGCGTCAACGCTTCAGCCAGCGATATGCTATCTTGAATGCCGGTATTCATGCCCTGTCCACCGGCGGGACTGTGAACATGTGCGCGAATGCGAAAGATTGGAACCTTTACGCCCTCTAACAGCAGGGCGCGGGTCACGCCGAGCGGCTCCAGTTCCTCCATGGTCCGAGCGTGAACCACGCAGGCGCGTGAAGTGTTCGCACCGGC
>JBAPZR010000300.1:0-4363 GCA_049285335.1 Xanthobacteraceae bacterium | reverse complement strand
AGGCTGCGTAGGCCATTCCCATGTCATCAGGAATGACGCCGTATCCAGCATAAATGATGGCCACCGCAATAAGAATGCTTGCCCACAGCAAAACATTTCCCAGTCGTGCCGTCATGGCCGCGCTCCTCGCTTAGGGCAACGCCATCTCTTCCCGAAGAAGATTCTGGACATCGGTTACCTTCCCCCAAAATTTGCGTTGTTGGCCTAGCAGGGTGAATCAGCGGCACGCTGTGGCCTACGTCACAGTTTGCGGAATTTTCCCAGACTGGCTGTGGGCACGAAGCGGGGGGCCGGCGCGACGTGAATCGTGCTAGTTCATTAGGAGGTTGAAGGTGGGTGGCCTGGGAGGTCTCCATGGCAGACCTACACGAAACGAATCACCCGCAGCGAAATCCACAAATCGACACTGTGGGTTGGCTATTTTTGGCATTTGCCATCGCTATCACAGCCGCCGCTGCGATAGTTGCTTACCAGGCCAACGACACGATGGTCGCGAGTGCCCCAGTGTCGGTGGTTGCTCGTTGAGAATTGTGCTGCCGCAATAGCTCCGGCAGCTTAGCCACGTCGACCGAAGATCGCCGCCCCCGGCTCTTCCTCGTAATGGAAATATCCGCGCTTTTGCCCGGTGCTTTGCTTAACGACGAAACGCGCGCCGATAACTGGGTCCGGTCGGATGTACGCCGGGCCCAGTCAATTTCATAACTGGTTGACGTTCTGTCAAACGCCCGCAAGGCGCGGGCAGAAGGTTTGTTAGCCGGCCGCGGGGGGCGCAGCCTCAGCGGATGGAGTGGCTTCAGCGGCCTGGACAATCTCGACGGCAGAAGCGGCCTCGACGGCAGGAGCGGCCTCGGCGGCAGGAGCGGCCTCGGCGGCAGGAGTAGCCTCCGCAGCAGGAGCAGCCTCGGCAGCAGGTGCAGTTTCGGCAGCTGGTTCGGCGGCCGGAGCGGACTCGACTTTCGGCGACGGCTCAGATGGTTCGGCGGGGGCCGCGGCAGCGACGTCCGGTTGCGGAGAAATGTTAGTCGACTCTTGCTCTTGATCACTCATGGTGTTTACTCCCCTAGGCCCTTCATCATGGGCCTCAAAATAATTTATAAGCCTCAAAAAATAATTTGCGCAAATTAATTCGTTCGTTGACCAAACAAAAGCAGCGCTTCGTGGGATGTCCGACGTAAGCCCCGCATTTAGTCCGTGCACAAATCTTCTGCGGCGCTATGCTTGTTCGTTGGACTGGGCGTCCTGTCCGCACACGGGATGTAAAGGCGAAGCATATTTCCAACCTGCTTCACCAACCGGTTCGACACGCGCCGATGTCGTCGGAGGTAAACGCCACCGGCGTGGGGACGAAGGCAAAGCCGCTGCGGTTGACCCCCCAGCGGCTTTGCTGTTTGTGGCTCGACGGGCTAGGGCGGTGGGAAGCGGCAATCTACCAGACCGAAAACAGTCGGCCGATATCGTAGACCGCTGAGCCGAGTACAGAGAGCCCGAGTCCGCCGCCAATCAGAGAGAGCAGCACAGCGGATTCCACGCGGTCGATCTTTTGCTTGTCTACGTGAAGCTTGTCAGCGAAGTGGGCCATGGCACTAGCCCTCGCAATGAGAAAGGACGGGGGACCCCACCCTTCCCCATGACATTATCTTGTGATCCGGATTGGGGGCTGTGACGAGCGTCACACCGCAAAGCAAGCCGCCGTGCCGGTACTTTAGGAGCCAGGGAAAAAAGGCAAGGACAAAACCGTCTGTCGCGCTTGATCCTGCACAAACATCATCAGGGCTGGATCGTTCCATCCGCTCTTTTTCCGCAGTTCCCGGATTGTGGACTCAGCATAAGAAAGTGCCGCCGCAACATCCGGTAGGTACGCGCCATCAGGATCATTCTCGACCCGGTCCCGTCCGCGTATCGTGAAGAAATATTGCTGCACCGAGCGCTCGTCTTTAGGCCTTGCACAACGAAGACGGAACCCCGGCACGGGGGTTTACAACGTCTGTCACCATAGATGATCACTTAGCCCCCGCCTTTATTCCCCGGAGGTTCAGCTAACGATGTTTGCAGCGATTCGACGCGCCTTGTCGAGCAAATACGCGGCGTTCTCCCATTCCCATTAGCGGCAACAATCCTCTTCGGCCTCTCGCTTCACGGCCGGTGCCGCGGGATTGTTGAGCCAATCCGGCGAGCGGGGCGATTGCGGGGTTGTCTAGCGCCCCGGCCTCCCTCCATGGATTCCCCACCCCCCAGCGAGAGAGTCAAACCCTATCGAAATCTGTGAAATTCGTAAGGGCCAATGAGCGCAGCGGATTGCGAATTGTTGGGACTGTTGCCGGACATCGGCAGCGCTGGCCAGAAGCCAAGCATCGTGACATTTTCCAGCTCTGGGGAATCGGGGAAGCGATGGGGAAGCATCCGGCCGGGACCAGCGCCGCGGCATACCGACGGCGGGGGATGCGATATTCGGGTATCCGCAGACTGCGCGCCGAGCAAAGGCGATTGGCTAGCACGCTGCTTACCTGTGTGCTCCTGGGAAACGCGCATGCCAACGCACAGGCGGGCGCTACCCCTCCGACAACGCGTAACGAGATCGCAAAACCGGCCGCGCCACCACCCACAGCCGATGATGTTTGCCGCGCATTGGAGGAGGCAGCGGCCGAGAACGCGCTTCCCGTCGAGTTTTTCGCCCGCGTGATCTGGCAGGAGAGCCGCTTCAATTCACGGGACCTCAGCAACAAGGGCGCGAAAGGGATCGCCCAATTCATGCCGCAGACCGCCCACTCGCACGGCCTCCGCGATCCGCTTAATCCTATCGAAGCGCTGCGCCATTCGGCGGGCTATCTGCGCGAGCTACGCGAGCGGTTTGGCAATCTCGGCCTCGCTGCAGCGGCGTACAATGCAGGTCCAGGCCGTGTCAGCGCCTGGCTCATAAACCATCGTCTGTTGCCGGGCGAAACGCGCAACTACGTGGCGATGGTAACTGGCTGGACCGCAGACGAATGGGCCTCGCGATCGCCACCGCAGACGGTGGACACGACAATTCCCCAGGGCGTCCCCTGCACGCAGGCCCATTTCGCCCTCGCTCCGGGAGCGGAGGCAAATCACATCGAGGCCAACGCACAGAAGCACATGGCAGTGGCGATCGACGCTCGCGCGGACCTAGTCCGGCCCACAGCGGACCCTCGAGCGTCTGACGATGCCGAGAGCATTGACCCAGGCAGTGAGAAAAGTACCGCACCGTCCATTTTGGAGCCATCCGCTCCACAAGCAACCACGTCGACGCAGGCGGAAGCTCGAGCGTCTGACGATGCCGAGAGCACTCCTCCAAGCAGCGAAAAAAGTACCGCGCCGTCAATTCCGGAGCCACCCGTTCCACAAGCCGCGCCATGGCCCGATGCCTCACCGACAGTTGCTGTACCGCGCTGGGGCGTGTGGCTTGCCGTCAATCTGTCGGAGAGCAAGGCTTGGGCGCTCTACCGTGAAAGACTGTGGCGATTCGCTTCGTTGATCGGGGACCGCGAGCCGGTCGTGCTGTTTAGGCAACTGCCCGGCATGGGCACGGCGAAGCGCTACATCATCGCCATCGCCGACGATGATCGGACTCCCCTCGACGAATTTTGCGAGAAGCTTATAGCCGCCGGCGGCGCCTGCGACGTGATGCGCAATGAGTTCGGGCCCTGACCTGGTCGGGGAGATCGTCGCCAAGCTCTCAGTCATCAATATCGTCGCGCGGTCTCCGAGTTACGCAGCCGGGCATCCAACTCTACCCAACCCGAACCCCAAGCATGAGACTCGATAAAGCGTTGATTAGCTCACCAACGGTTTTTGTTTCAATCACATGGGTACCGGGTTTGCCGCTTCATTCGTCCCTCCACCCACTCCCGGCACGACGGCGATGTGACCGCGTAGACCGTGGCAGTTTTTCGCGTGCCCTGGCGCAGCAGAAGTACTCAAATTCGCACCTCAGTCCGTAGCCTGTCATTCGCCGCGATCGGCGGCGCCGCAGTCGCATCAATCGAATCACCGCCAGCAGCGGGTCCGAACCATGCTGGTGATCGGATGCCGCCTGCGAGGACGGTCTCAAGTTGCCACCCAGCACCGCGCCGACCGGCTGCGGGATTTCATCGCCAAGTTTCGCCCCGCCTTGGTTTATGTACTTCGCCATTGCTATCGGTGGTCTGGATTCGACCCTAACTGAGTGCCGTCAGTCAGGGGCTGCATCACGATTAAGCCGCGCATGCATCCCCTTTCCCGTCTTGAAGTAGGGAATAGCTTTCTTTGCGACCGAGACGGCGGCGCCAGTACGAGGATTACGCCCTTGACGTGCTCCTCGGCGCTTAACTGAAAACGCTCCGAAACCCCGCAGCTCAACTCGATC
>JBAPZR010000299.1:0-8553 GCA_049285335.1 Xanthobacteraceae bacterium | reverse complement strand
GCCATGATCCGACCCGAAAAATCATCTGCGTCAGCTACGCGCAGGATCTCGCCGTCAAGCACGGCAATGACTGTCGGGCAGTCATGGGTTCCGAATGGTATCGGCTTATCTTTCCCGCCACCAAGATCGACGACGACAAAAATACCCAAACCGAATTTATGACGACAAAGCGAGGCTCGCGGCTGTCGACATCGATCGGCGGCGTTTTGACCGGCCGGGGGGCAACTTGATCATCGTCGATGACCCAATCAAGCCCGCTGATGGCATGTCGGAGACCGAACGCGCACGGGTGATCGAATGGTATGGCAGCACGCTTATTTCGCGGCTTAATGACAAGGAGCACGACGCGATCATTGTCGTGATGCAGCGCTTGCACCAGTGCGACCTCGTCGGCCATCTGCTTCAGGAAGAGGGATGGACGCACCTAAACCTACCGGCCGTCGCTGAACTCGAGCAGCGAATCGAGATTGGCCCCGGAAAATTCCACGCGCGACACATCGGCGATCTGTTGCATCCGCAACGGGAGTCGAAAGCGGTCCTCGACACCATTAAAAGGGCGATGGGCTCGGCCACGTTTGCTGCCCAATATCAGCAATCACCGGTTCCACCCGGGGGCAACATGATCGACTGGAGTTGGTTCCAGTGGCACGACCCAAATAAACCGCCGAATTTTGAAAAGATCCTTGTCTCGTGGGACACCGCCATGAAGGCCACGGAGCTTTCCGATTACTCGGTTGGTACGGTGTGGGGGGTCTTTGGCGGGTTTTGTTATCTGCTCGATATTGTGCGCGAGCGGTTGGAGTTTCCAGCGCTGCAACGAAAGGTCATAGAAGTCCATAACCTCTGGCTCTTCCGTACCGGCTCTCGGCCCGAACTCGTGATCGAGGATGCAGGCACCGGCACAGCCCTGGTCCAACATCTAAGGCAGTGCAATATTCGCGCTCATCCGATGAGACCGGTTGGCGACAAGACGATGCGAATGGCAGCACAATCGGCCAAAATAGAAGGGGGTCAGATTTTGCTGCCGCGGCAGGCTAAGTGGCTGGAAGATTTTCGCTCCGAGGTTCTGGCTTTCCCACATGGTGTCCATGACGACCAAGTAGATTCCATGTCGCAGGCTTTGAGCTTCATATTTCGGCCCCGCATTAGGTATTCAATCACTAGCGTTGCCATGTGACGCAAATTAAAGCTCCCCGGAGGTAACATTTCCTAGCGGGATCGACCCTTGGGCGAAGGCGATCGGCAACGCTATTGGCGGCCGCTCCCTGTTCGGCGCGGAAAATTCCCTGTTTCCACGGCCAGGGAATTTGGCCGTAAATCGTTGAGCTGATGGGCGAGTTGAGCCCGGCCGGCGTCGAAAAGATTACAAATTAAAGACTATTCCCTGTAAATTTCCCTGTTAGCAGGGAAAAATCAAGCTCCTCGCCGCGCCATGCCGCCGGTCGACGCCGGCACGCGAGACCGGCCGCAGCGGTACGCGGACAATAGTGCGAGGCGCTATTGATTAAAGCCCGATGGAAGATTTGAGATCGGTCAGCAAAATGCGCAGATAGAGTTCTCGGTACTCCAGATAAATCCGCCGTAACCAGTGCTGCAATTCGATATCGATGTCCACATTCCCGGCGGCGGATTGAAATTGTGCGAACGAGAACGGGGCCGTTTGAATGGTTCTGCGCGCCGCTGGCGTGAGCAGTGGGAGCCGGATGACTGCAGCACTGCCCGTTAGTCCGTATCTCCCTCGATGTTGCGCGACCCCGAAGATTTCATTGTGCACAGGGACCATTACGGCCTCGGGCAAGCGGCTGCGCAGTCCGCGATGGGCCTCGACTGAGGTGTGATCCGGTGTAAGCAGGTAGAGGATCACAAGCGCGATGCCGTGCCTGCGCGCTTCGCCCGCAAAGCCGAACTGATGGGTCAACGTAAAAAACGGTTCGAAAGATGCGTGACCAAGATCGACAATCTTGGTAGTGCCATCGTCGGCGATCAGACGATCAAATAGTGCCATCTGCCCTTTGAGGTCGTCGATCGTTGACCGGGTCGCGTGCTCGGGCAAAAATTGCGCTAGGGTGCCGTTTCCGACATTGAGATCGAAGGCTGCAACGGGGCGGCCTTCGTGCAAATGGAAATCGGTAAGCAGCCGCGCCAGCAGGGTCTTACCCACGCGCGGCCGCGGCGATGCGACGATGGTGACGGAATTACCGAAGACGTCGCCCTGCATCGTTTCAGCTTGAAAGCGAGCGCTAGCTCGCGGCCTGACGGATATTTCTCTCTGACTTTTGTGAGATGAGCTCGACTAGCCTCACCCGATCGAATTCACGCCAAACTTGGCCGAGCCAGTGCCGCACATAACCCCTCAGTACAAATGAATATTTCTTGCTGTCAACGAACGAGACATAAGGAACGCCAGCAAGTTCCACCTGTTCGCAAGCCATTTCGTTAAGCTTTGGAATGGCGACATCCTGGGCATCCTTGATCTTCTTAAAATATGATTTGTAGGTCTCCTGGTCCCACTCAAAGAATGTGGTTTCGTTGATGTGGTTTTTGACCAGGAAGTAGTTAGCATCGCCGACGAAGCGAGCCGTCTCGGCGATTTCCTCGAGCGAAGCAACAGATGGACCAAGGACGTGGAACATGGCCAGAGTAATTTGACCCGTCCTCCCTAGTTCAAGAAAACCGATGTCACTCAATGCCTGCAGGGTGGACAATAGCCGCCCTGCGCGCACATCAATCACCGTCAGCTTGGCATCAGCGTTGCTCAGAGTGTCGAAAATCTTCATCTGATCGGCCGCCGAGGTCACATCCACAACTTCGGTGACTTCGGGGTAGAAACGCCGGAGCGTGCCGCGTGGCGATTCAGTATCGAAGGCCCGGGTTGGGACATGGCGGGCGTCAAAATAGTCAAGCAACGTGCGGGCAACGGTGGTTTTGCCGACGCCACCCTTGTCGGCACCAATAAGAAAAACGGCTGGCTTGGCCATGGCACATCCTGGGGTTGGGTTGGGAGACGGACCGAATCGTAAAATGATTTAAATCATAACTTGAGTCGGCAGTACCCGAGCGTTGTCCAGCAAAGGTTATCCACAAGGTTTGATTGGTAAGCTTTGATTTGGAAACGTGCAGCGCGCAGCGATCATCTCTCGACGGGGTTATCGATTGGATCGCGGCACTTTTATTGGAAAGTGTTAGCTATGTGTAACCACGAAAGCCACGCAATGAGAAAGCACGCCGCAATGAGAGACGTCTCGATACGCCATCTCTCGGCTACGCGATGCGGATGCATAGCACGCGGTGGTATCTCAGTTCTCTTGCCGAAGTCCATCACCTGCGCGATCCCTCCGAAAACAAGCCGCGATATTAATTCCCACGCGCATCGCGATCAGATTAAGCGTAGCAATGAGGTTAATCGCTTGCAGTTACGTCGAAGTTAAACGTCGGCAATTAGCTTCTAATCGATCTCGTCCACATAAAGGAGAGCCGGCTACCACTCAGCGAGGAGCGGCACTCGCTAGAGAGCAGCACTTGCCACTTCGGTTCTCTGGACCGCTCGCCATGAACCGAACCCGCAAAGAGTTATTCTTGCCGACCTCCGGTCGCATTCTCCGGGGGCGTCGCACTTTGCTGTCCCATGGCGTGGAACTGTGCCTTCTGTTTGTCACTCAACGACGCATAGAAGGCGCCAAGTGTCGGACGCACTTCGCGGCCGAGCGCATCTTCGAGCTTGCGTAACGGTTAGTTCTGCAAGTCCGGCCGCCCAGCCCCGCCGAAGTGACCGGACCCATGCGAGCAAGGATAGCGGGTCACAGCGCGCGGCGCGACATCGCTTGCCTGGCGAGCGTCACGCTCGCACCATAATTCGTTCGTCATTGTCAATTGCGCGGCCCTGCTGGTCATTGCTTACGTGCCGGCAAATATCAATGGCGAACATTCAGGACTGGAGCGCGCGATCAGCGAGGACTTGCCGAGTTTTTCGTGGAGGCAGGCCCAGCATTATTCGTGTTTCGTTGTCGAGTTGCCAGGACTCTCCGCGCGCAGTTAATCGTTCGTTCACATAATCGTGGGCTTGGTCAAGGCGTTCCAAGAACGCTGCTGGCTTCTCGTGAGTCCCGCTCCAAAAATCATTGAAAAGTGTTCTCACCAAATTGCGGCGACGCTCGATTTCCTGATTGTCCGGCACAAAGCTATCTACACTCTCGACGGCAACGTCCGAGCCGACGTTTACGTCCGCTGAAACAGCAACAGCGACTTGTTTTGCCGCAGCGGTCTCGGCTGGCTTGTCAAGCGAGAGAGGATGGTGTCGCAGAAAATGCTTGGCGGCCGCGCCAAGCTCTGCGATGCGTCGCAAGATACTTGCCATTAGTCCTCCGGTGGCGAGTGACTGCAATCTGCTCGACCGTGGGGCCTCGGTGCCCATCTCGGTGCACGATTCGGGTCTCTGAGCACGACCATTCACCATACCAGAGTCGCAGATTCTTGCACATTGACTCGACGGCCCATTCAGCGACACGATTCGGCATGCAAAAATTCGGCTTTGGACAGTCTGCCTTACGGAAGGAAGACGACACACTGCTGCGCGGCCGCGGCCACTATATCGCTGACGCTGCGCCACGCGAGACGCTGCATGCGGTCGTCCTGCGCTCGCCCCATGCTCACGCGCGCTTTCACCTCAACACTGCGAAGGCGCGAGAGATGCCCGGTGTGCAGCTTATGCTTACGGCGGCCGAGACGGACGATCTCAGTCCTCTGCCGTGTACGGTGGAGCTGCCGAATACCAAGTTCGACGTGCCGCCATACCCTATCCTGTCGCGTGATGAGGCACGGCATGTAGGAGACGCGATTGCCTTTGTCGTTGCCGATACGCTGGAACAAGCCAAAGATGCGGCGGAAACCATCGCGGTCACCTGGGAAGAGCTGCCGCATGTGACTGACGCGACCGAGGCGCTCAGGCCCGACGCGCCCTTGGTTTGGCCGCAGCACCAGGACAATGTCGTCTTTGATCTGACACTCGGCGACAAGGCTGCGACTGATCGAGCTTTCGCCGAGGCCGTGAAAATTGTTTCACTGGCGCTCGTCAATCAGCGTGTCGTCGCGAATTATCTCGATACGCGCGGTGTGGTGGCTGACTACGACACTGCCACCGATCGAGTGACACTCAATCTGTCGAGCCAAGGGCCAAACGCGATCCGCGACGTTCTTGCCCAAGTTCTTAATCTGCCGCCTGAAAAGCTGCGGGTCATGACCCCTGATGTGGGCGGCAGCTTTGGGACCAAGTTATTTCCATATCGCGAATATGCGCTCGCTGTTGTCGCTGCCAAGCAACTGCGAAGGCCAGTGACGTGGATCGCTGACCGTTCCGATCATTTTGTTGGTGACACCCAGGGCCGCGACAATGTAACCACCGTCCGCCTTGCACTCGATGAAAAGCACCGTTTCCTCGCTCTCGACGTCGATCTCGTCGCCAACATGGGGGCTTATCTATCGCAATTCGCCCCGCTTATTCCCACTCTCGGCGCCGTGTTGTCGCCTGGCGTCTATGATATTTCCGCCTGCCACGTCCGCGTCAGAGGCGTTTACACCAACACGGTTCCGGTCGATGCCTATCGCGGCGCTGGACGCCCGGAGGCGGCATACGTCATCGAGCGATTGGTCGACCACGCCGCTCGTGCGCTTGGCGTCGCACCTGATGCACTGCGCAGACGCAACTTCGTCAGGGCCAGCGCAATGCCATATCGGAGCGCAACCGGCCAGAACTACGATTCGGGAAACTTTGCTGCGCATCTTAAACGCGCTCAGGAGCTCGCCGGCTGGTCGAGGTTTCCCAAGCGGCTGCGCGTATCGAAGAAGGCCGGGCGACTGCGCGGGATCGGGCTTTCGACCTACATTGAGGCTTGCGGCAACGCCGGAGCGGAGACGGCGACCCTAAGACTCGAATCTGATGGTTCCGTCACCCTACTGATCGGCACGCAATCGACCGGTCAAGGTCATGCGACCGCCTACGCACAGCTTGTGGCCGACCACTTGGGTCTGCCGCCCGAACAGGTGAACGTAATACAAGGCGATACCGACCGCATTGCCAGTGGTATCGGGACCGGAGGGTCAAGCTCGATCCCGTGCGGTGGCGCTTCTGTTGCCGGCGCGGCCGGAAAACTTGCTGACAATCTCAAAAGACTAGCGGCCGAAACCCTCGAAGCGAGCGCAGATGATCTGGAGATCGCGGATAGGTCAGTGCAAGTTAAGGGCACCGATCGCGTGATCTCATTGAGTGCGCTTGCGCAGCGATCAGGTGCTGACGATCGCCTGATCGCGTCGCATGCGTTCACACCGCCACAAGCGACCTATCCCAACGGCACGCATATCGCAGAAGTCGAGATTGATCCCGAAACGGGAGAAACCCGCATCGTCAACTACGTTGCCGTCGACGATTTCGGCGCGACGCTCAACCCACTGCTGCTTGCCGGCCAGGTCCACGGCGGCACGGCACAGGGCATCGGTCAGGCGCTCATGGAGCACGCCATCTATGATCCTGATTCCGGTCAGCTCGTCACCGCGAGCCTGATGGATTACGCCGTTCCGCGCGCCAACGAGGTGCCCGCCATCAAGTTCGAAACGCGCAACGTCCGTTGCGTGCACAACCCACTCGGCGTTAAGGGAGCCGGCGAAGCTGGCGCCATCGGGTCATGCGCGGCGGTAATGAATGCGGTTGTTGACGCGCTCTGGCGCGCGCAGCGCATTTCAGGCCTCGACATGCCGGCAACGCCACAGCGGGTCTGGTCGGCAATCAATAAGCAAGCTCCGATCGCTTCAGGTGTGGCCTCGGCCGATCGGCCGTAATATGTTCGGATCAGGTGAGCGGGCTCACATCAATCAAGCTTGGCTATGCTCATGAACAAACTATCGACACCGACCCGCCGCCGGTTTCTGCTCAACACCGGCATACTTGCCGTGGGATGGGACCTGTCCTGTACGGGCGGCGCCCTGACGCAAGACCTTGCGCCCACTCCCTTCTGTCACGATGGGGACGAACCGACCGTCAGCGAGACCGAGGGGCCGTTTTTCAAGCCAAGATCGCCAGAGCGGGGTGACCTACGCGAGCCGGGCGCGGCAGGCCGTCGGTTTGAACTTTCTGGCGTTGTGCTGTCAAGAAGCTGTCGCCCGCTTCGCGGAGCGGTGGTCGATCTCTGGCACGCCGATGAGAAGGGCGAATATGACAACATCGGTTTCCGATATCGTGGCCATGTCATAACGGGGCCCGACGGTGCTTTCCGCTTTGGCACCATCGTACCGGCACCGTACTCGGGCCGCACGCGGCACTACCACGTCAAGGTTCAGGCGCCGGCAAGCCGTCTGCTGACCACGCAATTGTATTTTCCCAAGGAGCCGGCGAACCTCCACGACGGCCTATTCCAGCGTGATTTGCTGATGCAGCTAACAGACGCTAGCGACGGCCTCGCCGGCCGGTTCAACTTCATACTCAATGTCCCGTAGGATGCATCTGTCCGAGGCTAGTTGAGATATGAATGCTTGTTCAGATCTATGAGATCTCAAGTCCCGAGGAAGCGCGTGCGCTTGGCGATCTAGGCGTCGACCACATCGGAGTCTTGGTAGGAGATGGCTCTTTTCCGCGCGAGCTCTTTATTGATCGTGCGAGACTTATATTTTCCGCCATTCCGCCCACATCCAAGAGCTCGGCGCTTGTGCTCTCTTCTGATGTCCGACTCATCGAGTATGTCATATCGGAAGTGAAACCTTCGATCCTGCACCTTGGTGCGTCGACAGACCTACTAACACCTTCGACAGTGCAAGACCTCAAGAAGCAATATAGCACCCTCACGGTGATGCGAAGTATCCCGGCCGTAGGCGACGAAAGCATCGCTGTCGCTAAAAGCTACGACGGAATCGCCGACATGCTGCTTTTGGACAGCCATAAGCCGGGTGACAAACAGATTGGGGCGCTTGGTGTAACCCACAGTTGGGAGATCGACAGGAAGATCGTAGAGAGCGTGCGTATTCCTGTCATCATCGCTGGCGGACTCGGGCCCGACAACGTCGTCGGTGCCATAAGAGTAGTGCAGCCGGCTGGCGTCGACTCAAAAACCAAGACTGACAAGGATGACGGAAGTCACACTAAGGATTTGCAAAAGATAAGGCGATTTGTTGCGCGAGCAAAATCACGCCAGCAATGAAGGTAAGCCGCATCGAATCCGGCGCAGACCTGATGATTGTATCTGAGTTGGGCCTATGAAGACCTTCAAGCTTAACGATCACCTGTTTCAACTCACCCGATTCGGAGCGATTAACGCCTACCTCGTCCGCGAGGACGATGGCTTCACGCTTGTTGACACCACGCTCGGCGGGGCCGCCGATGACCTGATCACAGCCGCCACGGACGCGGGCGGCCAGATCAAGCGGATCGCTCTCACTCACGGCCATCTCGACCATGTTGGCTCGCTCGACACCCTTAAGGATCGACTCGGTTCGAACGTCGAAGTATCGATGGGCGAGCTTGATGCTCGCATCCTCGCCGGCGAGAAAGTCGTCGAGGGCAAGTTGCCGGGC
>JBAPZR010000298.1:0-1906 GCA_049285335.1 Xanthobacteraceae bacterium | reverse complement strand
CGCCTTGCATCACTTCGTTCGGCATGATGCGAAAAGTCCACGGATTGCCCGGATCGGTGATCTTAATCGAGGACGAGCCCGCATTGATCAGCGGGATTTTGGCCTGCTCGATAATCGGCATGATGGCAAGCGTGGCGTCAGAGCATTCCTCGCCGATAAGCACATCGGGCTTGTACTCGTCGATCAGGCGTTTTGCAGCCTGGCTCGCAGGTAGGGGACTGCAGGCACTGTCCTCATATCGAATGTCAAATTTATAACCATTCACGCCCGATTTGTTGACCTGGTCGAGCGCGAGCTCCGCTCCCTGCTTGTCCTGGGCGCCGAAATACGATCCGGGACCGGACATTGGAAGCAAACCGCCGATTTTTATAACTTGGTCAGCAGCCACCGAGGACGTGGTCGCAAGCCCAAGCAAGTAGCCAGCAATCCAGACCGTCCGCGAAAACGTCGATAACGCGTTCATAAACCCTCCTACACAGACCGCTCTATCAGATGAAACTGGTTGCCCATTCGCGGGCAACCCGCGGGCAAACCACTGCAGATCATACCTAACTACAAGCCAGCTTAACAATTGTCGCGATGTCCCTTTACCCCGAAAGCAGATATCATCTAGACTCGACGCCAATGAACCCGCTTCCTGCCGCCCTGGTGTGCGGAAAAACAAAGCCCCAGGGTTTGGTTGGCGAGATTTGCCCGAGCGGCGGCGAAGGCTTTTTGCCCTACATTTCGGTGTGCATTCACCCAGAAGTGCGAGGCTCGCGCTGCCCGCGGACGTTATCCTACTTACGTCGGGCTGAGCTGTCCCGAAGGACCTCGCGGGGCCCGCCTCGCGATGGGACGGCATTAGCTTCGACAAGGCGCACGCTCAACACGGCGGTTCCGTTAAAGTGGTGGGCGTATCGCCCCGGAGATTCAGGCACATAAAGCGGCATGGCCGTAACACATTTGAAATTCCGCAAAGCCTCTTAATTGTTTTCCGAGGCGCGATTTCTCTCTTCCTCCAGGAAGGCGGAAAGCGGCGGGGCATTCAAAATCTTGCTGCCCTTCTTTCGGCAGTTGCCCCGTTCCCACTTGCCAGTCTGCCAATTGTAGCGACCGACACCGCGCCTTATCATTTCGTCACGATGAATGCGATTGAGGCAGCCGCAGCCAAAGCAAGTCGCGCCAAAGCCTGCCACGATTATAAAATTCCGAGTATTGCGATACGGTACTCATCGACGCGACTCACTGCAGCGGGCACGGCACCCGTTGCAGCTTTAGGACCAGGCGCAGGGCGCGTCACTTTGGAAGGATAGGTTTGCAGAACTCTCCGCCAAACTCTTCGACAAAGGCCCGAGCGATCAATAGATCACGAAAGCACCAACGATAAAAAACTTGGCCACGCCTAGTGGTAATTCTACGCCCATATCGCGGCTGAATGTGTCGCGACTTATGAAATTGAATTATTTGCCTGCCAAATTCGATATCCAGTCCATCTCTCGCGACCGAAAGCCCAACAGCGTACGGATATTTATTCTCGTTCGTTGTCGCTTTACCGCCGCGACCCATATGAGCCCCTCTGCCTCCCAGTCAGTCTAACTGAAAAATACTCGTACCCTCCGTCTCGCGAAGTGATTGCCGTCACACAGCTGCGATTTACCCCCCGGTGGGCGCTTCGCGGTGGCAGAGACGGCACGCGCTCAAGCTGCAGGACCAGCCGCAGGGCTCGCAAGCGAGGACTTTGAGAGATATCAGGAGTTATTCTTGTGATCCGCTCGCTCTCGAAGAAACGCCCCTTTTTTTCGTTCGTCGAAACGCACCGTTATCCACGTTGGGACAACCCGCGATTTCAGCGATCACATCCATTAACGGGAAACGCTTGGTCCTTATAGTGGACGAGAACGGGACTGGAGGCACAGAGCGGGCT
>JBAPZR010000297.1:0-2875 GCA_049285335.1 Xanthobacteraceae bacterium | reverse complement strand
TAGCCCCACCCGCCGAGGTAATAGCCGAGCGGGTCAACGCCTTGTGCACGGGCCTGGTATTTCTTGAAGAAGTCTGCTGCCGGAGCCATCAATCTCGGCGATGGCACCCAGGTTTCATAGTTCACGATGCCGTTGAGCTTGGATTTCAGCTTGCTTTTGATGGCGGTGTACTGCAGGCCCACCATGCCGCCGCCCATCATTCTCGGTTTGAGGCCTAGCTCATTGGCGGTCTGCAGCATGCCGACTGAGCTGTTTGGATATGAGCAGATCACTACTACATCCGGATTTGTTGCCTGGATGGCGCGAATGATCGGCGAGAAGTCGGTCGTCGCCGGCGGATAGGTCTTGTCGTAAACGATCCTGAGGTCGTACTTTTTTACGTTATCGCGAGCACCATCGGCGCAGTTGCGCGAGAACTCGGCGTCCTCGGCCGCGATGGCAACATTTTGCGGCTTCGGATTCTGGGCCACCGCCATCTGAAAGAAGCCCTCGGTGAACGATTGCTTGGGCGTCGGGCCGGACGGCAGCATCGAGAAGTATTTCGGGTAGCGAAACTCGCTATTGGCATCGAGCGCGAACAACCCGATAAAGACCTTGTTCTTTTGCATCACAGTGGGAATCGCTGGCGCCACCATATTCGTCCCATAGGGTCCGATCACGAGGTCGCATTTGTCGACGTCGAGCAGCTTTGTATAGATGCCGGGGATGAGTGCCGGATTGGTCTGGTCGTCGTAATAAATAAGTTTGACAGGCCGGCCCAGCACGCCGCCCTTGGTGTTGGTCTCTTCTTCCCAGATCCGCGCTCCGAGTAGAGCCTGTTGGCCGGCTCCCGCAAGCGAGCCGGTCTGCGCCATACTGAAGCCGATCTTGATGGGTTCGCCGCCTTGCGCATAAGCGGGTGTCCGGGCGAGTGCTGGCGAGATCAACGCCGCGCCGATGCCGGCATTGACGTGACGCCGAGTGAAGCGATGGGTCATGGTTTCCTCCACATAATACGGTTTTTCACTGATTTATACCGCTTTCGTTCTTAGGTCAGACACTTCGGCGGCTTCCCAACGGTCGATAGCGTTGCGAGCCAGCTTCTTCTTTTCTGCACGCTTCGCATAGTGCATTGCCATCGTTGGCGAGCGGTGTCCAGTGATAGCCATGATCTCAGAAACTGAGCAACCAGCTTCGGCGAGTGCCTGCGCGGCATTCTTACGCAGCCCGTGCACTGAGTAACCGTTGATGCCGATGTCATGTAGTTGCCTGCATATCATCGTGCCAAGGCTGTCAGCTTTATACGGCCTGCCCTGTTCGCCGGTCAGAATGAAGTCGCTGCGGTGTGGCAACACTGACAGGATCGAACGCAGCCGTTGATGACATGGGATCGCGACGAATGCTCCGGTCTTCTGTTGCAACACTTCGATGGTGTCACCGTCGAATTGGTCCCAACGCATTCTTACAACGTCACTTCGACGCTGTCCCGTATAAAGCAAGAGCATGACCGCTAGTCGAAGATGTCCTGGTGCTGCCGCAGCGAATGCGGCAAGCACGTCATCTGGCCAAGGCTGATGTTCTTTGATGACCTTGTGTACTCGCGAAATGCCGACAGTCGGATTTGCGCCAAGGTCGAGATCGAGATGCTGATCTGCGAATTGCCACAGCACTGATATGCGACCGATGGCGGCATCAGCTATAGACGTGGAAAATCGTTGTCGGAACTCGTCGCGAATGATCTTAACGTGACGGTCGCGCAGATCGCGCAACATGCCAGCGCCAAAAGATGTGCGTAGCTGATCGAAGATGTATCGATCTGTTAATTTCGTCTTCTCAGCACGCGCGGCGTATTCTGGTGACGCCATGAACTGTTCGACGCCCCAACCAAGGCTGCCGCCCAGGAATCGAACTACGCTCGACGTAGCCGGTGACGGCGCCGCAATCGTCGTGTTGGCCGCTTCATACGCAGCAAGGAATCCTGCTGATCCTGGTGCCGGTAAAGAAACGCTCGGAAAGCCTTTGCGCCGGAAGTAATAACGCGGCTTGCCGTGGCGATCCCTATAGGCTTTCACATAGTCGATTTTAATGTCTGTCATGACGGCTTACCGTATGTTGGCGATCACTTTGTCGAAGGTGTTGAATCCTTCAACCGTAGGCCATTCGTTCTCGAATGCAATGTCTAAGTCACGAAGGTCCCATAACACCAAGCCGTGATTGCGCCGTGGCTTTGGTAGGATGCCGTCAGCTACAAGAGTCAAAAACTTTGATCGCGACATGCCGAGATAGGTAGCTGCATCATCGGCGCGCAAACCACGCGGCTGTAAGCTGGTGGCGCGGATCATGGGGTGTAACGTTTAATATCAAAGTAACATCCGGCATTCACAATCATAATGCATTAATTCCACCTCCTATTAGTTATAAAAAAAATCGCCCAGTGAAGCCACTACTGGCCACCGGTCCCGGTTCGATTGTGTGGTATTCGTTATTCAGACTGCGTTGCGTTCAGGCAACCCAGCAACAAACACTTACATTGAAAACAATTATCGGCTAATCAGATTATTTGTTAGCATCTCTTGCTCATAATGTCCAGAATAATTGCATCAAACGAAACATTTATTTCGTTCCTTTCAATGTTTCCAATACTCCCTATTCTCATTGTGGAGTTCAACAAGGTTACGGTTTTGGACATCTCTTCGAACATCAGACTTGCCATGACTATCACTGTGGGGCCAATCGGACTTGAGCAGCCAACCAAATCTCACGCGTATTTGATTTTCTTTGAGCAAGTAGTTTGTTACGAGATAATACGCATCCATATTTTTGGTTTTGCCTGTGTTCTTGTTGTAAGCGTGGCCGGGAACTTCATATTGTGTAGATGAGACCTTAATCTCAATGT
>JBAPZR010000296.1:0-4525 GCA_049285335.1 Xanthobacteraceae bacterium | reverse complement strand
TCATCGCAGAGCCGAGAAGCAACATTGGATACCGTGCCGATGGCGGCATAATCGAAGCGTCCCTCAAAACCAATGGTGCCGAGTGTTGGCAAAGCCGTGTGCGATGCCGATGCCGAAGCCGATGTCGTGCCCCCACCGATGCCAAGTCTCAGTTAATGCTCCAATGGCGTCACGCATTTCGAGAGCCATCAGGACAGCCTGCAGGGCCGGGTTTTCAACGGGAACCGGATCATTAAACACGACCAGCACACCGTCGCCAGCGTAGCGTTCGAGCGTGCCGCTGTACTTAATGATGATCTCGCCGATAGCCGCGTGGTAGTCGCGCAGCAGAGCTATAACGTCTTCCGGGTCGGAGCTTTCCGAGAAGCCAGTAAAACCGCGCAGGTCGCAGAAGAGAGCTGTAATCTCCCGGCGATGGCTTTCAAGCTGCTTTTCCGATCCGGACGCGACGATCAAATCGGCCACTTGAGGGGGCAGGAACCGTCGGAGTCTGCCCATTCGCTCTATCTCACCAATTTGGTCGGCAACTCGCCGTTCAAGTTGCTGGTTGAGTTTAACGACCTCTCGCGACTGCACTTCCAACTGATCCGTTCTCTCGCGCAATTCGCTCAGCAACTGTGCATTCTCAATCGCGATCACCGCCTGTGCTGCGAAGCTTTTGACAAGCTCGATCTGTTTATCGGTGAACGGGCGAACTTCCTGTCGATATACGATCATTGCGCCGATCAGATTGTTCTCCTTTAGCATCGGAACGGCTACAAATGTACGGACACCGCCGAGCTCAACGGCGGCAACGATGTTCGGGTTGCGTTTTTTAGTATATCGCTCATCCGCAGACAGATCAGCAACGTGAACAGGCGCTTTTGCCGCTAACATATCTGCAATGGGAGTGTTCTGGTTCGGTCGCAACGGTAGGCGGCTACGAGTCTCTTGAAAAGCCGGTGGTATATTGTAAGTAGCGACTAGTTGAAGGGCCTCGCCGTCCCAGCGGAAAATATTACCGAAGTTAGCATCACAAATCCGCGCAGCTTTCTCCAGCATAGCCGCGAATACCGGCTGAAGATCGCCAGGAGAGCTGCTGATGACCTGAAGCACCTCGGCCGTGGCCGTCTGTTGTTGGAGCGACTCGCGCAGCTCATTAAGCAACCGAGCGTTTTCGATCGCAATGACGGCCTGGTCGGCGAATGTCGCGACAACCTCAACTTGCTTGTCAGTAAACGGCTTTACTTCCCTGCGCGTAAGCGAGAAGACTCCAATTGTGGTTCCCTCGCGTAGTAGCGGCACGCCTAGATTAGTTCGATATCCGAATTTATTCTGATGATCCGTCTGGGTATATTCGGGGTCAGCTAGCACGTCCGGAATGTGAACCGCTTTGCCGCTCAAAGCGACCCGGCCTGCAATGTTGCCGCGACTAGGTTTCAGCGGATGTTCTAATCCAAACTCTTCCGCTTCTCGCGAAAAACCATAGTTCGCGCGCAAACGATACAGGTCACCATCCTGCATGAAAATGACGCCGCAATCAGCCGCGCAAAGCTCGGCGGCCGACTTCGTAAGTGTGTCCAGCACTGTCTGCAGGTCGAAAGTCGAACGGCTGATGACCTTCAGAACCTCCGATGTCGCCGTTTGCTGATCTAATGATTCACTAAGATCAGCTGTCCGCTGGCGCAGCTCGCTAAGCAGTCGCGCATTCTCGATCGCGATGACGGCTTGGGCGGCGAAATTCTTAACCAGCTCAATCTGCTTCTCGGTAAATGGGCGAACCTCTTGCCGGTAAATCACGATCGCCCCGATCAGCGCCTCGTCCTTGAGCATCGGGACGGTGACTTGAGTTCGTGCGCCGCCGAGCTTTGTTGCCAACCCAAGAACAGGTTCAGCGGCCATGTCGGCAGCGTGGAACACCTTTTTAGTCCTGATCGAGCGAGGTGCCGGGTATCGGCTTAAACGGCCCGCGTCGCGTTAGCGCTTCGAGCAATACCGGAGGCGTATTGAATTGCGCGGCGGGAAGAAGTTTTTCGCCGTCGAAGCGGAATAAGTTTCCGAAGTTGGCATTACAGATGCGCGTCGCGTTCTCTAGAATTGATCGGAATACTAATTCCAGATCGCCGCGCGACTTTGAAATGAGGCGTAATATCTCGGAGTTCGCAGTTTCCCGGAGGAGTGCCTCGTCGCGCTCGTGGGTAAGCCGGGCGACAACCGTTTCCCGACCGGCAATGGAAGCGCCGCGATTGCGTGTGGCCTTGGGCGCATTGCGGCCCTTTGGTGTTACTGACCGTCTACCTCCTGCACTGGAACGCCGTTTCATTGCCCTTCCCCGAGGCTCGGGAGAAGGCATTGTAGCGGGTTAGATTAATACGCTGGAAGTAGGCAGCGCCACCGGACGTCAAGGTGGCCGGGGGCGTCGTGTCAGAGGTGTTCAGCACGGGTAGCGCAACGCTACTGTACGGTGGTTACTTAAAGGCTTGAGGTCGCTTGGTATCCCTCAGAACGCATGCAGCTTGTGAAAGCGAGATAGAACTTTACTTCGGCGGAGCCCACGCCAGGAGCGCTGTTAGCCGCATTTGTGCACTCTGCCTTGTCTTGATCGAACTGCTGAGCACTCACCGGTTCCGGAATGTGGTGCCACGCCGGCATGACGGGTGAAGAAGCAGACGACGAGAATTTCGGAGCTGGACGCGGCAGCGGGACGGAATCAGATGGCAAGGGTGTGGCGTCTCCTAGAGAAGCTCCGTCGGAAGCGCACGCGGCTAGCGCCAAGCCAGCAATAAGGATCACTAAAAATCCACGAAATCGCCCGGACATGCCCCCTCTCACTAACTGATACAATTGCCGTAACGCCGAAATCGAAAGCATCCACGCCATGATTGATTTGCAACAACGCAAAAATAGGGCACGGATTAGCAGGCCGCACAAAATCCAGCGGCTGTGGTAATTTAATCACACGCGAAACCTCGCGAGACCTACGTGTCACCCATGGCGCAGGGGACTGTGGTGTGACCGGCGTAACAGCTTTGGCTGTGCCTGAAGCTATGCTAGGTCAGCCTGAGAGGCGGTTGGTCATGCCGACGGATTTACCCGCGGTCTCCGCACGAAAACGTAATGCGCAGGCTCAGACGAAAACCGACATCACGATGGTGTTGATCTGGGTTATCATCTGCCTCGTCGTGCTTGTGCTGTTGTTGGCTGACCAAAGCTTCGCAAAAGCAACGATAGAATGGGAATGCCTTTTTTAAAGGAACCCGAAAGCAAGAATTATCAGGATGGCCAACGCAAAGAGTAAGGCCGAGCCAATCCACTCCCAAGTGCGCGCAACGTCTGCGTCCATGGCACCCCTCTTATTCCCGCCGTCGGATAGAACGGTACGTGATTAACAGCCTGACCCGCTGCAACCTCCAACCGCCTGATCCTCATGTGTAATGACCGTCGCGAATGCCATCGCCCGGTCCGTATGCGCAACGACCGTCACAACCGCCGTCCCAGCGGTGAATGCCAATGCCAGGGCCAGAAGCGCGTAGGTCCTTTTGACTGTAGTCATGATGGACCTCCTCAAAATGTATAAGTGTAATACCGCGGGCTGCGGCAGCCAGAAGTGACGCTCGTCACAGGCGGCAAGTGTTCGAAATTGCTCTGTGCCTTAGGTCACAGATGTTTCCCACTCCCTCACTATTTTGGATGGGGAGGGAGATGTGTGTCATGACCGACTTGCCATTCCGTACGTTTAGGCGGCTTCAAGAATGGTTCGACCGTTGGCGTCCCGTTCATGTCGAACTAGAGGACGAGAGCGACGAGGAATTAAAGGATATTGGCCTCGAACCGCTCAGACGGAACTTCAGTGCCGTGAAGCCCTTTTGGATGCCGTGAGTGCAGCCAAGCGTAAGTAGCAAGGCCTCCCGCCATTGGGCTTGGGAGCTGCTTCATTGCGTCTGTGACGAGCCAAGATGCTTAGTGTCTTGAGAGGAACTTTCCGCACATGAAAGAATATGACTTCTATGAGAACGCGGTCGTGCGGATGCTCGACCGTCACCGCTTCCCGACGCCCTGGTCCGTCGAAGAGGCCTCATTTTGTTTTGTGGTGCTAGACCACAACGGCCAAGCGTTTGCTCATGTCTATTGCGACGACAATCCGACAGCTAAGCTGTTAACGCGGGAAGAGGCGCGGCACATCGCGACGAAGGTGGCAACGCTCCCTGCAAGAATTGTTTCACCGCCAAAAGGTCGACCAAATTGAGAGCAAAAAAAGGGGCGTTTGGCGTGTTTTATTTCAGACCGTGGATTACCATGAATACCGCCCAGGTCAGGACCGAGGACACGATCAGCACCATAAGCGGCTTTACGGGTGATTTTGCCGATTTTTCCATAGCGTCTTACCTCGACGATGTCCGGTGAAGCTAAGACCGAATTGGTAAGCGCAGCGTTAAAGCTAAAAGTCGGCAGTTCGTGCCGTCACACATGGACGCTCGCTCGGGATACGTGACAGTTGTTGCGGCGCTACGCTATCGCTCGATCCATGTGAGCAACGACCGTCACC
>JBAPZR010000295.1:0-1635 GCA_049285335.1 Xanthobacteraceae bacterium | reverse complement strand
ACTTGGACCTTATGCAGCATTCCCGACGCCCGACGAGCACTCCACGACATGCGTCGGGTGCTCCGGCCCTGGGGCGTCTCTTGTTAGTCGAACACGGACGTGCGCCTGATCCAAGTGTCGTATGGTTGCAGCATCGGCTGACCCGATCTGGAAGCGTCTGGGCGGCGGCTGCCATCTCAACCGCGCGATCGGAACTATGATCGAGGGAGCCGGCTTCCAGTTCGATCGAATCGAGACCGGCTACATGCGCGGGCCAAAACCGATGACGTTCATGTATGAAGGCAGCGCACGTCCGCGTTGAGCTGTTGGCGCGAGGCCGACATGTCAATCTCGTTCAACGATGTCCGCTTTCGAGAAATGCATACATGATGGCAACGGGCCATTCCGTAAATAATTTGAGATATGGCCGAACAAAGCGATGGGCGAGCTGCACGACCGAATGCCGGTCATCCTCGCGGAGGCCGATTGGCCGAAGTGGTTAGGTGAAGAACCTGCGAGCGAGCAAGACTTGCTGGCGTTACTCAAACCCTGCCCGGACGAGGCATTGAAGATTTGGCCGGTTCAACTGGTTTTGCCAGTTCTGAGTAATGCAGTTCTCGCATAGATTCACGCAACGAGACCCGGCGGAGTAATTTTCTTGCTTCATTTATCTTTTTCACGAAAAACATTCTCGATGCGACGATCGGGAACAAGCCACATCACAGCGACCATCACGTAAATTGCGATCGATATCCAGGGACCAACAAAGGCCAACAAAATCGCCGTAGCATAAAGTATCGGCGATATTTTGCCCTTTATGTCGCCGCCGATAGCATTAGCGAGTAAGGACTCGGACCCCTGCTTTCGCACGATCGCCTTTTCGAGCAGATAATATGCGATCGCTGGCATAAGCAATATGCCACCGTAAAGGGCGGTCGGGATCGGAACTAAAAAGTTTTCACCCATCCAAGCTGTCGCAGCAGGGACTAGCGAGAGCCAAAACAAGAGGAACGAGTTGGCCCAGAGAATGAGCCCGTCCACGCGCGTGACGGTGTGCAGGAGATGGTGGTGGTTGTTCCAGTAAATTGCCAAATAAATAAAGCTCAAAACATAGCTTACAAAGTTTGGAGTTACTGCCATCAGCGCCGTCCAGTCCGAGCCGTGCGGTATCTTCAATTCCAGGACCATGATCGTGATGATAATTGCAATCACACCGTCACTGAATGCGGCCAAACGTTCCTTGCCCATAACGCGGTCCTTACTTGATCAAACAGCGCGCCTGCGTTGAATTCTAATTCCAAGAACAATTCTAATAAGCCCTTCACGCCGAATTTCTAGAACGCGGACTCATTAACGCGCAGCCATAGCCTGATTGACGCAAGCTGGACGAATGCAAGGTAATTGGCCGCGAGTTTGTCATAGCGGGTTGCCACGCACCGACAATGCTTAATCTTATTGAAGAACCGCTCGACCGGATTTCGGGCGCGGTACAAGCATGGGCTGAAGCAGATTGGCTCATTGCGATTGTTCCTCGGCGGAATATTGGCCCAAGCGCGCCGCTTGGCAGCGAGCGCCCTGATCTAGTCGGCATCATAGCCACGGTCGGCCAGCAGCATCGTTCCTGCCGGCCCCGGATAAGGTTGCGAGCAACCGGAT
>JBAPZR010000294.1:0-2756 GCA_049285335.1 Xanthobacteraceae bacterium | reverse complement strand
GCCACAAAGCTGATGATCGCGCAGACGGCAATATAAATGGAGATCGCGTACCCGCTTTTGTAGGCGGCGAACAGTGCGGTCGCGATCAGCGGCGCCGGGCCGCCGGCGATGATCGAGGCCAACTGATAGCCGAGCGACGCGCCGCTATAGCGCAAGCGCGGCGTGAATGATTCCGCAATCAGCGCCGCTTGCGGCCCATATTGCAGATCGTGCGGGATGAGCGAGAGCACAATGGCGATGAAGACGAGCGCCGGTATGGCGGTATCGACCATGCCGAAAAACACGAACCCGTACACGCCCATAAGAACGACGCCGATTAGATACATTTTTTTGCGGCCGATCCGATCGGACAAATGGCCGGCGAACGGAATAGTGAAGAATGAGACGCATGCCGCCACCATCACCGCGGTAAGAATCAAATCCCGCGACATATGCAGGGTGCCGACCGCATAGGCGAAGACGAATGCGGTAAAGATGTAGAACGGCGCCTGCTCCGACATCCGCAGCAGCGCGGAGAGAATGATCTCCTTCGGTTGCTTCCTGATAACTTCGACAACCGGCGCCTTCTCGACTTTCTCCTTGTCGAGGATTTCCTGGAAGACTGGGGTCTCGAAAATGCCCAGGCGTATCCACAGGCCGATCCCGACGAGAATGATCGAGAGCGCGAACGGTACGCGCCAGCCCCAGGTGAGGAAATCGTCGCCGGCCCAGCGGCTGAACGCCAAAATGGCCAAATTCGACAACAGCAAGCCCAACGGCACGCCGAACTGCGGCCACGACGCGATCAGACCGCGCTCGTTTTGGGTGCGCGACCATTCCATCGCCAGCAGCACCGAACCGCCCCACTCGCCGCCGACGCCGATGCCCTGGAAAACGCGCAGGACGGTCAGCAGAATCGCGCCCCAGATGCCGATAGAGGCGTATGTGGGCACGAAGGCGATAGCGAAAGTCGCAAGCCCCATGCAGAGCAGTGTCGCGATCAGCGTCGCCTTACGCCCGATGCGATCGCCGTAGTGGCCAAAAATCGCAGCGCCAATCGGACGGCCGACAAAGCCGATGAAATAAGTGCCGAAGGCGAGCAGCGTCGCCGAGAGCGGATTCTCATTGGGGAAATAGAGCTTACCGAACACCAGGCCGGCTGCGGTGCCATAGAGGAAAAAGTCATACCACTCGATCGCTGTCCCTACAGTTGACGCGATCACCGCTTTGCGTAGTTGAGCGTTATGTTCCGCTTCAGGCAATGAAGCATATGTGCTTGCCATAGCCATGGCATCCCTCCCCAGTTTCCCTCGTTCGGTGGAGCGGGCTTAGTTGGTCGCCCCGTCTCCTTTCCCAACGATACTTCGGGGCGCCGGTTATGGCTATAGAGAACACGTCGCGTGCTTGAGCAACGCCGCGCTGCGGTGCAAAGAGCCTCCTACGGCGGAACTGAGGTTCCAGCGATCTCGCCGCCTTATTGGGTCGGCCGGCTCGCCGCCATTACCGTGACCGGCGTTTTCCGATAATTGTCAGGGAACAATCGCTTAAGTTCGTCGATCTTGGGCAGATCGTTGAACACGATATACGGATAGCTCGGGTGCAGAACGAGGAAGTCTTGATGATAGTCCTCGGCCGGGTAGAAACCGGTGAGCGGCTCGAGCTTGGTCACGATCGGTGCTGAGAAAACGTGCACCTGTTGCAGCTGGGCAATGTAAGCCGCGGCGACACGCTTCTGCTCGTCATTGGCATAGAAGATCTCCGAGCGATATTGGGTGCCGAAATCGGGGCCCTGTCGATTGAGCTCCGTCGGGTCGTGCGCGACGGAGAAGTAAATCTGGAGAATCTTGCCGTAAGAGATCTGCTGGGGATCGAACGTGACCGAGACGGACTCGGCATGTCCGGTCCGCCCAGTACCGACCATCTCGTAATGCGCCGTGTCTTTCTGACCGCCGGCGTAGCCAGAAACGGCCTGCGTGACGCCCTTGGTGTGCTGATAGACCCCTTGAACGCCCCAGAAGCATCCACCGGCGAGAACCGCCGCCTGCAGACCGCTGCCCGCCGTCTCGTCCACGGCCGGTGCCGGAACGACGACCGCCTGCTCGGCGGCGTTGACGAAGCGCGCGCTTAGGCCAGCGAAGGGAATCAGCATCAAGGCGGCAACGGTTCCCTGCAGGAGCCGCCCGCGAGCGGTGCCTTTCTCTATCTTGGACTTATTGGCTGCCATGGCATCCCCTCCTTATCGACCGGCCCTGTGGCGCGGCAATTTTCACCACACTCATATGTCAACACCGAGCCACAACGCCAATCACAATGACCACGGGGTCGAACCGCGTCACGCTCACGACGTCGTGTATGGGACCGCGCTTGGCAAAAGCTGAGGACGAACTCTCGCACGCGCAATCAGTGCGTCCAAGGCGTACGCCGTGTATAGGCAAAATTATCCGAATACGCGATCCGTGGGCGCTTTGCCGGTGGGCTTTCGAAAACCTCGTAGGCAATGCCGTTGCGCTCGCAATAGGCGACGGCCTCGACCTTGGTGTCGAATTGCAGCCGCAGCTGCTGTTTCATATCCCCCGAACTCGTCCACCCCATCAGCGGCTCGATCGCGCGCCGCTGTTCGGGCTCATAGTCCAATACCCATTCTTTTGTTTTCGCGGTCCCCGACTGCATCGCGGTTCGGGCCGGCTTGTAGATCCGCGCAGTCATTGGTGACCCTTCCCATCCTGCAAAACGACGTCAAACTTCATCGCCATTCCGTCCGCCTGTTGGCTCGCGGG
>JBAPZR010000293.1:0-2494 GCA_049285335.1 Xanthobacteraceae bacterium | reverse complement strand
GGTAAGTGGCAAGATAAGGTCCTAGAATTTCCGGAATAAAAAACTCATTAGCGGCTCCGGTTTTTGTCTCTTCAGCCGAAATGATTACTAACCATTCGTCCTCTACCCGAACGAGATGATGATCGATTTCAAGCGCTGCGAGGTTCTTGCGGCGCAGAGGGATAAAAGCCAACAGCGCAATCATCAATCCATCCCGGTATTGAACGGCGTCAGCGAGCCGCATCGGCCCGTCCGATCGTGGTATGGTCTCATCCATCAACTGCTGACCCAGCTCAAGGAGCTGGAGACTGGTAATTACGGGTCCTGTGGCGCCTTGCGCTGGCGCCGTCACGTACAGTCGCGCCTTGATGGTCTTGAGCCAACCGAGGTTCAGTTGCGGCATCATGATGCGCGCCGCTTTGTACAGCGCATCGACCTGGATCGCGACCGAATGGGGCGTATTAGACTCTTTGAGATGGCAAACGAAGCGCTTGACGCACTCTTTGGTGAGCCGATCCGCCGGCGCGATCTCCAGCGCCGCGGGTTCCACCAACGTGAGAAACCCCAAGAAGCGGCGCCATCCATAGAGATACTGACGGCGAGAAGACTCGGCCAAGTGAGCACCAGCCGCATCGTTGAAGGGATCCTCATGCTCGGTCATCGCCTGTTGCCAGAGGAGCTTGTCGACCAAGGGCCACTGGCTAAACGGCAGATGCAACCGGGCCTGTGGTCCTGGCATGGCACTACTCCGCCGGCGACCGCCGTCGGCTACGCCCCCGGCGACTGATTCCGTTCTTTCTGAGTTGCATGATGAGATCGGCATGAGCACGGCCTGCACGGCGCGTATCGATGCCGGCATAAAAGTTCGTGGTGGTCTTGGTATTCTTGTGTCCTAACATTTGGCGAACCAGTTCATAGGCCCCGGGATTGGCGTCGAGAATGATTTTCGCGACCAGGTGCCGAAACTGGTGCGGCGTGAGCCTCACGCCGAGGTTTTTCAGGATGGCCTTCTCGATGGCGTCGGTAATCGCCGCTTGACCCCGCGGCTTTCCCGTCCACGTAACAAAGACCGCGTCCGGGCGCTTGCCGGTCACGACCGGTGCAATCTCGTTGCGGTAGGTGTGGAGGTGATCGGCAAGCGCGGCTGGGATTTCGAACTCGAGTTGAACTTGGTTTTTGGTCTCGTCACCCGCGAACACCACCTGTGCCGCCCTGCCCGGCCCCTGCGGCCAATGCAAATGCACACCGAACATCAGTGCCGACAGGTTTTCCATGCGCAGCGGCACATGGATCAGGAGATCGATCGCGAGAGCATTTTGCAAGTCGATGAATGGGCGTCGTGACTCGGCGAGCTCTCGTCGTGCCTTGCGCCACAGCTTGTCCGGCAATGCAATTAGCTTTTCCAACAGAAGAGGATTATCGAATTTGCGCAAGAGGGCTTTGTTTTTCGAGGTCAGACCGGTCGGCAAGTTGCCGAGCTTGCGGCGCATGGCCTTGAGACCGGCCAGCGTCTCCGCAGGAACATTCACCCATTCCTGGGCAATCGCGATCAGCGTTCCGGCGACGCCGTGGGTGTAGGCGGTCAGCTTTGAGCCATCTTGTTTCAAGCGATGGACAAGCGCGGCTTTGAACGTGTCCGGCGCGACAAGTGTCGCCAGCGAGGTGAGCTGGGCCGGGTCAATCCCGCCGGCAACCGCGGCGCTGACGGCCGAGTGGATGTACTCGCGACGCAGGTGTCGGGTTTTCGGTGCAAGCGGCCTTCGGCGCGCGTTTTCGTCGAGGGGATCGGGAACGGATGTCCAGGTGAGATGACACTCGACGTCATTCTGGAACGAGGCCGGAAGTTGCTGCCAGTCGAAGCGCCTCAGTGCCGCCTTTGAGGGCGTACTGACAGGTCCTAACTCCAAGTTCGGCTGCAGCTTGGCGAGCCAATTCCAGGCCATGGTCACCCTTCGCTGTTGATCATCGATGTTGCGGATAAGCGTGTACGCCCGCAATTCGCTGATGAATCGCTCGATTGTCAAATCGTCCACTTCTGACGGCGCGATTCCGCGCAGGCTGGCCCAGCGGGCAAGCCGCGAGAGGCCGTGGCGGATGCGTTGGTCCTGCACCGCGTCGAGGACCTGCTTCCGGGGCTCCGCGAGGTCGAACTTCGCGGTCTTGAGAATGGGGCACAGGCCCGATGCCTCAATGGCGGCGGATAGATCGCTGCGCAGGTTGGCCCAACGTTTGGCCGAGACCCCAGCTTGCGCCGGCACCGCGCTGTCGAGCGCGTGGCGGATTGCTGCAAGGTCGAGTGGGATCAGGCCCGGCGCCTTGTCCACCAGCTTGGCGAAACTCGCCACGGCCGAGCGAAGATCACGTCGCCTTCTGGAATCGACGATGCCGTCGTCAGACAGTCGATCCAGCACATCCTGAAGCGTCGCCGGAGCCCCGCTGGTTTGAATTTGCTCGGTTTTCATGTTTCCCCCTTGGACAGTTGACGTCCGGCGCGGACCGGTGCGGACAACAGGTG
>JBAPZR010000292.1:0-2065 GCA_049285335.1 Xanthobacteraceae bacterium | reverse complement strand
TGTAATCAAAAATACAGCCATCAGGCCGAACGGGAATGAGATGCGCAAGCGCCAAGGGATGGCCCGCTTTTTGGAGTAAAGCGGACATGACGAATTGAAACCGCCATGTCCGCTTATGACCGACCCAAAGGCGACCTGGGCTGTTTCAACTACCGCTCAGTCACGCTACCTGCTTACTAGCCGGTGAGACGGACGAACGCCTGTGCTTCGGGGCGTCATTTGAGAAACGCCGCGGCGTGTAACTTCCGCGGCGCGCAGAGTGTGGCGGCCGCAGCCTGTCAACGTGAAGTCCGCTGGAGGGGCGTCACGGATTGGTAGCAGAACCCCTGCAAACTGTCGTCCGCGAAACGGGTGGAGTGCGACAATGAACAAGTTCGAAAATGACGTGGATGGCAAAGACTGGCTGGACGCCGAACTCGCCGACACACTCGATGAAGACTATGAGCTCGAGTTGTCCGAACCGGCGCTGCGGGAGGAGATCCGCAAGATCTACAATAAGGCGCATCCGCCGACTATCGAGCGGACTCAATATTTTCGCCAGCTCCTCATGCTGCAGGCTGAATTGATCAAGATGCAGGACTGGGTCCAGCATACCAAGGCGAAGATCATCGTAGTCTTCGAGGGGCGCGATGCCGCCGGCAAGGGCGGAGTCATCAAGCGCATTACGCAACGGTTGAATCCGCGCGCCTGTCGCGTCGTCGCACTCCCCGCCCCCACCGAACGCGAGAAGAGCCAGTGGTATTTCGAGCGCTACGTGCCGCACCTGCCCGCCGGCGGCGAAATCGTGCTGTTCGACCGCTCATGGTACAATCGCGCCGGCGTCGAACGCGTGATGGGCTTTGCAACACCGAAGCAGGTCGAGGAATTCTTTCGTGATGTACCGGAATTCGAGCGGATGCTCGTCCGGTCAGGCATCATTCTCACGAAGTACTGGTTCTCCATCACTGACGAAGAGCAACAAATGCGATTTCTTATGCGCATTCACGATCCCCTCAAGCAGTGGAAGCTCAGCCCGATGGACCTGCAGTCGCGCGTCCGCTGGGAGGACTACACCAAGGCAAAAGAGGACATGTTCGCTCGCACCAACACTCCCGAGGCGCCGTGGTTCATCGTCGAGGCCAACGACAAGAAGCGAGCGAGGCTCAATTGCATCGACCACCTGCTGCATCGTGTTCCCTACACCCCGGTGCCGCACGAGGAGACCAACCTCCCGAGCCGCGTGTTCGATCCTAATTATGAGCGGCACAATCTACCGTCTGAACTGTATGTCCCGCAAAAGTACTGAGAGAATGGCTTCCCCAGGATTTTTCAATGACGCGCGGCCAAAAGCTTAGGTCGCAGGTGTTGACAGGCACGGCGCCTGAAAGAGGCCCCTTTAAGGGGCCTCTTTGCTTTAAACGCGCGGCAAACTCAACCCAACGTTCGGGCCATCCTCATTTCATTGGAAATTACAACATGCGATCCGAATCCTTGGGCGTGACGCTCGATCGTGCTTTCTCGCTCACCACAAGGGCGTGCTCGATCGCCACCGCGCTCCAGCACCACCAGCGCCGAGCTGACGTACGGCGCGGACGCGAGCCGGATCGCTTGGCAACCGCGACTCGTGAATTCGCGGATAGCGTCGAGACTGCCAAGGCGTCCCTGTCGCCCGCGTTGCTTACTTCGATCAAGAAGTCGGCCGGAAACGCTGACAACCGCGCCGCACGGTTAATGCTTCGCGCGCGGTCGTGCGGCACAGCGACTACGACTTCTTTTTGAGCTTAGTAACCCGGGCAGCCAAGTTAGGATCGAGCCTCACTCTAAAGGTGGCGTTTCTGCAATTAAGGACCCAGACCGCGGAGTCGGGTTTGGAACGCCTAACGTCCCGCTTAGCGGTGACTGGCCGATCGCACCGGTAACCCTGGATGCGAATCTGAGCTGCCACGTCCTCGGCAGGCGTTTGAGCATTGCACGTATATGACACCCCAATGAGCGCCGAAGCCGATACCAGCAAAAGAGGGAGGCGCATAGAAAGTCCGTTCACTGTGTTTGGACACCAGGCGGCACGCTTCCCATTCCTTCCTGC
>JBAPZR010000291.1:0-2383 GCA_049285335.1 Xanthobacteraceae bacterium | reverse complement strand
CTTCAGTCGGGGTGGCGACGCCGATGAAAATCGTGCCGAGCACGAGGAAGATCAGAAACAGTGGCGGCACCATGACGAACGTCGTCTGCTGTGCCATCCGCGACAGGAATCGGAAGCCGGTGAGGCGATCGATGATCCAGTTCACAATCGCCACGCCGAACGCGAATAGAATGCCGAAGAACATGCACAGCACCACATAGTCGGCGCCATGGCTTTCGGAATTGCGCATCATGAACCAGCCGAACACCGCGCTCGCAATGGTAAGAAGAAACAGCGACCATAGCCCGCGGCTCTTGTCGTCCTCCCGAAAGCCGACGGCTTCCGCCGGCAGACCGGGCGTCGTCTTTGGGAAGACGACCGACATGATGAAGGTGTAAACTGCATACATCCCGGCCAAAGTAATGCCGGGAACGAAAGCGCCTTCATACATATCGCCGACAGATCTGCCGAGTTGATCGGCCATCACGATAAGAACGAGCGACGGCGGTATGATCTGCGCCAGCGTGCCCGATGCGGCGATCACGCCGGCAGCGAAGCGCCGATCATAGCCGTAGCGCAGCATGATCGGCAGCGAAATCAATCCCATCGAGATGACCGAGGCAGCGACGACGCCTGTAGTGGCGGCAAGCAACGCGCCGACAAAGATCACCGCGTAGGACAGTCCCCCGCGAACCGTGCCGAACAGTTGGCCTATGGTATCAAGCAGGTCTTCCGCCATGCCGGAGCGTTCGAGCACCAATCCCATGAAGGTGAAGAACGGGATTGCCAGCAGCGTGTCATTGCTCATCACGCCATAGATACGCTCCGGCAATGCCTGCAGAAAATCGAGCTGGAACTGACCAAGTGCGATGCCGAGGAGCGCGTAAAACAGGCCAACGAATGCAAGCGAAAACGCGGCGGGATAGCCGAGCAGCAGCACGACCACCAACGAGCCGAACATAATCGGCGCCATGTTTTGGATGAGAAACGCTTCCATTCCGTCAGAGCTCCATCGGCGTCTAGTGCTTCTCGATGGCTTCGACGATGTGTTCGACTTCGGCTTCGACTGCGTGCACCTGCGTTGCGTGCGGATCCGGAATCATGCCGCGCATGATGGCGACGCGTTTGATGAGTTCGGAAATGCCTTGCGCCAGCAACAGTGCAAACCCGATCATGACCAACGATTTTGTCGGCCATTGCGGCAGCCCGCCAGCATTGCCGGATTGCTCGTTGATCTCATAGGAGCGAAGGAAGAAAGGAACGCCTGTAATAACGAGAATAGTGGCGAGCGGCAGGAGGAAAAGCGCGTGACCGATCAATTCGATCGTATTGCGCAACCAACGGGGCAGCAGGTTGTTCACGATGTCAATGCGAATATGCTCGTTCTGCAGAAGCGTCCACGGTGCGCATAACAGGAACACTGCGCTGAACAGTATCCACTGCAATTCGAGCCAGGCGTTCGAGGAAAGGTCGAAGACTTTACGGACTGTCGCGTTGCCGGCGGAGACCACCACGGCGAGCAGGATGAGCCAAGAAGACCAACGGCCAATTTGCGTGTTGATAGCGTCGATGAAGTCGCTCAGCTTAAGAAGCGTGCGCACCTCACAATTCCTCGTTCCGCTCAGCGTCCAAGACTGCGATGGACTACTTTAGCAGGCAGGATGCGCTCAAGGTCAAGCTTGCTGTCGGCCATGTGACAATACGTTCGGGGCTAGGAAGCCACCGGCGCGAACGACATTTCCTCGAAGCTCTGCGCCGCCGCTGCCATCGCTCCCGAGAGCCGCTTGAGTGCTACCGCCTAGGCGTTATTCTTCCTCGTCGGACTGGGCGTTCCTTCACCAACGTGGATTGGAAGGTGAAGTCGGATAAATCCGTCGTAGCATGAGAAGTATAGCCGACACGGCCCGATAATCGGCGAATACTCTATACTAACAAGAAACATTTGCGCGGCTGCTGCGGCCCGCAAAGTCTCGGCGGTCCGTTGCAACGTTGCCAGCAACATCCCTCTCACCGTGTGCGTCGTGATGGCATGGATCATCACGCTGCCAGCGTCAGGGTTGATGGCGGTATTGTGCTGTCTGCTCTCGAAATCGTTTGGCTGAATGCCGTCAATGTACTTTAAACATCCGATGGCAACCTTGGCACAGGGCTGCCGATGTTAAGCCCGCCGAGGATTGCGTGTGATTCGATATTTCCATCGGGGCGGTTTGGCGTCGCTGGCAGTGCGCGCGGCATTTATATAAGATCACGCAACTTTTGCCGCCCGATGGTGACGACTTTCAGTACAAAATCAAAGGTGCCGCCGAGCCGCATGAGCGGATGGTCAAGGAAAGTCAGCTCAAGCCCGCATAGTTTCGGAAAGGCCAAAATGATGACGTTCGATTACACCGCATCGGCCGAACTG
>JBAPZR010000290.1:0-3636 GCA_049285335.1 Xanthobacteraceae bacterium | reverse complement strand
GGGTGCCGGTCCGCTGGGGCGTCCCGCCAGAATTTGCCCTGCTGGATCTGATTGGAGCCGCTCTTGCGCCATCGGACTCGATGTCCGCTTGCAAGGCCAAGGCGAACCTCGATGTTGCCGTTTTCTGAGTCCTTAGAAGATCGAGCGCGGCGGACTTGGAGAATGAGCTGTTCTCAGATACGGCCGTCGGCCGGTAGTGCGCGAGTGCATCGCGCAAGCGACGTCTATTTTAGTCACCGGTGGTGCGGGTTATGTCGGCAGCCATACCTGCAAGGCTTTGCGCAGCGCCTGATTTGACCCCGTCGCTTACGACAATCTCACCCGGGGCAATCGTGAGGCGGTGAAATGGGGGCTGCTCGAGATTGGCGAGCTCGTCGACGGCGGTCGTTTTTTCGAACCATGCTCGTTGAGCACATTCATCGATGGGAACCGCGGCGGTCCCGACCGGGAAGCAGAACAATGTCGGCGGCACCGCCACTTTGCTGAGTGCAATGCGCGAGTGCGGCGTCGGCAAGATCGTGTTTTCGTCCAGTTGCGCGGTCTATGGCGCACCGCCGGTGGTTCCCATTCCGGAGGAAACGCCTTACGCGCCGGTTAGCCCCTATGGCAACACTAAGATGATCTGTGAGCGGATGCTGCGAGAATGCGCGGCAGCGTTCCCATTGTCGTTCATGGCGCTCCGCTATTTCAATGCCGCCGGTGCGGACCCTGAGGGAGATATCGGCGAATGTCACGTTCCCGAGACCCATGCCATCCCACTTCTGTTGGAAGCAGCTGCGGGCGAAAGCAGAGGCTTCACGATTTTCGGTGATGATTATCCGACCGAGGACGGCACCTGCGTGCGCGACTATGTCCATGTGACCGATCTGGCGGACGCGCACGTCAAAGCGGTCCACGCGCTGATCGATGGTGCAGAAAGCACAGCCCTCAATCTCGGCACCGGTCGTGGCTGGTCAGTGCGCGAACTCGTCGCCGGGGTTCGGGAGGTCACAGGGCGCGACATTCCCGTACTGACCGGCGCGCGGCGGCCTGGTGATCCGCCGGCTCTGATCGCCGACGCATCGTGCGCGCGCGATCAGCTTGGTTGGCAGCCAAGCTATGTGGACCTCAAAAGTCAAATCATGCACGCATGGGCTTGGTGGCAAGGTGCCGGCAGGATCTGGAAACGGAGGCAGATACGAGCGACGCGGGCTGCGCTAAGTTAGTGTGTGCCCTAAAGATGTCGGCGCTATAAGCTAACTGAACGAGCGGTCTGTCAGGCTGGGTCGCGCGTTCCTTCATCTTCGTGATCAAGTGGGTCGTGCGCAAATGGCGGAGCCGGCTAGTCGTCGTCAGGTCGGTGAATGAGCTTGAAGATGGGAACCTTGTTTCCCTCTCGCGGCCCGGCCATGATCCTTAAACAGACCACGCATTTTGCTGTATGGTCATCGCCCTCGACAGGCCGCGAATGCATTACTGAATAAAGCGCACCACAATGGGGGCAAAAGAAAGTGTGGCCTTCCAAGACCGGACCGACATGAGGCATATGGACCTCCGGGCTCATAACCAATATGCGTCACGAACGACATAAAATCCAGCAGCGTGCCTGCGAGCCTCGATCAAGGGAGCCCAATCCAGCCTTGCTGAGCCGGCGTGATTTCGCCGGATTTTGTGTGGCACTTGGTTCACTTGTGAGTTCGTCAAACGCATTGGCGCTTGATGCAACTACCGGTGGGAGACGAACGGTAAAATTTCGCGACGGCACCATCGTCCCAGCACTCGGTCAGGGCTCTTGGCATCTCGCCCAGGGAAGACATCCGGCAGCTGAAGAAGAAGACGCGTTACGCACCGGCATTTCGCTCGGGATGACGCTGATCGACACCGCCGAAGTATACAGCGACGGTCACTCTGAGGAGTTGATTGGCCGCGTGATTGCCGGCCGGCGCGACGACGTATTCCTCGTCTCCAAGGTGCCCCCTACGCACGCGACGGCCGATGGCATGGTACGCGCTTGCGAGGCGACTCTCGCCCGCCTCGACACTGATCATCTCGATCTTTACCTGCTGCACTGGCGGAATGGGATTGCAGATCTCACAGGTGTCGTGACGTCTTTCGAAAGTCTGCGCTCGGCAAAGAAAATTCATGCTTGGGGCGTGTCCAATTTCACAGTGCGCGATATCGAAGGCCTTTTCCATGTTCCACAAGGCGATCGCTGCGCGACAAATCAGGTCCATTACAATCTGAGTGATCGCGGCATCGAACGTGACCTGCTGCCATGGTGTGAGCGGCATGGCATGCCGGTGATGGCCTATTCACCGCTTGGCGGCCCAGGCGCCGACTTACTGCGTGATCCCGCGCTTCAGCGTATTGGCACAGCACACGGTCGCTCGGCGGCTGCTGTCGCGTTGGCCTGGACCATCCGCAGCGGTAACGTCATTGCAATTCCCGAGTCCGGGTCCGTGGCGCATGTAAAGGAGAATGCCGTCGCCCTGTCGCTGACATTGACACCGCAAGAGCTTGAAACATTGGATGCGGTACATCCGCCGTCTAGCCGCTAGTTTAATGTTTCTGCGACAGTATTCTCGCTGTCGACGATCTTGCCGACGCTTGCATCTTTGTTCTGAAAAACTATTCCGGGTCCAAATTCCTCAACGTCGGAACGGGGCAGGACCTTACTATCGCCGAGTTTGCTCAACTCGTCGCGGACGTCGTTGCGGCGACTTTGTTGATCGCAAATTGAGAAGGAGAAAAATCCAAAAAATCCCGCACAAAGCCGCCTGGCGTGGGATCGCCAGAGCGGCTTTGCGATTTGAGTCGCCCCCAAATCGGCTCGCTGTAAGGAATCAAGGAGAGAAACCCCGACGGGTGGTCGATGGCGTCAGGGCTTCCCGTCCTTCATGCGCTGCACTCGTTACCTAACCGAAATCGGTGAGCAAACGATTAAACTTACCAATTTTCGCGTGTGTGATCGGATCCGCCGGTTGCTTAGCTGACAGAAATGGTTCGGTAACCCTTGCACAGCGGTGATGACGCGCTTATGGCGTCGAGATTAGACCCTTGCTCGTCGAGACGATCCAACGGTTGCCCCACCGAACAATAGAGTCGACTCTGCCAACTCCCGGCAAATTCTGTCCCTCGGTTACCCTCCAAATGCCATTTGGTCCTTCTAAGACCGCCGTGCCATTGGTAACGTCTCGCAGCATCCAACCCCGAATGGTTGTTGGTCTTGTTTCCGGCGTAGCAGTAAGTTTCGCTTGAACCCTAGATCCCTCCGCCCTGGCTCCCGGTCGCTGGTTCTTCGAATGTTTGCTCATATAAGAAGTTAGCGTCGCGGGGGAGCTTTGCAGCATTTGCGCAATCGCGTCCCCACCGGTGTCACGAACAATCGTGTCGTGAGTCTGAATGCTATCTCTTTTTTGAGTGCCGGCGATTAGATCCGAAGGTAGTTTTGGACTTTGCACTAAAATCGGGGAACCAGCGGTCCGATCCGAAGGAACCTTGGAACTTTGCCCCAAGCTCGGGGAAACAGGGTTGGGATCAGGATGACGATTTTCAGTTGACGCACCCGCCGATGCCAAGCCAGATGGCGGTGCCGATGCATGCAAAATGAACCACCCCACGCCACACGTCGCCGCCAACAAGCCTATGACAAGCGCC
>JBAPZR010000289.1:0-1763 GCA_049285335.1 Xanthobacteraceae bacterium | reverse complement strand
AAAGGGGTCGCAAAAATTCCAAATATCATCGATGAGTTTTGGTGGCAGGTCCTGGTGCACGCCGCCGACACGAAAATAGTTGGCATGCATCCGCGCGCCCGAGGCGCGCTCATAAAACATCATTAATTTTTCGCGTTCCTCAAAGCCCCATAGCGGTGGGGTGAGGGCGCCGACATCGAGCGCCTGAGTGGTAACGTTGAGCAAGTGCGACAATAGTCGTCCGATTTCGCTGTAGAGCACGCGAATCAGTTGTCCGCGGCGAGGGACTTCGATGGCCAAAAGTTTCTCCGCCGCCAGCACAAAGGCATGCTCCTGGTTCATCGGCGCGACGTAATCGAGCCGATCGAAATAGCCGATCGCCTGTAAATAGGTCTTGTGTTCGATCAGTTTTTCGGTGCCGCGATGGAGTAGTCCAATATGCGGATCAACCCGCTCCACAACCTCACCATCGAGCTCCAGGACGAGGCGCAATACCCCGTGCGCCGCTGGGTGTTGCGGCCCAAAATTTATCGTGAAGTTCCGGCTTGGAGCATCGGCCACAGAGGCCTCGTTTGCTGCAACGCCAACTCAACGAGTGCTAGGAAGGTTCCGGCCGTTTCATTCCAGCTCTGGTCGTAGAACGGGATCGTCGCTCAATAGAGACGTAGCGACAGCACAAAGCATTACGGGGGTTGGTCTTTATCCAGTTCGGGCTTACCGGCGGGAAGCTGCAGGCCGAATGCGCTATCCGACCACGCTCTATAGGCTGACGGTGAAGGAGTTGCTGATGTGGGCATGTCTCAACAGAGGTCCGCGGCTCGTCAAATCGATTAAAGCACAGAGAATTACACGGCAGTGAATTAAGATTCGCTGGAACACCTAAGGCCGTCAACTGAGGCAGCCTTCTCCGATTGTTTCCACCTAATTCTCCTACCTCTTTTCTCGGTCCGAGGATATTAGTCTGAGATAATGCTCGGCGTGCTGGTAGTAGTTTTCGGCCCCGATCACGTCGCCGGATTGGGCTTGAGCTTGGGCCAGCGCGAGATAATGCTCATAGCTTCTTTGCGCGTTCTGAGGGCCCCTCAAATCAGGGCGGACTCCATTCGATGTCCACTGCTTCGGGCGGTTAGTAAATCTCCTCGCCGATTTCGGACAGTGCCCGCCGGTCATTGTTTTTGGACCATTTTGCATGGCTCACTCCTTGATAATGGCAGGCGAAATTTGCCGCGGGTAGGAATCAGTGACCTATTCGCAATAGAAAAACTGTTCCTGAGAAAGCGCTCACGATTACCGGAGCTGATCGACTTACTCGCCGCGATACCTGCCGACTGCACGCGATGTTTATGAACCGATCGTGTACACACTGGAGATATCAGGAGGAATTGTCACGCACAGCGGCCTTCCACCCGATCCCTTGGATCGACAATCAACAAGACGGCATAATCCTCCATTTCTTCTCGAGCTCCTCCCTACTGAGATTGAAGCTCATGCCCCTCTTGATCAAACTCGATGAAGGGTGTCGGTGGTTCACACCGCCGCCGTCTCGCTCATCACGACTTGCCAGTGCGAGGTAAGACCCATCCCATGATTTTCTGGTATAGATCGCGCCGAAGTTTGTGGCCTGGATCGCGTCGACTGCGATGGAACTGGTTTTGCTGGGTCGCCTTTTTGGCGAATGACGCAGCCTGTTCTTCGGTATGTCGCTTATCCTTCGGAAGCGCCATCCATTCGCGAATGATTTTTCGGCGCGTTTCGTGATCTTCCATATTCGCGGCTCCTTGGCT
>JBAPZR010000288.1:0-2511 GCA_049285335.1 Xanthobacteraceae bacterium | reverse complement strand
ACCCTGACCGGGGCATGGAGCATTAAGGTCGGCAATATTCGACCAGCGCTTGCCAGAATACGAACATCCCCCACGAGGGTCGCCAACACAAGCGTTGCAAACCCCATCTGAACAAGAGTGAAGCCAGTCGCGTCTTCGCTAAAAAACCAGGCTGCAACGAAGCCGCCAATTCGCAGCAGTTGATCAGCGGGCCAGGTGAGCCAATCGCCAGCGCTTTCGTGCATAGCCGCTATCACAATCGCTCATTATTGTTCCCGGAACTGCGGGGGGTGTTTCGTCGATCTGAACCGTTGCTTATTAACGTCACGCCATCGATCTGGCATCCGGTTTTTCATCCAGAACTGCTGCGCCTGTACACTGGCGGATAGGACTGCTTGTGCCGAATAGTCCTTATGAGCTTCCTCCTTTCTTTGCACCTGACTCATCCCGCAGATCGAGCACTTCGATCGCTGTGGGCCGTACGGACTCGATCCTACTTCACGGTGCCCGATTCCGCCTACCTAATGCCATGTGATCGACGACTTCTCCTGGTGCTGTTCGATCCTGGTCGGGGCGGCGTACCTCGAACATCACTACGTTGCCTCGATTAACCCAATGCCAGTGGGTCCGCGACCACGGATGTACTGGCGCGACCTTTGGCATTGGGACTGTCGCGAGTGATTTGGCATACCCGCATCCGAAGGTGTAGCGGGGGGACAAGGTGACCAAGTTCGCGATTCTCGCGCAGCTGCTGATCTCGACCATGATGGGTGGATCAGTCTTCGCCGCCGAACCTGATTTGCGATTGCAATTGGAAGCCCGATACGCGGCGATGAAAGCTGCCATGGCTGCACGAGACTCGGATGCAATAACCGCACTGCTCACCCCTGACTTCGTAAGTACCGACTCATCGAACAAATCAGAAGACGCCGCCATGATGATTCAGGAGGTAGCTTCTTCGCCGCGTGATCCAAACAAAGACAGTCATACCACACTGACCAAGACAACTAGTGCCGGAGACTCTGCGGTCGCAGAGCAACGCTACGAAATGACCACAAAAAAGACCGGACCTGACGGGACGATGCAGGACATAAGGTTGATCACGCTGTCCACCGACACGTGGGTGCATTTAAATGGGTCATGGCGCTTGAAAGTACCATCACAAATCAGGTGGATTATGCAATCAACGGACAAACGGTGATCCACAAAGTCCGTCCAAACTGACGTGGGGTTGCGGAGACGCTTATCAATTCTGGTCGACGTCAGTCGCCGACCCGGACCTGCGGCGATGCCGAAGCCGGAGCGCTAGAAAACAGATCACCCGCACCAATGGCTCGCCCAGGGCGGCGCACTTCATCCGACGGTTTCGCCATTCACCGTGTTCCAAATTGCGCCTGTGATTAGGTAATCGATCACCACGTCGGGAGCCGAGTATGCTGCAACTTTATGGTAATCCCAGATCACGAGCGATGCGATGCCTCTGGATGCTCGAGGAGATGGGTAAGCCATATCAGCTAATAGAGAAGAGTACTCGAACCGACGATCTCCAGACCGCTGAATATCGACGACTTAATCCGAATGCTCGAATTCCGACGCTCGTGGATGGTGATCTGGTGTTGTGGGAATCAATGGCGATTAACCTTTACCTCGCGCAAAAATACGACGGACCCATGCACTGTGCCGGTCCCGAAGTTTTGGGTCTGGCTGCTCAGTGGAGCTTCTGGGCCATGCTCGAGATGGAAGCGTATCTGCTCGATTTGTTGCAGCATCGCGCAATGCTGCCCGAAATTGCGCGCGATGCGTCATATGCAGAACGCGATGAGTTGTTGCTAAAAAAGCCACTAAGCGTGCTCAATGACGCCCTAGCAGGGCGTGATTACTTGGCGGGCAATAGTTTTACCGTCGCCGATCTCAACGTGGCGGGCATTCTCGTATGGGGCAAGATGGGCCGACTGAATATGTCGGGTCACGCGAATGTGGCACGATGGTTTGACGCCTGCTTGGCGCGACCTGCCTACGGCCGAGTGCGTGATTGCGCAAGTCGCAAATGAAATGATGGTACTACACTCCTTTGGCATGTCCGCTTTGTGCTATAAGCCGAGATCCGCGGCCTCATGCGATCACCTCGTCGCGAGCAAAAATGGGCAAGATGATGCGAAATATTGAGCCACGCGGATGGGCCGACGATACCGATAGTTCGCCGGAATGTCGCTCAATGATCATCCGGCAAAGCGCAAGTCCCAATCCCATCCCATGGGACTTCGTGGTTACAAACGCATCAAAGATGTTTTCCGCGTGCTTCGGATCGATTCCCGGGCCCGAGTCCTCGATCGACAGAATAATTTTATCGTCACCATGGCGACCGCTGCTCACTTGCAGCACCCGATAATCGTTTTTATCTGCCTGCATTGCTTCGATTGCGTTGCCGACCAGATTAATGAGAACCTGCTGTAACTGGCCATTATGAGCAACAATTTTCGGCAAATCCTTCTGTAGCTTGACGTCGGCCGCAATCCCGTGTTTCTCCAGATC
>JBAPZR010000287.1:0-1953 GCA_049285335.1 Xanthobacteraceae bacterium | reverse complement strand
CTCACCGGAGTTTGCACAAAGTTATAATTTTGGGTGCCGAAATCGTAGAAGTCGAATTCGATCTTACCCGAGAGATTTTCCGTCATGCCGTACTCGACGCCAACGCCCGCGGTAAAGCCTGCGCGGTCGGCGCTGATGGTTTGCGAACTGGCTGTAACGCCGACCGCGGTCAAATAATCCTGGGTGTAACTGACGTGCATCCAGGCGCCGCCGGCTTTGCCGTAAAACAGCCAGTCATTGGCGGCGTAGCCAAAGCGTCCTGTTGCCGTCGCAAACCACAGCGCATGGGACGTGGCCCGTTCCTGGAGGATTTGAATTGGGGTAGTGGTTGTCGGAATTAGGCAGCTTGTGCTGCAGGGAATCAAGGTCGATCCGCTGATGCCGGAATCAGTCCAGGAGACCTCGGCGCCGACCACCCACGGCGCGAATTCGTAATTTGCGCCAAGTTGCGCGCCGCCAAGGACGCCGGCGGGCCGCAGATTGCCCGAGCCCTCAAGATTGAACGGCGCTATGCCGTTTTGGCTGACCGAATCGGTGAGGATTCCGCCGCCGACATTGCCTCCGAAATAGACGCCGGTCCAATTGTAGATGGCGGGGGGCATGTAAGCCGGATAATAGGCCGGCCCCGGCACAGCGATATCCGCGGCATGCGCGGCAAATGCCGGCATGAACGCCAAAATCGCTAGTGCTTGGACGAGACCAATTCGGGCCAAACGCCCCATAGACGCACCCCCGGAAGGCCCTCGCAAGCTGCAAGAATGCTTCCGGGCGGCTCGGGAATAGTGCAAAAAAACAACAGCTCCCGGGAATTTGCTGGGAGGCGGCGGTCAAGCCAGATCGGCCGAGGCAGCAGGCGCAACCCAGGGTCAGCGGAGCTTATAGTCCACACCCAGGCGGATGATACTGCTTGAGAATTTCACCGTATCGTTCGGTACAGTGCTACCCGTGTCGACGCCGCAATTGAGCGTCGTGTTGCAGGTGGCGCTGCCCAAATCCACAAACAGATATTCGATCCTGGCAGTCAGGCTATCTGTGAACGCGGCTTCGATCCCCGCGCCGGCCGTCCAACCGAACTTGGTCTGACGCTGAAAGCTATTGTTGATGCCCGGCGAGACATCGCCGAGCGCGGCGCCGCCGGTGCCGTAGAACAGCACCCGGTCGGCGGCATAGCCGAACCGCGCGCGTCCCGTCGAAATGAAAAAGCTCTTGGTGTCGCATTGGCCGCCGGGAAAGCCCACATTGGCGCCACAGAACGCACTCGAACTTCCACCCTTTATCCAAGAGCCGTCGAAATCCGCCTCCACGCCATAGACAAAAGCGTCGGTCTGGAAATTAACGCCGATGGTGGGGCCGACCACAAAACCGGAGAGGCTGAAATCGCCCGTGGAGCCGAGACCCGAATGGTTGTTTGGATCCGTCCAATTGCTGGTGCCGAAGCCGTAGCCCACATTGGCGCCGAAATAGAATCCGCCCCAGTTGTAGACCTGGGCGACGACGGCCGGCACATAAGCCGCAGGTGCGCGCGGTGGTGGCGTCGGTGCCGAAGGTGGCAGATCAGCGGCAAGCACTCGACTCGCAGCGGCCGCGCACATTAGCGTTCCAGCCAATACAGCCAATACCAACCGCTTCATGCGATTCTCCGACAAGATACACACCCGTTTGGATAAGTACCTGATCCGCCACTGAAATGGTGTTACGCGAAAACCACACACGCTTACTTTCTACACGCTGTGGTTAATAACGATGTTAATGCACACGCAAAATGAGAAAATCTCATCGGTAGATGACGGCGGCTAATCTGAGACAATGAAGACGCGGGCGAGCCTTGCACGGACGCGGTTAAATCACTAGAACAAAAAAGGAACATTGATTGACGAGGACGATCGGCGATCGCGTGTGGATAACGGCATTCATCCTTGCCGCAGGGCGATGCGGCACTACTGTCGTGATTGG
>JBAPZR010000286.1:0-2121 GCA_049285335.1 Xanthobacteraceae bacterium | reverse complement strand
CACTCCAGTATCGGCGCACGTTAGCAGCCATCACTCGTTTTTGGACGCGAGATTGGATGGCAAGCGCAAGGAGGAAGGAAACAACGGCGGCTCCTGTCACAGTCCAGATAATGCTCATGATAGCGGCTTCCAGCGTGGTCCAGGTAATGCCCATGACAGCATCTCCCGCTTAGAGTTTTTGTTCAGGAACTGGCCGACGATCGAAAGCGCAATAACGATGACCACCAGCGGCCGCCTGGGGCCTCTGCTCAGTTTAGGATTTCCTGAATAACACCGGTAGTTTCGTCGTATTCGCCACAATCCGTCACGCTTTGTCGCAGGAAGGAAGCGATGATAAGACTCGGTACGGTGGGCGGTTCACACCGGAGTACGTCAGGGGATTTCCGGGGCGCATCAGAGAATCGAGAACCAGCTGCACGAAAGCTAATTGAACCAGCGGTCGGTAAGCTAATCAGCTTTTACTTCACAACCGGCGAAACCGACTTCCCGCTCATTTCGGAAGCTAACGAGACTGAAGCCGTTATTGCCGCTTTAATGGTGGCGTGGGCCGCTGATCGCCGCCCAGGGTCTTGTTCATAACAGACACAGCCGAGCTTTTGTCCGATGTTGCCGAAAAAGCCCATTCGTTTTAACCCCGCGTCCGAAAGTCACATCCGGACCGGGAGAACCAACCTCCACCCAGAGAGCGAACAATAGTTGATGGGTATAGCTGCGGCCGGGATGATGGCCTCCCGCCTTGCCACCGTGGGCACGTCATCCCGGCTCAGACCGACCACTTGGATGATACGGCGGGGTGATCGGCTGTGAACTCATGGCTCCGCACGCGGTTTTTTTTGTGGCTTGTCAGAGGCATTTTCTGTTAATATTAGTATTAACACTAAAGGATTGCTAAACGCATTCAGTGTTTTTTTCCAAGCGCAATGGACGCGCTGACCACGTCACTACTACTGGCCCAGCAATCTTCTTGGTTCGGAAGCCGGACACAGAAAAATGGCCCGCGCCGATTGCGAGTCCGGGACACCGGCGTCTGGTGTGCTAAGCGGACGAAACCCAGGTTGAAATGCTCAGGCCGCGACGTCGGCGTGGAGTCCGTGTTCAACCGCCCAAATAGCGGCCTGCGTACGGTTCCGCGCATTGGTCTTGCGTAGAATGGCTTTCAGGTGAACCTTAACGGTGGCTTCCGAGATGTGACACACCCGCGCAATTCCTTTGTTTGATTCACCGTGGGCGAGACAGTTCAGCACCTGATTTTCGCGATGCGAAAGCTGATGACCGTTTTTCGCGAACCCGCAAGAATTCCCGGTTAGCGAACCCACAGCACGTCCAGAAAACTGAGTATCATCGCCTCCGTTCGGCAGCACTGCAGTTGTGCGACCCAGCACGAAGATCTGCTGATCCATGAATATTAGTTCCAGCGACCTCACTAGCATATCGCGCGAGCCGAGGTTGAGAATGTAGCCATCTGGGGCAAGCGCCAGAACACGCTGTAGGTCGACAGGGCCACACGTCTCCGCCACCACGACAATTTTGCCGGCGGGGATCAACGATCGTAGCAGCCGAATACTTTCCGCAATCTGGTCGCTTCCATTTTGCCAGCCGACTCCAGTAATCGCCAGTGCTCGGCTTGTAAACTCGTGATCCGCCAATTCACCGGGCCGGTCGACTGCAGCCACAACCTCATAAGTGCTACCCTGCAGGAGAGATGTTATTCCTTCGCGCAGCAATGCACTGCTAGCGACGATCACCGTCGGTGTCGTTTTACTCACTACGACGCCACTCCCTACACAACCGAAATAATCCAAACGGAATTTAATTCAAAACAACATCAAACGACGCGACAATTCGGGATAGATCCCTAGAAAAACCACTCACTTAGGGGTACCTCTCTTGGCGTAGGACAAGTCCCTTTTCAATCGCACCAAACTACAAACAAGCGGTCCTCATTGCCCCCACACATAACAAAACAACTGATCGGCGCATATTGCTAAATGGATGTGGACGAAACACCAGAGTCACCTCTTTTTTCGCGGAATGTGACCGAGTGAAACGTCGATTTGACGGGCATTTCTTGCGCCTTTGTTAACTCACTGATTATGTTGGTCGGGGCAGCCGGATTTGAAC
>JBAPZR010000285.1:0-4200 GCA_049285335.1 Xanthobacteraceae bacterium | reverse complement strand
GGATGGTGATGTTCGGCGGACCTTTTATCGCGGTGGCACGAATGGCCGGATTTCGTCTTTTGCGAAACACTTACCGCCCATTGGAGTCACGCACGATCGCCGATTTCTGGACCGCTATTATTTTTATTATAAAGAGCTGCTCGTTGATTTCTTTTTTTACCCGACCTTCCTTCGGTGCTTCCGCAAACATAAGCGGCTACGGGTATTCTTCGCAACATTCATGGCAGCCTGCGTTGGCAATATGATCTACCACTTCACGCGGCACATTGAATTCGTGGCTGATCTTGGCGTGGTAAGGGCGATAGTGGGGTTTGAGTCGGCAGCCTTCTATACATTCTTACTTTCCCTCGGCATCGCGGCGTCCCAGATTTGTGACCGCCGGCCTGGCATCTCAGCGGGATGGCTACGTCGGCTTATAGACTTGCTTCGCGTTGTTTCATTCTTTAGCATTGTGAACATCTTTGATGCAGAGGCGCAGTTAGACCGCACACATTCGCTCTGGGACCGATTCAGCTTCCTGTTTCATCTTTTCGGAGTAGACAGATGGATGTGAACATTCGTGCCCAGGTCCGGGACTATATCGGCCAGCGGCTTCAGATGAAGAACGACGCGGGCGCCTTCACAGATTTCGATTCCCTTTTCATGAGCGGGCGTCTCGACTCCCTTGACGCAATGGAAGTCGTCACCTTCCTCGAAGACAAGTATGGAATTGACTTTGCGAAAATTGAATTTGACATGACCGTGCTCGACTCAATCGACTCGATCGTCAAGGTCATCGATAATTGGATGACAAGGCACCCATTGGCTTTTGTTTGCTGAGTTGATGTTGCGCCCTGTGGTGCCCGTGCGGGACTTCCAAGCGGCTCTGGAGTGTAAGCCCGGACCTCAAAGACAGCGTTTCCCAATCGGCGCCCAACTCGTCGAGCACTTGCCGTAGAACATCCATTCCGTGCTCATCGGCGAGACAAAATATCCATTCGTCGAAGCTGTCGGGTTTAGGTTCATCCGGATCGAATGGATCGTCAATTGCTGCCGGATTATTCTGATCTGTCATCGTCGTCTATCTCGGTCGAACTTCGATCAGCGGCACGTCATCGGCTGGATCGGCGATATAGTCTCTCGCGATCCTATACATATCGAGCCGGGTTCTGGCGCCGGCAAAGTGATCGACTGCAACGTCTAGCGGTGAGGAGATGACGCGGCAACAAACTGGCGACGATCTTAGCCAACGCCGTCGGTCGCTCCTCTGCCATCTTCTCCAGGCACTTGCAGCCCTTCTTCAGCCACACCCTTTGCAGATCAGCCAGAAACTTATCCTGTAGCTGCTCCGGGCGGTCTGCTGCCGGTCCTAACACGATGCCCTGGCAGGAAGCGACCATTCGTGTTCGATCAACGACGCCGTTGCTGTTTGTGCCGCTATTGCTTGATTCTTTCACGACCTAGAAGTCTTCGTCTGTCGGATCTAGATTCGCGATAATGGCCATTGCCATTGCCCAACAAGTATAACTGAAAATCATGCCGCATTGAATCGGGCCGCAAACGATTTGCACCCGGTACGCACACAGGACCAAGACGCCGTTGCCATTTTAAAAGGACGCGTGAAAAAATCTTTGCCCGCATGGCCCCTCGTCGTAGGAAGAGAGACTTGGGAATAATCGCGGCCGCGAAGTGTTTCACAGACCGTGCGGCAAGTTGTAAAATGTGAGTGCTTATCGTGCAAAGCCTATCAATCGCCGGCCTTGTCTGCGGAATGCTTGCGACTATGGCTTGGGTGGCCTTTTTGGGCTTTGAATTGTTCCGGGTGATGGAGCTTATGTTTTAGGACGTGACTGATGGATTTCGGTTCTACCGCCGGAGTAGACTCGACAGGACAAAGCCAAGTGGAGTGCGTCAAATGCCGGCTAAATTCGGTTAGCAATCCCTAAGTGTTAATACTTATTTGCCAGCCCGCCAGCCAAGCTATGAATTCAAGGTCGATCACCCAGCCTTATAATCCAGGTGGTCGGTCCGAAATCCGGCGGCCCCGACCAACACCTTCGCCTGTCGGATGACAGTGACTCAGTGGGCGAGCGGAGTTGCGCGGAGGTTGACGTCATTTGCAGGACGGGAACAACTCACCAATGCCCGCGCGGATCTATTAGCCGGCCCATTTCACTCATCGTCATTGCCGCATATTTCTGAACTGACAAGCCACTTCAGAATCTCGTGAGGCAATGCAGCACATCAGTGCGCGCGTTCGCGTAAAATTGGAGGACGTTGGTCGCTGCGCACCGCTCGGCTCGTTTATTTGCCTAATTGACCCGCTTCTACGTGCAATGTATTGAGCGGCGGACAGTCGTTAAGAGCATGACGATGGGATACGCCGTACGCCTAATCACGGCTAAGCAGTCCATGCAGTGACAATACAGTAAGGAAAAAATCCACGCGGTCTTCGGTTTCTAGGCCGTAATGGGCTCTGCTGATGGCAAAGAGGATGTTAAACACTCGGCTCATTTCATCGATCTGTTTCGCTTTGCTTGGCGGCCACGCACTGGCGCAGAGTGTTGTGTCACCGTCGGGAAGCACTTTTGCGCTACCGAACGAACTGGCCCAACGCCACATGGGGCCAAATGGGAAGCCCTGTCTTGCTGTCGCCGGCTACGCGAAACCCCAGGTCATAAATAAAACTATCTATGAACACTGGATCAGCGCCACAAATGGTTGCGGGCAAAACATTAAGCTGCGAGTTTGTTACCATGGAACGGATGACTGTATCGTAATGAACGTGCCTCCTTGGGAGAGCAAAAACTCCGTGCTTGGCATCTATCCAACAGTGAAAGATTTCCAATATGATGCCAAAGAACAATTTATGGTCGGTGAGTGAGGGGACACAACCCCACGGCAGTTGGCCCAACGGCACGGATGCGATCACCTGAGGCAGCAGCGATCTGCTATTGGTTCTTCTGCTGACGGCGTCTGCGATTACGAAGGCGACTTGACCACGTCGCCCATTTATTATGGAGCGACGCCGGTACAATTCCGAGAGACTCCACCGAAGGCGGCGTGTCACTATTGGAAGCGGCAAGTAGCAGCACAATCACGCTGGTGACAGTTGCTACAATGCCGCAAGCAAAGCCGGCCAGATTGGGCCAAAGGGCGCGCGGACGCAAAGCGCAATCGTCACGGAAAGTGCGGTTTCCACTCCCGGCCGGTTCGCTCAGCCCCTGTTTTTTTGGATCCTACTTCCTCGCCGTCAGAAATCGAATGTGTTTGGGTCTCCTGGTTAATGGCCCCAACGCTCAGCCATACCGAGCCATTTCCGTTGCCAAATGATGAGGGTTTGTGTCCCTCAGATGCTTGGTATGGGCAAACCGATTCCGCCCGCGAGCCGCAATTGGTTCGGATTCCCCATCGCAAGAACGTTTTCGCGTTAACCCAGTACGCGGTGGTTTGCCGTCCGCCCCATATCGGTTGCAACAATTGACAAGGGCGTGTTTTTAACCAGCTGCATGTTTTTGTTGGCTTCCTTAGCACTTTCAAATTAAATTCGTTTTTGATGAAATAAATTTAGTGGCAAACTGTTATTTGTGACACCCAACCGCCTGAAACGCACGGGTCTATTTCAGGCGTGAGATGTGGCTGAGTGTGGAGTACTGTAATAGTGAGTAGAACGGCACCGATTGTAATCGTCGCGAGCAGTGCATTGCTGCGCGAAGGTGTGGTATCTATTTTACAAGGTACTCCGTACAAGGTCGTGGCTGCTGTCGGCGCGCCGGGTGAATTGGCGGATCATGAGTTGACAGGCCCAGCGCTGGCGATCGTTGGGATCAATTGGCAAAATGGAAGCCACGATCAAGCTGCCGAAAGCATTCGGCTGCTCCGATCGCTGATGCCCGACAGCAAAATCGTCGTGGTGGCGGAGACGCATGGACCAGTTGACCTGCAGGGTGTGCTGGCGCTTGCGCCTGATGGCTACATTCTCAACCTTGGCTGGCGTGATAGGTTAATGAAGTCGCTCGAGCTAATATTCATGGATCAGCAGATCTTCGTGTTCGGTCGCCCAATTGCAGCGCCGCCTAACGGGCGGAATGATACTCAGTTTCCGGGACCTGTTATGGGTTCGCAGTCGGGGAGCTCGTCCAGCTTTCGCATTGCGAACGTCAAGTACTGATCTGCCTGGCGCACGGTGAATCAAACAAAGGAATTGCGCGGGTGTGTGAC
>JBAPZR010000284.1:0-1683 GCA_049285335.1 Xanthobacteraceae bacterium | reverse complement strand
ACATTGCACCGGCGATCTTAATCGTGCCATTTCGTTCCAGCTCGGCTAACACGGCACTGTTCTTGCGAACATTGTCTACGGTCATCTGGACGTTCGTCCGCGCCACAGCGTCTACAAAGGCGTAGTTCTTCGATGAACGTTCGCCTGAGTAGCTTGTCGCCTGCACAGCAGGTTTGATTTTGTCCAGTAAGCCAGTGAGGTTGCCAAGTTCTACATTGTCGATGGCACCTTTGATGGCACCGCACGCCGTATGCCCCATTACAAGCACCACCTTGGCGCCGGCCAATTTGCAGGCAAATTCCATGCTGCCGAGAATGTCTTGGTTGGAGATGTTGCCGGCGACCCGACAATTGAAAATATCGCCAAGACCAAGATCCATCATCACTTCGGCTGATCGATGCAGCTCAGCAGCACTGCAGCGGGATATTGGCCGGACGCACTAGCCCTCTGTTCATTCAGGTAATTTCGGTTTTTCCTCACTCCGCTACGAAATCGCTCATTCCCCCTTTTCGCTGCGGCTATGATTTGGTCCGGACTCATTTGGTCGCGTTGTGCCTTCGTCAGGGCATCTGCATGTGCGTGTCCCAGCAAAAAGCTACCGCCAAAAATTTCGAGCGCAGTTGATGAAGCCGCAATTTTAAGGAAATTTCGGCGCGCTGGAGAGTTGCAGAACAGACCATGCTGATGTTTTGCGCACATGGGTATTTCCACCTTTCTACCGTGCTACTTACAGCGACGAATCCGCAACAGTCACGTTTTCATGTCGTCATGGGATGACTCTCCTTTGGATTGACGCCTGTGCCGGGCGCGCCGAAGACTGTGCATCGCTACGTGCGTCTTTGTGGCTAACATAGCACGAAGCGGATGTACGTTCGCGGGCTTGCCAATAAATGCCCTTTCGGTCATAAGCGGACTTTGACTCACATCCGCGTCATGTCCGCTTTGTGCCAAAAGCGGACGTCCACTCGCGTGACCGAAGGCCTTGAAGATCATTTCTGTCGAATAGAAATCTACGGAACCAATTGTAGCGAGAGACCAGCAATTCCTAACGCCAGATTGACGCCGACGTGTCCCTCGACCGAAAGCGGTTGTAGCGCGATCGAGCGGTGCGATCCGCCGATAAGGGCATTGGCTCCAACACCGACACCGAGCGATGCACTTCCGCTGCCGCCAACATATTTGCCGGCCAGCGCACCGTGATGATATCCGTTCGTCGGCGCGAAAACGCCCCAAGCCATTACGCCTCCGGCCTTGACGCCAATATCAATCCCCAGGCGATTGATGTGGCCCACATAATTTTCAGGTGTTCCGCCGCTGTCTGGTTTAAAGCTGCACCTGAGTTTTTGATGCGAACCAACGAGGAGACCGAGGCTTGCGGACGTTTTGCAGGTCAGAACACCAACCTTCGCGCCCCCAGCTTGCTGCGCTGCCAAAGGGACGCAAGTGCCCACCAGAGTGATGGCTGTTATAAGTAACCGACGGTACTTGAGCATCTATCATCTCCATTTGTTTCCAGACGTACCGACCGACCGACAAAGCGATCCTCAGCAGGCGGCGCTCATGACGGTCTCGTCCCCATGTTTCTTGCAATAGTTGCTGACCGTTTTCTTATTGTTGGCAAATGTCGAATATGGGCTGGCTCCTCGATGCCCGGAAGTAGCCGCTCATCCAATAGGCGATCAT
>JBAPZR010000283.1:0-1861 GCA_049285335.1 Xanthobacteraceae bacterium | reverse complement strand
CGACACCCCAATGCTCCAAGTCGGTCATCGGCTGGATGTGAGTGTTGACCCAGATATTGACGTGCTCGAGGTCTTTCCAAGCTTTGGTCGTAAGCACCACCTCCCGTGGCGTGGACGGTTTGGTCCTACACTCAGGATCGTATTCGATGCAGAACTGGACCCATCCGCGTGGCGGCTGAGCGACCTCGGAAACGAGAGCATGAGTGGGGGGTCCAGCGACCGCAGGCAGACCGTCAATGGAGCTTGCCACAAGGACGGCAATAAAAATAACTCTCGATTTCACGCTCAAGACTTGGCGGATCATGGCGGCCCCGACGCGACTTCGATCCACACTAGGTGCCGAATTGCGGCGGGCTGCGCCACGTTATTGTTAAAAAAAGGTTAACAAAACCGTGGTGCGGGGCTAATCCTGATCGTTCCAACCTCAGCACTAAAGTTAGCAACCGACACATCCGCTCCTGGACAAAGCGGACATGCGCCTCGCGTTTAGCGATGTCTGCTTTTGGGGGAAAAGCGGACATCATACGGACATGCGCTGATGTCCGCATTTGACCCAAAGCGGACATCGGCAGCTCGCGATTGATGCGGTGCAAACTGACCTTTTAATCCTGTTTCGCCCGCGGCTAATCCCTGATTTAATCAGCCAGTATCGGCGTGCTCCTGAGCCTTGGGGCTGTAATGCGACGCCGCGATTTCATCACAGCCGTTGCAGGTTCAGCCATTACATGGCCGGTCGCCGCTCGCGCCCAGGAGTCGACTTCGACGATTCGGCGCGTCGGCATTCTTTTGCCTGGAAGCGCGACAACGGCGGTAGCGCGGGGTTTGTTAGAGGAATTTAATCGAGGATTGAAAGATTACGGCTGGGTCGATGGGCAGAACATTACTTTTGAGTACCGTTTCGCCGATGGCAAAGAGGATGTGCTGCCAAAAATCGCTGCGGAGTTGGTTCAATTGCGATTGGATGCAATCGTGGCAGAAGGCACGGCGGCCATTCAGGCTGCGAAGAACGCCACGCAAACAGTTCCAATCGTAATGGCGTTGAGTAACGATCCGGTTGCAAGTGGTTTTGTCGCAAGCCTCAACCGGCCGGGTGGAAATATTACTGGGCTGGATATTCAGTCGGCATCGTTGGCCGGCAAGCGGCTTCAACTGCTGACCGAGATTGTTCCCCGATTGGCGCGCTTAGCCGTATTGTCGAATCCTTTAAACCCAAGTCACGTCCTGGGGCTAAAGCAAATGCAAGCTGCAGCCCAGTCGCTGGGCGTCGAACTTCAAGCCACCCAAGCATCTGCCCCGGACAAATTCGAGAGTGCATTTGCTACGGTCGCCGCTGCGCGTACCGACGCTCTGATCGTCTTGCCAGACGGGCTGTTCTTTTATCAACACCCCCGTATCGTGGCGCTTACAGTCGCATACCACTTGCCAACGCTGTTTCCGGAAAAGGAGGTCGCCGAGGACGGCGGTCTCATGGCCTACGGTCCAAGCATTCCCGCCAGTTTTCGGCGAGCAGCTTTCTACTTGGACAAAATTCTCCGCGGCGCCAACCCGGCCGATTTGCCGGTTGAGCAGCCAACAAAGTTCGAGTTTGCCATCAACCTAAAAACCGCGAAGACACTTGGTCTCTCCTTTCCGCCGGGCTTACTTGCAATCGCCGACGAGGTGATCGAATGAAGCGGCGCGAGTTCATCACGCTCATTGGTGGCGTCGCGATCGTTTGCCCGCTAGCCGCACGCGCGCAAAGCCTGAACGGGAAAGTTCAGCGCATCGGCATTATCGATGATTCTCCAGGCTGGGGCCCGTTCCGTCAGCAGTTGCGCGAACTGAATTATGTAGAAGGCCAAAATCTAGCCTACGTGTATCT
>JBAPZR010000282.1:0-3938 GCA_049285335.1 Xanthobacteraceae bacterium | reverse complement strand
CGGGCTGCCGCCGATTACAAAGCTGGCAAGGAAGCACCGATCATCCTGATCGGTCACTCGCTTGGCGCTGACGCCGTCATGGAAATGGCGGTCTATCTAGGCCGCAAAGGCGTGCCTGTGGCGCTGGCGGTGCCGTTTGATGGCACCAAATCATTCGCGGCCTCCGATAATGTCGGGCGCGTGCTGAATCTCACTCAGCGGGACTATGCCTATATGGGAGCCGGACCTGGTTTCCACGGCACGCTCGCCAATGTCGATGTCAGTTCCGATTCGAGTATCGACCACATCAATATCGATAAATCACCGCGACTGCATACGCGCGTTGTAGCAGAGGTTCTTGCCGTCGTCGGCAATCACAAGGCCGCCCCTGCCAAAAATGGAAATGGCGCTGATGCTAGGACTCTTGGGGAGCAGGAGGGCTCCCGACAAAACGCCGATAATCCCGCGCCACCTGCGCACAAGCCGCCAGCCGGTACGCAACCACTTCACACTGAAGAGATGATACCGAATTGACACGCCTGCCGGAACTGCTGACGCGCAAATAGAAGGGCCGTCCTGAACCAAAAAGGGGGCGTTTGGTAGAGATCGTTCGTGGCCGAATTTTCGCCCTATCCAATACCGAGTGACCTTAGCGCCGCATTCCGAAACGCGGTATGGCTCTATTCCCACTGGATGCAATCACTACCCGAGCCGCAGGTGCGGCTTGGAAGTAAATCTCATGATATGAGCGCGCTATGTGGTTTGGTAGACGGTTTTCGTGATCGGCTGCCTGACGATGTCTTCGACAAGCTCATGATCTACATGCGTGACATACGCTATACGCTACTCAGACAGAAGATTGTCGCCGATCAATCCTACGCAACTGGCGCACGATGTTTTTTGAGATTGATTGAGGATCGAAAGCGGCAAGCTGGATCCGCGATTAGCGGCGGATCGCGGCGAACGTTGCGAAGCAGCCGGAAGCTGTTGAGTACGAAAAGCTAACGAGGCGGTTATTGCCTTGCGGTTGGTCTCCCCTGTTGAACACTGGGCCGGTGACGCCGGCAGTCAATTTTGGCAGAGTAGCGACTTATAAAAAAGAGGCCTTGCGCGGCGTGGCGGCCAAGCTGCTCAGTAAGGACGAGGCCCGGCGGATTGCGGTTAACTTTGCGAAGGTGCCGGAGCTGTTGCGGAATGAGTAGCGTGCGCTTGCGGCTTCCGACGCACCATGAAAAGCACGACTTCCGCAAAGGAAGCAAGACCGATTAAGACGGCAGCTTGTCCCCAAACCATTCTCCTATTCGTTCGAGAGATTCGGGCGAATGCTTGGAGCAATGTGCGGCAAGCCGTCACGGCCGCGTCATCGCAGCCCCATCTTGCCGTATAGCGCCGAGCAGCCGGGCGGCGGATCGCCAAAGAAATGCTGGGTGAGCGTGCGCTGCTCGCGCGCAGCGAGACGGTCGTCGCGTTCAGCCAATAACCTGTCTTCAACGCGCATCGATCTAACACTGTGTCCCACGTTGTAATCCGCCCCTTCAAGCTGACGCTTTGTTGAGCCGCCGCGGCGTCTGAGCGCCCTGTCGATCTCGCGGTAGAAATATCCGGCCGCATACATGTCGCGGGCACGCTCTAATTCATCCTTGGCTCAAGGGCCGGAGTTGGAATGGCATTTTCCGCCTTATCGAAAAAAGGCCACCGGGACGGGAAAGTCGGTCGCCTAGCTTACAACAAGCAGTATTGCCGCATCCCTCCCGCGGAACGCAGTAACTGATTCACAGCAAACAATGGAATACCCGACTTTGACTTAGATCAACAGCAATCCGGGCGGCGATCAAACAGCAAAGCCGTCGGCGTTGCAGGCAACCGACGGCTTTGCCTTATCGCCCCGACAATGCCGCGCTATGGAAGAAAAATTACGGCACCGTCAGGGCTTGTCGAACCGGCGGTGAGAAATTCACCTTTGCGTCTCACCTGGAGTGTTGCGTCTCGCAAGGGACGCCCTAGTCCGACCGCGGTAGGATAGCACAACTAGTGGCGTAATTTGTAGCAGTGGCCGCCACCACCACCGCCGGCAGCTTTTTTGATGTGCGCGCGACACGGCAGCAACCTTGCTTACTAATTGGTCCTGGATATCGCCGACCTTTTCCATATTGCCAAGTTCTGTGCGGAATTGGTGGGAGCAACAGCCACGGGACACCGTGACTGCTCATTTTCGTCGCTTCATGCGCGTTGGCGGTGACACCTGCGAGTGCCGAGGGTGACGCCATGCCGCTGCGCATTGATATTCCGCCCACTGCGTCGATCGAACTGTGGGACAGTGGCCTGCTGGTATCGGCCCGGTCCGGCGAAACGCTACAAACTCTTGCGGCGACATCCCAAGCGCCGCTCTGGGCGTTAAGCCAGGTCAATAATTTATCGGAGGCTGCGCCATTGACAAAAGGCGAACGGATCATCGTCCCGCGCTAACTTATCCCGATGGCTGCGCCGAGCCTGGCCTCATCGCGAGCCGCGTCGAACAGACGTTGATATGCAACGACGATGCCATTTCTCGCTTGTATCATCCATTGCGGAATGGTCTCTTCCATTGCTTGCTGTAGCCTTCTTGGCGGTCGTCGCCTTCCAATGAGCGCGTCAGCAGCAACTCCGTGCGGGTAAAAAACGCCCACCGTGGCAGCGGTTCATTGTTGAATTTTGACGCTTGTTTTGATGCGGGATAGCACTGTATCATATTTGTGGGTAAAGCGATTGGGCTGAGGGGGGCTCTTGATTATCGTCGTAGGACTAGCGTTTGAAGCCCGCATAGCTGCGGGCCGGGGTATGTGCGTCGTTAGCGGTGGCGACGGCCAGCACTTAGCAGCCAGACTCACTGCAGCGATAGCAGAAGCTCGTTCGACGGTTCGCGACTGTCCTGGAATTGTTAGTTTTGGTGTCGCCGGTGGTCTCGCGCCGCAACTGCGGCCTGGAGATTGTGTTATAGGTTCAGCGGTCCTTTCGGGATCGAATCGGATGCCAACTAACCAGATTTGGTCCCAAAGGTTGTTACAGACATTTCCGAATGCAATCTCCGGCCCGATTCTCGGTGTGGCGGCTCCTATTTCCCGTCCGCGTGACAAGCGTGTGCTTTATGTGAACACGGGCGCAATTGCCGTCGATATGGAATCCCACGTCGTTGCTGCGGTGGGTGCCGCGCACGGGCTGCCGGTGGCTGCAATGCGTGTTATCACCGACCCTGCTGAGCGCGCTCTACCCGCATCTGCAGTTGCGGCCATGCGGCCAGATGGGACGACCAATATCGGCGCCATGATTCGATCGGTGGTGATGAGACCGCGTGAGTTACCAGCCCTTTTTCAAACGGCGCTCGATGCTTTTGCCGCACGCGCGACGTTGCTGCGGGGACGACATTTACTCGACCCCATTTTCCTTCGTGTCGGCTCCCATGATGCCGACCCCGTTCGGCCCGATGATGCCGTCCTTGCCCCCCTGTAACACGACAAGTGGCTGCAAAAGCGTATTTGGCTAAGGTGTTGCCGGAAAGACACGACTCGCTGTTATAGCGGTTTCCAGAACGTGTCTCCGTTGAAGAGCCGATCAAGTAAAGACAATATGTTACTTCGTATCGAGTCTTCTTCGGGGGGACCCAATGACGTCTGTTGGCAGCGCCACTAGATTTGGCGGGTTGCCGCCCCAGCGGGGTTGGTACCCGCACGCCGGGGCATTGTCGCTTTTGATGCTGGCGTTCTCGATCGGCGTCAGTGGGGCACTAGCGTCTTCAAATCCGAAGCCTCATGACCACGTTTATCTGCTCCGCGGGTTCGCGAACGTATTCTCATTGGGCATGGACCAAATTGCGACCAAGCTGGAGCACCAGGGCATTGACACCACTGTAACCAACTACGTGTCCTGGCCAACGCTCGCGGAAGAAGCCGCCGCGGAGTACAAAAGTGGGCGCGTGCGGACAA
>JBAPZR010000281.1:0-1944 GCA_049285335.1 Xanthobacteraceae bacterium | reverse complement strand
TGCAAGTCCCCACCGGGCTTCTGCTGAGGACTTGGACGTAATAAATCATCGAAAGAGACACGCCTGTGCAGATCTAACTTATCACCAACACCGGCCGTAGCACCGGCCGACTGGCGTTCACTGGCTTCTATTTTCGCGGCCATCTTACCGGACGGGGCTCATCGGCGCCTTTGTTTAGAGGCGTCGTTGCTACCATTTGGGCAGATTGATTGCGGTCTGCCGCTCAAAGAGCGGAGAACGAACATCTTCATCGTAGTGTCTTCATCGCGTATAAGGGTTGCCGACCATCCATTCCGAAATTCGGACTCCGCACTTTGCATGCTCCCACGACCTGCGGGTCGAGTGGCGGCAAAGGCTTGGTAGCCTCCTTCCGCTGCGGCGTCCCGACCATAATTGGCTGGATACAATCGACCTCGATCCCAACTCCCATCTTGGCGCCGTTGGGAACAAAACCCGCCTGCGTACATGCCGTTCGGATCTGGGCGCAGGGATGCCAGGGCACAGGTTGAGCCGGCGCAGGCTGAACAGTCTGGGCCAGCGAAAGGCTGAATACTCCAGTAAAAAGGAGACTAACTAGGCTCAGCGTTATGGTAGTTGCCCGCATGATCCCCCCTTGTTTCCAGTAGGTCTCAATCCCGCCAATCTAGCCCCCCTAGTTCCGATATTCATACGACGATCTGCAGCTCGGCAAAGCTAAACAGTGTTTGGTCAAGTGGTTTGGCCGACCATCCCGCGATTAGTCAGCGGCGTCTAAACGAACTGTCTTGGAATCATTCGCAATTGACCCTCACGCGCGACCTTCTCGCAAAGCTCATTGACGCTCCTTATTTGGTATTCAAACTCGCCATCGCGCTTCGGCAATCTTTTGATGACGACATATGCTCCGGCCGCTAGGTTCTCTGCAGTATGGCGTACAGGAAACAAGTGCTGGCCGATCTTGAATTTATGCGTGAGCATGGCGCGCGACCCCCGCTGCACAGCTCAATCAAGTGCCACAATCATGTCGCCTTTTAGGCAAGTGCAGGAACCAATCGCCTACTCATAGCGCTATTGCGCCGAGTTGGTGATCGAAGTGTTAAGAAGCAAATTCTTCGAGTTCAACAAAAGATGCGAGGGGCTGGCAGGGACCGTTGATCCTCAACGCACTAGCGGCTCATGTCGGTCGCTTTCGCCCACCATAGCTTCGTGGATGCGCACGCTGGAAGTCACCGACGCGACGCATTGATGCTGTCCAACTAGTGAGGCGTCCGCGCGCTGATCAGGGACCCGCACCGCCCTGTCTAAGACTATCCAGGATTTCCAGATAGGTATTCTCAAGGCTTCGAAATTCACAAAACAGGCGATCCATCTTGGTCTTTAGCTCAGTCGGGATGGAGTCCTCGGCCGATGCAGTTTTTCGCCACCAATTGATGATGCCCAGGACACCCCCGTCGTCGGTGTCGGACGAGATTGATAGCAGCTCCCTCATTTCACCCAACTTCTTTGAGCGGAGCTCAGACACTTCGCTAAGTTTCTTGAGGTCTTCGCGCTTCGTCACGATTTAACTTTGCCTAGCTGCAGCGCTTGCGCGACTTGAATGCGGGCTTCCTATGAATCTGATGGCGGCCCACTCAAAGAAAATGCCGGGAAAGCAAGGACTTCCCGGCTAGGTTCTTTCGCTGCTATATGCTTCGCGTCGATCAGCATCTGCCACAATACCAACCAGCTCGAAGCCCGAGCATGCTCCGTTTAGAACCGGGGATCGTCAATCTGTGTCTGTGGATAAGTGTGCGATCAAGCGACCGCGTTACCGAAATGATGCGCCCCCCGCGCTTGTTGCGACGCTGTCCTGGAACACAAGCATGTCGGACCTGAAATGAGCGCTTGCGCGCGCCAAGTTCTGCTGCGAATCGGAGGAACGGCGGCTAGGAGAGCTAACCAAAACCGATTGACCGGTTCGGGAGC
>JBAPZR010000280.1:0-3697 GCA_049285335.1 Xanthobacteraceae bacterium | reverse complement strand
GAACGACGTCGCCGTCGTTTTGATCGACGTATGCATGCCGGAACTCGACGGCTTCCAGTTGGCAGCGATGATTCGGGAACATCCGCGGTTCCGCAAAACGGCGATCATTTTCATCTCCGCCATCCATCTCACCGAGGTCGATCGATTGCGTGGCTATGAAATGGGTGCCGTCGACTACGTGCCGGTGCCGGTCGTGCCGGAAGTGTTGCGCGCTAAGGTGCGGATCTTCGCCGAGCTGTTCCGAAAGACCCGGGAATTGGAACGGCTCAATTTGAAATTAGAGCGTCGGGTCGCCGAACGAACCGCCGAGCTTGAAGCTTCGAACATGCAGCTTAAGCAAAGCGAACAAGGCCGCACCATTGCTCTTGCCGCCGGCCAAATGGGATCTTGGGGCTGGGATCTTGCGACGAAGAAGTGGCGTTGGGATGAAGGTCAGCATCGAATTTTCGGTGTCGATCCGCAGGACTTCAAAATTACCGTCGAGAACATTCGCGCGCTCATCCATCCTGAAGACTGGATGTCGCTTACGGAATTGGCGCGGGAAATGGCGAAGGGTGCGCGAACGCAGCAGATCGAATTCCGCGTTGTGCGGCCCAATGGCGAAGTCCGCTGGTGCATTGGCACGGCGGCCGCGAGCGTCGACGTCAAGGGCAAGCTCCTGCGCATCAATGGCGTCACCATCGACATCACCGATCGCAAGGAAGCGGACGAGCGGCAAGTCCTGCTAGCGCGCGAGGTCGATCATCGTGCGCGCAACACGCTGGCGGTAATTCAATCGATCATCAGGCTTACGCGCGCGAAAAGCGTCGACGATTACGTGCATGCCGTCGAAGGACGCATCAAAGCGCTGGCGCGTGCCCATACGCTTCTATCGGATTCACGCTGGCGCGGCGCCGACCTTGCGACGCTCGTCGCCGAGGAGCTAGCGCCCTATCGCGCCGGCGACAAAATTCGATGCGGCGGACCGGATGTTTCGCTGCAGCCGGCGACGGCGCAGGGCCTCGCGCTCGCGCTGCATGAGCTCGCCACCAACGCGGCCAAGCACGGTGCGCTATCCTCGCCGGCCGGCAAGGTCACACTCGAATGGGAACTGGAAAGCGAAGCGCTGACATTGCGTTGGTCCGAGATCGGCGGACCGCCGGTTGCAGAGCCTTCATCGCATAGCTTCGGCCTGAAGGTCATCGCCGCCAGCGTCGAACAGCAACTTGGCGGCAAGGCCGTGTTCGAATGGGCGCCCACCGGCCTGCAATGTCAAATGATGATACCGCGCAGCGAACTCGCGAAGTCGCGCGTCTTCAGTCCTTTGCTTGTCGCAAATGGCGGCAGAGGAGCTGTCGTCGGAGCCATGCAGGGCAACAAATCGCGTGTGCTGCTTGTCGAGGACGAAGCTCTCGTCGCCATGATGATCCAGGAGACACTGCACGAATTCGGCTACCAGGTGGTTGGCCCGTTGAACTCGGCGTCGGAGGCCTTGGCGGCGGCCCGGGAAGGTCATTTCGACGCCGCGGTGCTCGACATCAATCTTGGTGATGGTCTTGTTTATACGGTGGCTGAAATCTTGGGTGTACGCGGCGTGCCGTTCGTCTTCGTCACCGGCTATGACGCCGACAGCGTAGATCCGCGTTTCAGCGAGGTCCCGGTTCTGCAAAAGCCGATTGAACGGGACATGCTGCAGAAAATCTTCATGTCAAGCGAATCGGATCAAGCGGCCGTTGCCTGAACGGCAACGGACGCGCTTCAGTCGTTCAACGATTTGAAGTCTCAGACCAACTAATGTTTTCAGTTTGTGATTTTTAGTTTGTGAAATGACGATAAAATTATCTATTGTCCTATTGTCTATTTGTTGAATTCGTCGAATATTTGTCTTGGCATGGAACTTTTATTTTTTGCCTTTGGAACCACAGAAAAGGAATCCGGAGGAACATTGTTCCACGTCGCTAACTCATTCTTTCTCGTGGAGAACTTGTTCCAGGAACGAACATCGTACCAGAACATTGTCACCTAGTCGGAAATCATTCCGCTAAGGAGAAACATGATGGGTAGCGAAAAGCAGGGCGGCCAGCAGCAAGGCGGTCAGCAGAAACCCGGTCAACAAAATCAGACGCCTGGACGTCAGGGCGGCCAGCAGGGCGGCGGCGGCCAACAGGGCGGTCAGCACGGCGGCCAACAAGGCGGTCAACAGGGTGGTCAGCAAGGTGGTCAGCAAGGTGGTCAGCAGGGTGGACAACAGAACCGATAGGCTCCTCTCGACCTGACAAATGAAATCCCTCGGCGAGAGTCGGGGGATTTTTTCTTTTAGATACGTGATTTATGCGAGGGATGAAAATAAAGGGACTGGAACTCGGTTGCACCAACAAGGTTTGCGTAGATGATTTCGTTATATGGATAGAGTCAGCATGACTTCGCCCGATAATAAGCTTGAATCGCAGCTACTTCCTGTCGTCTCCACGCGCGAGGCTCGACAGGGCGTAACCGGCCACAATGTGCGTTACGTGCTAGGCTTCAGCCTTGTCGCACTGATTATCGCGTTCGGAGTTATTTGGCTGATCTTTTTTGCCTAATCGCGGCGACAACACGCTTGCCGGGCCTCGCCGCGCACGAAGGCGAGTTGGAATCCATCGCAGGCGATTCGGAATCCATCGCATCCTTTCCTTCCACGCGAGTGCCGCGCGAGTGTGGTGGATTTGAACTTCCTACAGTTCTGCAGCGCGGTCGTATAGGAAACTCAAATGCAAAACCATACCAGAACTACAACTTTGCGAGGGTGTCCATTCGATTCCGAAGTTTGCTAAGAGCGTGCCGCTAGATGTGGCGAACTTCGGGATCGGAATGCGAGGGCAGCATTGAATTTTTCGCTTGAGGCCATGCCAATTCCCTGTTTTGTTGCGCCGGCAATATTGGGGCAGCGAGGGAAAATGACCAAAGTAAGCAAGACGAGCAACGCGGACAGCACAAGAAACATCCGCTCAAAACCAAAGCATAGTCGATCCACACATAGCACCATCAAACAGCAGCTGATCGATGCCGGCAAAGTGCTGGTGGCCGAAGGCCAGGATGACTTCACTCGCGGGCACATCTCTTTCCGCCTGCCGGACGATCCGAGCCGTTTCTTCATGAAGGCGCACAGCATCGGCCTCGACGAGATCACGATGCAAAACATTCTCACGATCGATCTGGAGGGAAAAGTCGTCGCCGGCACCGCGCGCCGCCACAGCGAGGTCTATATCCATTCCGAGATTCTCAAGGCGCGACCGGACCTCAATTGCGTCATTCACACTCACCCAACCTATTCGATTGCGCTGTCGGCGACCGGCCGGCCGCTCAAATGCTATAGCCAGCCCGGCGCGCTGTTCTACGAGGCGCTGGGCACCTATACCGGCACCATCAATCTCATTCGTACGCAGGCGATGGGTGCAGGCGTGGCGCGCGCGCTCGGCCGCGGCCATGCTGTGCTCTTGAAAAACCACGGGGTGGTCGTCGCGGGAGCCACCATCGAGGAGGCCGTCATCCGCACGATCATGCTGGAGAACGGTGCCATGGTGCAATTACTCGCCGAGGCTGCGGGCGATCCGGCGCCGGAATTTGCGCGCGCCGATATCGAAAAGCTGAAGGCCGATATCAGTCAGCCCGAGCAATTTAAGATCAATTTCGATTATCTGGTGCGGCGGATTAAACGCCGCAAATGAACGTGTCGAAT
>JBAPZR010000279.1:0-1970 GCA_049285335.1 Xanthobacteraceae bacterium | reverse complement strand
GCGTTGCGCTGCAGCATGCAGACACAGGAATCTGCCAAGGTTGATCAGCGGATCGCAAGGCGGCGCCAAAGCCGGTGAAACTGGCTTTTGGCGCCGTTGGAGGTTCACCGAGAAGTAGGCGCGCCGTATCTCAGCGATAAACGCGATCCCTCTTATTTCTGCAAAGTATGCGTGTAGTACCACAGGGTGCCGTTTAGCACCATCGCACCCAGGATATTGCCGATGGTGACGGGGATCTGATTCCACACCCACCAATCGTAGAGGCTCACGTGGGCACCCGCGAGGATACCAGTCGGGATGAGCCACATGTTGACTACGGTGTGCTCGAAGCCCAGCGCAAAGAACATCCCTATCGGTATCCACATCAGCAGCAACCGGCCCACAGTACTGCGCGAGGCTTTGGACATGACGGAGCCCAGGCTCACCAGCCAGTTACAAAGGACACCCATGCCAATGGCAGCGCACCAGCCAAGGGCGCCGTACTTGGCATACTCGACCTTGTGCTCGGCGACGTGGGCGATGGTGGTGAGCAAGGGGGTCGGCGCGACGGACCCCCCGTAGGTGAATGAGAACCAGAGCAGCCAGCCGAAGAATATGCCTCCGAGCAGGTTACCCGTCAGAGTCCAGGTCCAGTTGCGAACCAAGTCAAACGGCGTGACCGTCCCTGCGTACATGCCGATGGGCATCGTCGCGAAGCTGCCGGTCGCCATCTCCAGGCCGAGAAAGCTCAGCGTGACGTAGCCCGCCGGGAAGATAAGTCCGGCCGCGCCGAGCGGTACGCCTGCGGCGACCATGGCGAACACCACAGCGGCTCCATAGGCCAGAAAGGGCGTGCATAAAAAGCCGCGAATGATGAGGTGAATGGTGCCGAATTTGGCTTTCTGGGCGGCATCCGCGGCCAGCGCAGCTCCCATCTCCGCTGGCGGCACTGTTTCCATCCCGCTAATGCCGGGTTTCGTATATTCGGCCGTTTGCGTTGCCGGTTGAGTTGCCACGTGCGTCGGTGCCATTTCGTTCTCCCCTATGCTTGCACGGTTGACGGCCGCGTCTGGAATCGATCGTGAGCTCCACGCTCAATCGCGTTCCCGCACCAGGCCGTAATTACTTCGCCGTCGGGACTCAGACGTGTGGTTGAATCACCGACGAAAGTCAGAAAGTGGAAAAGATTTTGTGTGGAGACACCGATCAGCAGGGGGATGTCGGCAATCAGAGCCCCGGCAATGACCGATCGCAGTCCCCGGCCATGTGCTTCTTCCTTGCCAAACTTATTGATGATCAGCAGATCGACACGTTCAACCACTGCACGCTCGATCCATGCGTCGATACGCGCGAAAGCGTCCGGGTCGAGGCGACAACCCCTCGCTTCGTTGCCATGATCCAACGAGATTTTTATTTCGTCACCGCCCAACAGGTCCTTCACGTACATATCGCAGCGACGTCGACCACGCCGGTGTGCGTTTGACTGAACGACGCCGCCCAGCCGGTAACCTGAGGCGCCCAGATCGGCTGCGCATTGGGCTATGACGGCATCCCGACAAAGACCGTCATCATAAACCACGACTCCGATCTGGCTCGAGCCAGCATGTGCGCGTTCGGCAGGAGTTAAAGTAGCGTCGTGGCGCCACTCCATCGTTTCCTCTCCTCCATCAGCCATTTCTGATGGCTGCTCGCCGGCGTCTTTCAGTCGCGCCGGCTTAGAGAAAACGGCGCGCATATTTTGTTTGGAGCGGCCGGAGCCACAGTCCTATCCCGCAGCGCGCGCTGCTTTTTATTCTACGGCGGGAATGTCCATAAACACTACAGGCTAAGTGAAGCCGACCTAAAGTGGTATGTCAAGTGCACCTTTGAGACCGCGAGGCATGCCTTTAGCTTGACAAGGTCTATCGCCAACGAAATTGCGGCATGGGGTTTGCGTCCGTTTTGCACTACATATATTGCGGCGAGCGAATGGGATTCGGCGCGGGTTTTCC
>JBAPZR010000278.1:0-2954 GCA_049285335.1 Xanthobacteraceae bacterium | reverse complement strand
TGAGCTGCGGCAACGGCGCATTTTTGTCCATGGTGGCGATCGCGCGATAGAGCCGGAGATCTTCGGCCTGACGGGCAAAGCGGCCGGCTTTGAGGATCCCGGCAAGGCTGCCATAGCGACCCAACAAGGCGGCCGCGCCCAACGGGCAGATACCGGGCGCGCCCGGCAGTTTGTCCGAAGGATCACCACGCAACGCGATGAAATCCGGCACCTGCTTGGGCTCGACGCCGTAGCGCTCGCGCACCTGATCGGGCCCGATGCGCGCCGTTTCGCCGGCGCGCAGTGGATAGAGAATTGTCGTTTTCGCCGACGCGAGCTGAAACGCGTCGCGGTCGCCGCTCGCGACCAGCACCGTGCCGCGGCGGCGTTCTTCTGCCGCTGCCGCGGCGGCGAGAAAATCGTCCGCCTCATAACCCGCCCGCTTGGCATTGGCGAAGCCGCAGGCGGCGACAAATTTTGGAATAAGTGCAAGCTGCTCGACGAGATCGTCGTCGAATTCGCGGCCGCTTTGGTAATCGGCAAAGGCCTGGTGGCGGTAGGTAGTCGTCTCCAGCGTATCGAAGCCGACCAGCACCGCACGCGGCGCTTCGGTGCGGTAGAGCTGCAACAGTCGATTGGCGAAGCCGAGAATGGCGCCGGCGGGCCGACCGCCGTCGCGCAAGATGTTCTTCGGCAACGCATGATAGGCGCGATGAGCGAAGGAGTCGCCATCGATCACCAGAAGCGGTCGACGCGCCGCCTTCGCCCTCGCCTTTGCTGATTTCTTCGTAAGCACAGTTGAAATCATTAGAGGATTTGGCTTCGTTTTGACAAAAACCAAGTCAACGCCTACCCGCGCGAGAGTTTCGATCCTGCTGATGAATTCTTGCACAGGCGCACCCCCGGGACCGCTGCCGTTCTCGTCCGGTTCGACCAGCCGGCATATGGACCGAGCCGGGCCAGATTATCTCGCGTAAATACGCGAGATTTACGCGAAACAGCGGATGTATGGTGCGACGTCGTCACTGTGGACCCGCATCCACGCCAGATTATTCACTCGCCTCAACACCATCTTCAACTGATCCCTGTACGATTTTGGCAAGCCAGCTTCTATCCGATGGAGGGCTTCGGACAATCTCTTCGCGTCGGAAGTGTTGGAATTTTCCAGCGATTCGACGTTTATACCAAATCTTGCACATACCCTCTCCTCAGCTCTGTATAGCCTGATCGATAAATCGCGATGGGGATCCACCGTGCCAAATCTTGTACGTACCCTCTCCTTAGCGGGTGGGACCGGACCATTTTGCTTCGGTCCGAGCACGCTGCGTATCGCGTCTGCTAGGTCCCGAGAGGGGGCCTCCATAGCATTCTCAAGTTCGGACTGGTCGGCATAACCCAGAGCTCGGGCCAATGCGGCGAACGGTTTTTCATCTGGTGACGGATTCCCCAAATAATGCGCCACCGCAAACCACAGCACTCCGAACATCCAAGACACATCGGGGGTTAGCAGCGGTGGCAGGACAGATTCCAGCCTTCGGATTCTTCTTTTGAGGCCACGCATGGGATTATTTCCCTCCTCGGCCATTCAACTCCTTCATCTGCTTCATCTGCGCTTCAAGCTGCTCGACTCTAATAGCGAGGTCATCTGCGAAGATGGCCCGCGCGAAGCTTTCCAGCAAACCAGTGAGATCGGAGGCCTCCTCGAGGGTTAGATTGCCGTTGTTCAGCTCGTTCGTAATGGCGGCAATGGCGGGGCCAATGTCTTGCGCATGGCGAATTAACGGTAGCTGGATTTCAAGCGGGCGACCGCGGCGCTGTGGGATTAACCGATCCACGCAGTACAGCAGCGGTCGAGGCTTCCCCTCCTTGGCTTGCTCAATAAGTTTGCGGGTGATCTCTTCGCCCTCATTCTCGACAAGCTCTTCGAGCAACCGGGTGAGCTTATTTTTGGATCCGGGTGGGCGACCCGGATTACCGGGTTGGAATGGGCGGCCGCGCACCCATGACTGGGACGCCCCTGACCCTGATGACGATGACTCTGATGACGATGACTCTGGTGACGATGGCCCTTTTGGGCGGACTCGTGCGGTCATTTCTGACTCCCCATTAGTACGATTCGACAAAATCCCGCCGAACGTCCGCGACATGAATCCCGCGGCGTGATTCTCGTTGGACCGATTCAGCGATTTCACGCCACGCGCTATCGGATGCCGATAGATAAAAACGCAAAGCCTTGGGACGCGGTCGTCAGCGACCAACGTCAGGTTGGCTCTTTATGCTAGGCTGTTGGCCCCACTTGGGGGTACATCACGTAACGCACCGGCCGCGACGTTCGCGAAAATTAAATTAAATGATCGCTACCTAAATCTGCAGGTGCCGGACTGTGGTTGGATGACGTCACGCCACGCCAATCGATTTATTTTTTAGTTCTCGCTGCTATAAAGACACCTGGCCCAGCCAGCTTTACGCTACGCCACGCCCGTGGGCCTAAAGAATCCTAGTAACGTATACGAACCCTACCGCGATTTGCAAGTATGAACGTCCTGGGCCAGGCTGAGCTTGACTTGCCTGTAGGCGGCATCGGCCTATCAATGAAGCGTCGCCAAGATGGCGCCTTGCCTGAACTATTCTCGTCTATTGCGTCGATCCGCCTATTGGGCATCGAAACGACGATTGGGAATTTGGCTTCGTTCTGCCAAATCAAGTACGAGTATTATTCCACTCTCTTAGTTGGCGTGCCGATGAATGGACTCAGAATTCGCCTCGCCGCAAACTATCGTCTCCTCTTCCTCGTCAGCCGAACGCCGATCCCGGCGATTTCGTCCTCGTTAATGAAGAGAATTCCGGCTTTTTCGAAAGCCCCTTGAATTCGCATTACCGTTGAAACGTTTCCCGATATGGGGTTACCGCCATTTTCGATGCGCCGGATCGTGGCCGTCCCGACGCCTGAAGCCTTTGATAGCTCGTCCTGACGC
>JBAPZR010000277.1:0-15991 GCA_049285335.1 Xanthobacteraceae bacterium | reverse complement strand
CGGCCGAGCCGACGAGGCGCGACGGCGCTTCGGATGCCGCGCGGATCGCCTCCTCAAGCGGCGCAAGCCGCGGCGCGATTACTGTCCGGCAGCCGGCGCCGAAGACTTGCAAATAGACATGCGCGTGGCGTGCATCGATGGCGGCGACCACCGGCACTCGGCTGTCGGCGGCGAGATGGGGCGCGGCATAAACCGAAAGTGTCGATATGCCGACGACCGGCAAGCCGGTTGCGACCCCGAAACCGCGCGCCGCCGACAACCCCACGCGCAACCCGGTGAAACTGCCGGGCCCAGTCGTCACCGCGATCCGATCGAGGTCGCGGAATGCCATTTCGGATTGCTGCATGACCCGGACGACCAACGGGATCAGCGCCTCCGCATGACCGCGGACCATCGGTTGGCTCTCGCTCGCGAGGATGCCGCCATAGGCCGTGTCCAGGACGGCAGCCGCGCAGGCTCCGAGCGCGGTATCGATCGCGAGCACTCGCATGAGTCACATTGGACTGACGGCCGACGCGAACCGCACCTCGTCAAACAGGCCGGACTTCGGTGACGTCGGGGATAAAATGGCGCAGCAAATTTTGGATGCCGTGGCGCAACGTCGCCGTCGATGACGGGCAGCCGGAGCAGGCGCCTTTCATATTGAGATAAACGACGCCGTCCTTGAAGCCGCGGAATGTGATGTCGCCGCCGTCGTTGGCGACCGCCGGACGCACTCTGGTCTCGATCAATTCCTTGATCGTCGCCACGGTGGCGGCATCGGCGTCGTCGAAGAACTCTTCGCCGTCCTTGATCTCAGCATGTTCGGCGGTCACCAACGGCGCGCCGGACATGAAATGCTCCATGATCGCGCCCAGGATCATCGGCTTGAGCTGCTGCCATTCGCCGGCGCTCTTGGTCACCGTGATGAAATCGGAGCCGAAAAACACGCCGCTGACGCCAGCGATGCCGAATAGCCGCTCGGCCAGCGGCGATTGTTCGGCTTGCGCGGCGTCGCGCAAATCGAGTGTGGCGCCTTCCAGGACCGGCCGGCCGGGAAGGAACTTCATGGTCGCCGGGTTCGGCGTCGCTTCCGTTTGAATGAACATTTCTGCCCTCCGTCACGCTGCAGCTCACGCATTCGGAACCGCAGCGTGATTGCGTCAATTTAGCATACTAGTTGGGCAAATTGGCGTGGAAGTTCAAGGGCTCTAGCGACGCGTTCGCGCCTAGATGCGAACCACGATTTTACCTCCGGCCCCATGTGCCTCCATCAGCCGGTGCCCGTCCTGGATGTCGTCGAAGGCAAACACTTTTGCCGGTTTGGCCCTGTAAAGCCCTGCCGCGGCGCGATCGACAATGGCCTGAAACGGAATTTCGTCCAGCGAGAATTCCGGTGTCCCGGTGACAAGGGCGCTCGCGAATACAGTCAGGTGCCGCCCGCTCGGAATCTGGAAGACCGGCTCGACCGATACCGGATCGCCGCCGCCGAGAAAGCCGACCATACAGGCCCGTCCACCTCGTCTGAGCATCGCCAGCGAATCGAGCATTGTCGTATTACCGACGATGTCGAGCACGGCATCGATGCCCTGCGGGTGACGCTCGTGCATCCGCTTGGCAAGTTCAAGCGACTCTAGCATCACCTCTTTTGCGCCTAGTCGTTCAAGCAGTGCAGCACGAGCTGGATTGCGTATTGTGGCGATCACGCGCGCGCCGGCATGGGCCGCAATGTTCACTGCCGCCTGCCCCAGCGCCGAGCTTGCGCCACGAATGGCGACGACCTGATCCTTTGTAAGCGCAAGGATACCAACGAGAGCCGTCCAGGCGGTCGCATAGGACTCGGGAATCGCGGCTAGGTCTTCCCACGGCAGGTCCGTATCGACAGCGATGACGTTGCTGCTTGGGACGCAAACTTGTTCAGCGTAGCTGCCGATGCTGCGGCCTAAACCGCCGACCAGCGCCATCACCTTGCGGCCCGGAACAAAGCAGCCATCAGGATCGGACCTGACGACACCGACGCATTCGATGCCGCTGATTTCAGCGACATCGCCCCATAGCCCTTTGCGAAAATAGATTTCGGCATGGTTGAGGCCGAAAGCCTTGACATCGATGACGACGTGGCCGGGTTGCGGTTGCGGATCGGGTCGTTCCTCGATTTGAAGGACTTCCGGATCGCCATAGCGCTTGATCACAATTGCTCGCATTTGCTCGCTCCATCGTTTGTTGAGACCGGGATTGATATGAGCAAGCGTCATTGATAAAAAGAATTAAATTATGATGGTCTTTATAGGATAATCCTATGAAGCTGACGCTTCATCAGCTGGAATGCTTCGACGCGGTGGTCACCGCAGGCACGTTCCAAGCCGCCGCGGAAAAAATGCGGCGAGCGCAGCCCTCTATCTCGGCGGCGGTAAAAAATCTCGAGAACCAGCTTGGGTTCGTTCTCCTCGACCGCAGCGGCTATCGCGTCGCGCTTACTGAAGCCGGCCGATCATTTCATGAGCGCGCGCGCGTTTTTCTGCATGATCTCCAGGTGCTCAAGAATCACGCGACGCAACTCGCGATGGGCGAGGAAAGTGAATTGCGGGTGGTCGTTGGCGACCTTTGCCCGCTGCCGCAGACGCTCGCGTTGCTGCGCCGGTTTTTCGACGATTGTCCCGGCACCCGGCTTCACCTGCATTTTGAAGCGATCACTGGACCGTGGGAACGTTTGCTCGATGGCGACGCCGATCTCATTCTTCATCATATCGACAAAGCGGACCAGCGTTTCGAGTTCATCGATCTATTTTCGGTCCCAGTGATTCCGGTCGTGGCGCCGGGTTTTTTGCGCCTGCCGGCGTCGCGATCGATCACGCCGGAGCAGATGCGCGACTACGTGCAGTGTGTCATCCGGGATACCGCACTGCACACCGCGCCGCGCGATTATTTCATGGTCGAGGGTGCTCGTACCTGGACGGTGAGCGATCAGCTGATGAAACGGGAATTGATCCTCCAAGGCATGGGATGGGGACACATGCCAAGATTTCTCATTGAAGGGGATCTGCGCAAAAAACGACTGATCGAGATTAGCGGCAAACACCTGCGCGGCGGGGCCGCCGAAATCGTTGCTGCTCGACGGCGCGAATCACCGCATGGTCCCGTGGCCAAACGGCTGTGGCGCTATATTGGCGAGCAGATCAAGGCTTTCGCCACAGCAGTTGTTTAGGACCGCACAAAGCCGACGACATCCTTGACCGCGTTCATGGTCTGGCGCGCCAGTTCTTGCGCGCGCTGAGCGCCGTCGGCCAGGACTGCGTCGATCGAAACCGGGTCGCCAAGAAGCCGCTTCATCTCGGCGCCGATCGGGCCGAGTTTGGCGACGGCGAGGTCGGTCAAGGCCGCCTTGAAGGTCGAGAATTGGGCGTTGCCGAATTGGGCCAGCACGCTGGCGCGGCTGGTATCGGCGAGCGCTGCGTAAATGCCGACGAGGTTGTCGGCTTCGGGGCGGGCGGCCAGGCCCTTTTCGTCGCTCGGCAGCGGTTCGGGGTCGGTTTTGGCGCGGCGGATTTTCTGCGCAATCGCATCGGCGTCGTCGGTCAGATTGATGCGGGAAAAATCCGACGCGTCCGACTTCGACATTTTTTTCGAACCGTCGCGAAGCGACATGACGCGCGTCGCTTCCCCGGTGATCAGCGGTTCCGGCAACGGAAAGAGTGCGTCGCCGTAGCCTTTTTCTTTGATCGACCGCCCGAAATCGGTGTTGAACTTTTGCGCGATATCGCGGGACAGTTCGAGGTGCTGCTTCTGGTCCTCGCCGACGGGAACGTGAGTGGCGCGATAGACGAGGATGTCGGCGGCCATGAGCGTGGGATAGGCATAGAGACCGACCGAGGCATTCTCACGGTCCTTACCTGCTTTCTCTTTAAATTGCGTCATGCGATTGAGCCAGCCGAGCCGCGCCACGCAATTGAAAACCCAGGCTAGCTCGGCGTGCTCGGCGACTTGGCTCTGATTGAAGACGATGTGTTTTTTCGGGTCGATGCCGCAGGCTAGAAACGCCGCGGTGACCTCGCGGATGGCGAGCGGCAATTCCGTCGGCTCCTGCCAGACGGTGATGGCATGCAGGTCGACGACGCAATAAATGCAATTGAAACGATTCTGCAATTCGACGAAGCGCTTTATGGCTCCGAGATAATTGCCGAGATGGAGATTGCCGGTCGGCTGCACTCCGGAAAAAATCAGCTCTTTGAATGCCATGATTCTGGAAGACCTTGCCAAAGCCCAGGGTCGTACCGTGCGTCACGCGTCCATGCCACGCCGTCGGCTTGCCGTGCAAGAGGCGACGGCTATAGTGCGCGACCCGCCTTGCGAATTCAGCCCGAGACCAGCCCATGTCAGCCGCCGCTTCCGCCCGCTTCGACGTCATCGGCATCGGCAATGCGATCGTCGATGTTCTTGCCCGCGCAGACGACGACTTTTTGATCGTGCAAGGCATGCGCAAGGGCGCAATGGCGCTGATCGACGAGGCGCGCGCGCAAGCGATTTACGACGCGATGGGTCCGGCGGTCGAAATGTCGGGCGGCTCGGCCGCCAATACGATCGTCGGCGTTGCCGGCTTCGGCTGCCGGGCGGCGTTCATCGGGAAGCTCAAAGCCGATGGGCTCGGTCACGCGTTCGGTCACGACATTCGCGCGGCCGGCGTGACGTTCACGACCCCGCCGGCCTCCGACGGCCCGTCGACCGGGCGATGTTATGTGCTGGTGACGCCCGACGGCGAGCGCACCATGAACACTTATTTGGGCGCGGCGCAGGACCTGCATCCGCGCGATATCGACGAAGAGATGGTGGTGGCGGGCGCCATCACTTATCTCGAAGGCTATTTGTGGGATCCCAAAAACGCCAAAGACGCGTTTCTCAAAGCGGCCTCGGTCGCACATGCTGCCGGCCGCAAGGTGGCATTGTCGTTATCGGATGCTTTCTGTGTCGACCGCTGGCGGGAGGAATTCCTCGCGCTCATGCGCTCGCGCACCGTCGATCTCATCTTCGCCAACGAGGCGGAGCTGCATAGCCTCTATCAAACTGCGAATTTCGACAGCGCGCTCGCGGCGCTGCGCGCCGACATAGATGCGGCGGTGGTGACGCGCAGCGAGAAAGGCTGTCTGGTCGTCGGCCACGACGGCGTCGAGGCCGTACCGGCGTTTCCGGTCCAACGCGTCGTCGATACGACGGGGGCGGGCGACCTGTTCGCGGCCGGATTTCTCTGCGGTCTTGCGCGCGGCGCTGACGATCGCACCTGCGGCAGGCTCGGGGCGCTCGCAGCGGCCGAAATCATCCAGCATATCGGCGCGCGGCCGGAAGCCTCGCTCAAACAGCTCGCGCGCGAAAACGGCTTGGCCGACTGAATTTTTCGAGCGCCCTCGACTGCGTGATAGAGCGGTAACCAAACGCTAACGCAAACGTGGTTAACGAATGGCAGCCGTAATCTTCGGAGATCAGACATGTCCGAGAGTTCCGATCATGCCGCCGGTGACGGCGACAAAGCCGTCAACGAGGCCGCTGAACCGAGCATAACGGATTTGCCGCTCGTCACAGCGCCGCACATTTCAGGCGAGTACGACCAAGCGCAAGAATACGAAGCGCAACAATACGAACCGCAAGAATCCGAGGCGCGTGACGAAGCTGCCGACGAAGCCAATGACGGGGCGAAGGACGAGTCCATCGATGACGCCGCAAGCGCGGCACAGGCTCAGGCGGTGCCGGCCCAGTCCCGCCGCTTTCTGATGCTCGCCGCAACGCTCGCCTTCGCCGCCGCCTTCGGTTCGTTCGTCGGCTCGGTGTCGGGTTCGGGACTGGTGCAATTCATCTCTCCGGCGCGGCCGGCTGCCGCCACGGATAACACGATCGAGGCCACACGGCAGATGAAAGCTGAGCTGGCCGAGATCACCGCCATCAAGGCAAGTCTCGAGAACGCGGCCCGCGCCAGCACGAGCCAATATACCAAGATCGCCGACCGACTCGATCAACTCGACCGGCGCGCGGCGTCGACGTCCGCACCCGACGTAACGGGCTCACTCACGGGTGGGGCGCAGTCGGATCAATTGCCGAAGATTGTCGATCGTATTCTGCAGGACGGGACCGTCGACGATGTGCAGGAAGGTCGGCGCTCGTCGAAAGCCGCTACGGCGGTGTGTTTGATGTCGGCGCCGGCAGCATTCTGCCGGGGCTCGGCCGGGTCGACACGATCAAGCGGCAGGACGGTCGTTGGGTCGTGCTGACCGCGCGCGGGACCATCACGTCGGGTCGCTAAAGGCGGTTCACGCCGAACCCGCCGCGCTTGCGCGCAGGCTTAGATATCGACGCTCGCCACCAGCGCGTGCTCTTCGATGAATTCGCGGCGCGGCTCGACCTTGTCACCCATCAGCTCGTCAAAGATCGTGTTGGCCTCGTCGATCTCCTTGACGTTGACGCAGAGCAGCGAGCGGGCATTGGTATCGAGCGTGGTCTCCCAGAGCTGTTCGGGATTCATCTCGCCGAGCCCTTTGTAACGCTGCAGCGAAATGCCCTTGCGCCCGACATTCGTAACCGCCTCGAATAGACCGACCGGCCCATGGATGTGGACCTCTTCGTCCTTTCGCCGCAACATCGCCGGCGGCGTAGGCCGCGGGTAAATCTGCTGCAGGGAGGGTGCGAATTCATCGAGCTTGCGGGCATCGGCGGAGCCGAGCAGCGCCTGATCGATCACCGCGACTTCGTTGACGCCGCGCAGCGTACGCTCGAATCGGAAGCCGGTTTCGTCGAATGTTCCGTGCCAGCCCCGCTCGGCTTCTTCGGTCAAAGCATCGAGACGGCGGGCGATATATGCCGCCGCCGCGGTCGCTTGCGCCGGGTCGTTCGTCACTTGTGGGCGCAGCACGCCGGCGATTGCCGCCTGCTCGATCACCTGGCGGTTATAGCGGCTGTGCAGGCCGCGCAGCAGGTTGCGGATGCTGCGCGCTTCCTCAACCAGGTGGCGCAGGTCGTTGCCGGCGCGCACCTCGCCCGACGATAAACGCAAAACCGCTTCGTCGAGGCCCGTATCGATGAGGTAATCTTCGAGCGCGCGCTCGTCCTTGAGATATTGCTCCGACTTGCCGCGCGCGACCTTGTAGAGCGGCGGCTGCGCAATATAGAGGTGCCCGCGATCGATGAGTTCGCGCATCTGCCGATAGAAAAACGTCAGTAGCAGCGTGCGAATGTGGGCGCCGTCGACATCGGCGTCCGTCATGATGATGACCTTGTGATAGCGCAGTTTGTCGATGGCGAATTCATCGGCGCCAATGCCGGTGCCGAGCGCGGTGATGAGCGTGCCTATCTGCTCGGAGGAGAGCATCTTGTCCATGCGCGCCCGCTCGACGTTGAGAATCTTGCCGCGCAAGGGCAGCACCGCCTGAAATGCGCGATTGCGGCCCTGCTTGGCGCTGCCGCCGGCGGATTCGCCCTCGACGATGAATAGCTCGGATTTGGCCGGATCGCGCTCCTGACAGTCCGCCAGCTTGCCCGGCAGCGAGGTAACGCCGAGCGCACTCTTGCGGGTCATCTCGCGCGCTTTGCGCGCGGCTTCGCGAGCGGCGGCGGCCTGGATCACCTTGCCGACGATGATCTTGGCCTCGGTGGGATGTTCCTCGAACCAGGCATTGAGCATGTCGTTGACGATGCCTTCGACCGCCGGGCGCACTTCGGACGAGACGAGCTTGTCCTTGGTCTGCGAAGAAAATTTCGGATCGGCCACTTTGACCGAAAGCACGGCCGTCAGTCCCTCGCGGCAATCATCGCCGGTCAGCGCGACTTTCTCTTTGCGCGCAACGCCGCCCGACTCGGCATAGCCGGTCACTTGACGCGTCAATGCGCCGCGGAAGCCGGCGAGGTGGGTTCCGCCGTCGCGTTGCGGGATATTGTTGGTAAAGCACAGCACCGTCTCGTGATAGCCGTCGTTCCACCACAAGGCGCATTCGACCATGACGCCGTCGCGGTCGGCCTTGATGACGATCGGCTTCGGAATAAGCGGCGTCTTGTTGCGGTCGAGATATTTGACGAAGGCTTCGACGCCGCCCTCATAACGCAACTGTTCGCGCTTCTCGACCGCGTGGCGCATGTCGGACAGCACGATGGTGACGCCGGAATTGAGGAAGGCCAATTCGCGCAGCCGGTGTTCCAGCGTCGCAAAGTCGAACTCCGTCATGGTGAAGGTTTTCCGCGACGGCAGGAACGTCACTTCGGTGCCGCGTTTGTCCCGCGCAGCGCCGACGACGGCGAGCGGCGCGACCGCTTCGCCGTCGGAAAATTCCATGAAATGCTCCTGACCGTCGCGCCAAATTCTCAAGCGAAGCCAGGTCGACAGTGCGTTGACCACCGAAACGCCGACGCCGTGCAGTCCGCCTGAAACTTTGTAGGAGTTCTGGTCGAACTTCCCGCCGGCGTGAAGCTGCGTCATTATGACTTCGGCGGCAGAGACGCCCTCACCCTTATGGATGTCGGTCGGAATGCCGCGGCCGTCGTCGCGCACGGTGCAGGAACCGTCGGGATTAAGGATGACGGTGACCTCCTTGGCGAAGCCCGCGAGCGCTTCGTCGATCGCGTTGTCGACGACCTCGTAGACCATGTGATGCAGGCCCGAGCCGTCGTCGGTATCGCCGATATACATGCCGGGCCGCTTGCGCACGGCGTCGAGTCCCTTGAGGACTTTGATCGACTCCGCGTCATAATCGGAAGCTGCCGGGATTTCCTTGCGGACGGGTTCGGCCATGCGGGCGCTTTCGAATCGCTCACAAAGATACGGGTGAATCGGTGAATCTTGTACACCAAAAAAGAGGGGCGTACAGGGCAAAAAGGACCTGTTTAAGATATTGTCGAATCGGCGTTTTTCAAGGTTTTGCAGCGCGTCGAAGAGATGCCTGATTTTGTCGCGAAAGGACCGTTTTAGGAAGCTTATAAAATCTGCGCGAAGCGCGAGTTGCCCTCGCGCTTGTCGAACCGGGAGAGCCAGTTCCGATAGGCTTTAAGATCGCGGCAAAGCTTGCGAACGGCGTAATTTACGCCGCGAGCGGGGCGGCAAAAGGTGCTGGTCGCCCGGCTGGAAATCGGGAACCGGACGCTGGAAACGGTCGAGGACGGCCGTCCAAAGTTCCATGCGGTCCAGGTCTGCGCGCAACCGCTCAAGAGATTCGATCAGATTACGTACGATCGTATCGGTCGCCTGTTCCGACATTTTTTTACTTACTGCTTGGACGTTTCCTGCAAGCAGTTAAAGACCTTGGCCGCGGTCTGGTTCCCCGTCGGATCGTTGCAAAATGCGAGTATCCGCATCTACTTGGACGCAACTGGGTGCGCTACCCGACGTCCGCCATTCTAGTGGCTAGGTTCCAATTTTCCCGCCCTGACTTCGACTGTGACCGCATTCCCAGCCATCTCAAGAAATAGGGCCGGATCGGCTCCGGTCATCCAAACCTGCGCACCAAGTTGCGCAAGTTCGCCGTGCAGCGCTGCTCGTCGCGCCGGGTCGAGATGTGCGACGACCTCGTCGAGCAGCAGGACCGGCGCAGCGCCGGTCATTTCACAAAGCAGTCTCGCGTGGGCGAGGACGAGGCCGATCAGAAGCGCTTTTTGCTCGCCGGTCGACGCCTCGGCGGCGGCGATTTCCTTAGCCGCATAAACGACTTTCAGGTCGGTGAGATGGGGCCCGTCGAGGGTGCGCCCGGCGGCGGCATCGCGGCTGCGGTTGTCGCGCAGCACTTGCCGATAGCGCGCTTCAATTTCGCTTGCCGGATGCAATGGAATGAGCTGCTCCAACCAACCGTCAAGCGCGATTTGCACCGGCGGGAAAGGAGCGTCCTTGCGGCGCGTCAGAACGCCGTCGAGCCGGCGAGCCGTTTCGGCGCGCAGACCCGCAACCGCGACTGCAAGCTCGGCGGTTTCGTGTTCGATGGCATCGAGCCAGTGCGCGTCGGGGCGCGCCTCTTCCAGAAGCCGGTTCCGCGAGCGCAGCGATCGCTCCAAAGCATTGACGCGGCCGGCGTGCTCGGCGTCCACCGCAAGAACGAGGCGATCAAGAAAACGCCGCCGCTCGGATGGCGCGCCGGTGAAGAGCGTATCCATCGCCGGCACCAGCCAAACAACGCGCAAATGATCGGCGAACGCCACCGCCGAAGACACCGGTTCGCGGTCGATCCGGGATTTGCGCTGGGTGGTCGCATCGTCATTGTCGGAAGCCTCGATGCCGGTGCCGAGCGTGGCGAGGCCCAAAGCGCCCTCGATTTCCGCCGCGACCGCCCACGACCCGTCGCCTTCGTTGAAGGCAACTTCCTCGAGCGTGGCGCGGCGCAGGCCGCGGCCGGGCGCCAGGAAGGAGATGGCTTCGATCAGATTGGTTTTGCCAGCGCCGTTTGGTCCGACCAGCACGATCGATCGTGCATCGGCGTCGAGCGATGCGGCGTGATAGTTGCGAAAGTTATGCAGCGTCAGGCGGCGGACAAGTGCGGACATCAGCCATCGGGAATCGCGGATTGGGACGATCTCGATACCTGATTACCGATGCCGATCCCTGTCAAACCCTCATCGGCATCAAGACGTAAAGGGCGCCGCGCGCATCCTTGTCCTGGATGAGGGTTGGCGAGCCGGGATCGGCGAGTTTCAACACGGCCGCCTCGCTTTCGATTTGCGAGGCGATGTCGAGAAGGTAGCGGGAATTGAACCCGATATCGATCGGGTCGGCCTCGTATTCGACTTCGAGTTCCTCGTTGGCGCTGCCGGAATCCGGGTTGGTGACGGACAACAGTAATCGTCCGGCGTTGATCGACAATTTTACGGCGCGGCCGCGCTCGCTCGAAACCGTCGAGACCCGATCGACCGCTGCTTCGAACTCTTTCTTGTCGACCACGAGTTCCTTGTCGTTGCTCACGGGGATCACGCGCGCATAATCGGGGAAGGTGCCGTCGATCAGCTTGGAAGTCAGGACGGTCTCGCCGACGGTGAAGCGGATTTTTCCGGGCGACAGTTCGATCAAGACCTCGGCATCGCCGTTCTCCGTCAGGCGCTGCACTTCGCTGACCGTTTTGCGCGGCACGATGATGCCCGGCATGCCGGCGGCGCCGCTCGGCAGTTCAAGCTCCATCTGCGCGAGGCGATGGCCGTCGGTCGCGACCGCGCGTAGCGTCTGTGCTTTTGCCGCGCCGGCGGCGTGCAGATAGATGCCGTTGAGATAATAGCGCGCCTCTTCGGTTGAGATCGCGAACTGTGTCTTGTCGATGAGCCGCTTAAGATCGGAGGCTTTGAGCGTGAACTTGTGCGTCATCTCCCCGGCGGCAAGGTCGGGGAAATCGCTTTCCGGCAGCGTCTGCAGGGTGAAACGCGAGCGGCCGGCGCGGATCGCCAAAGCCGCGCGATCGCCGGAGGATTCCAGCACGATCTGCGAGCCTTCGGGCAGCTTGCGCACGATGTCGAAGAACATGTGAGCCGGCACCGTCGTCGATCCGCCGGGCGCGACCTCGGCGGCGATGGTGTCGGTGACTTCGATATCGAGGTCGGTGGCTTTGAGCGAAAGCTTGGAGCGATCGCCATGCAACAGCACATTGGCGAGGATTGGAATGGTATTACGGCGCTCGACCACGCGATGAACGTGGCCCAGCGATTTCAGTAATTCCGAACGCTCTACTGTAACCTTCATCGCGAGATCCGTTGAACAAGCGGCGACGCCGCAGCGGAGGACAAAGGTGGCGCGGCGCGACGCTTTCGGCAAGTCCGGCCCTTAGGGGGCTGGGCCTTTTCCATCCTTTTCCATCCCTTTCATAGGAACTTAGTCGGCAGCCTCGCCCGCGGGGTCAGTCCTGCAACTGGCGTTTGAGCGCCTCGATCTCCTCCGCAAAGGCGCTGTCATTGCCGGCCAGGCTTTCGATCTTACGGACCGCATGGAGCACGGTGGTGTGGTCGCGTCCACCGAAACGGCGGCCGATTTCAGGAAGCGAGCGCAGGGTAAGAACCTTCGCCAAATACATCGCCACCTGCCGTGGGCGCACGACATTGGCGGTGCGCCGCGACGACAGCAGGTCGGCGCGGCTGACATTGTACTGGCGGGCGACGATGCGCTGGATGTCCTCGATCCTAACCCGCTTCGGCTCAGCCGGCCGGATCAAGTCGCGCATCTCGCGTTCGGCCATCTCGACAGTGATGGGCTGGCCGGTGAGCTTGCTGTGCGCCAGGAGCCGATTGACCGCTCCTTCGAGGTCGCGCCCGTTATGGGTGACTGATTTCGCGATGAATGAAAGAACCGGTTGCGGTACTTCGAAGCCGGGATGATGCAGGCGGGCGGCGCCGATGCGGCTTTTCAGGATCTCCAGTCGCAGCTCCTCGCCGAGCGAGCCGATCTCGACGACGAGACCTCCGGCCAGCCGCGAGCGCACGCGATCGTCGAGGCTTTCGAGATCCGCGGGCGGACGATCGCTCGCGATCACGACCTGGCGGCCGGCATCGATCAGGGTGTTGAGCGTGTGACAGAATTCGGCCTGCGTCGATCGGCCTTGCAGGAATTGCAGATCGTCGATGACGAGCACATCGATGGCGCGAACCGCTTCCTTGAACGCGAGCGTGGTTTGCGATCGCAGCGCCGAGACGAAGCCATACATGAATCGTTCGGCGGTGAGATAAAGTATCTTGCGATCGCTGTTGCCATTACCGGCCCAGGTGATCGCCTGCAGCAGATGGGTTTTGCCCAATCCAACCGCGGCGTGAATGTAGAGCGGATTGAACATCAGCGGCTCGCCGCGCCGGCTGGTGGCGACTTGTTTGGCGGCGGCGTGTGCGAGCGTGTTCGAGCGACCGACGATGAATGTCTCGAACGTCAGACGCGGGTCGAGCGGCGAGCCCCCGAGCGCTTCGTGCACGCTCATGATCGGCACGCTCGCGCGCGCGTTGCCGCCGTCGATGAAGGCTTCGCGGCCGTCGCGCAGCGGCAATGGCTCGGGCGCTTTCGGTCGCGCCGGCGGCAGCCGAATAGTCGACGATCGGACGCTTAATTCAAGCCGCGTGACATCGGGCTGCTCCGACTGCCACTTGAGCAGAACCTTCTCGCTGTAGTGCGATTGAATCCAGTTGCGCAGAAAGCGGGTCGGCACCGACAGCCGCACCAAGCCTGCATCGACGGCTTCGAGCTCCATGCGCCCGAACCAACTGCTGAATACGTCCTCGCCGAGTTCAGCGCGCAGCTGATCCTTGACCCTTCGCCAGCGCTCCTGATCCGTGCTTATCATGGCGTTACTTTTTTCGTTTGGAGGAGTGACTGAAGCGAGCGCGTCAAGACAGACGATCCCGGCTTCGCGGATACGCTAGGCACTCATATCGAGGGGAAGTGAACGCGTTGGCTCACATAGGCATTAGGCTGCCGGCCTTGATCGCGGCGTCAGCCGCTCGATCGAGCCCCGGGCTGATAGACTCCGGGCCACTGAGCTTCAGGCCGAGGAAGGTTTGCAGCCGCCATCCAGAATTGAAGAATGATCGTCATCATGCCCCCCAACCTCCGTCGCTCCCGGGTCCGAATGTCGTCGCTGACGCCTGGCGCATCGCGCTACGCCGCAACGAGACCCGTTCGTATGTTTTCCAACCTTTGTAAAAACCGAAGCCGCACCAATCGCCATACCGATACGCAAAACTTTGAACCCAACTCTTCGAACACAACCATCCCGCCCCATTACTTCAATGGGTTTCCACTGCCTGATTGTTGAAGACCTTCAGGACTGGAAGGGACTTGAACGGTAGCACGCGATTTACAGCCCGCAACCGCAAAAGCCGCGTCAACATTGGACTTTCAGAAGCGCGCCGGTGGAGCTGAGATTAGACGAAGCCGGTTTCGCGGGAGCAAAGTATTGAGTCGCTTTAACGATTCACAATTCTGCCATATGTGACAGGCCCGCGAACGGAATAAAACGAACAATCGTAACAAATAAAACTAATTACGATCGGATTCCCTAAGATTCAAACTCCACGCGCTTCTATAAGCGGTAACCCTTTCATTATTCTTCGATTATTTTGCGCGCAAAAACGGGGTACCCGTCGCTGCCGTGGGTCGGAGCAAATAAAAATCCGCATCCTGGACGCGTCAAAATTGCTACGACGGCTCGCTTCCCGGATATTTAGAGTGCGCAGTGACAATAATGCAACAGTTTGATTGCAATCCACAATTCGGATCGCATGACCAGAGAATGCAATAATAAGGAATTAGTTTCGCGCGCCCCGCGCACCGAACGCTTATTTCTTTTCGAGTTTGGCGATCCGCTGCGCGAGCCGCGACACTTTTCGCTGTGAGGCGTTGCGATGAACGATGCCTTTCTGGGCGGCGCGGATCAAAGCAGGTTCGGCTTCCGCCATGGCCGCGAGCGCACCGGCGCGGTCGCCGGTGGCGATGGCTTCCTCGACCTTGCGCGTCGCCGAGCGCATGCGCGAGCGCCGCGATTTATTGATGGCGGCCCGGCGTTCGGACTGGCGGGCGGCTTTCTTGGCGGATTTGGTATTGGCCATAGCGTGCTGAACACAGAACTGTCGTGACAGGGGAGCCGGGCTTATAGGAGCGCAACGCCTCAGCGTCAACGCCACAGGCTGCGGGAAGGCAGCGATCGCCCTAAAACCGACCGTAAATCCGCTTGCCCCAGGGTTTGCTAGGCAACGCGCCGGGCGCGCACGGCGTCGTAGCCGGCGATGACGGCCGCCCGATCGGTAGTCGGGAATTGCGCCAGCGGCGGCTCCACACGGCCCCATTTTGGATCGTCATGGATATGTGCGAGCAGCGCCTTGACGCCGGGGACCAGCGGCTTGCCATCGAAGAGTTTGCGGATCGCGACTGCCTCACCCAACGCCACCGCGTCGCCCGAACGATAGGCGCGCGCGCAAAGATCGGCATTGAGATTGGCGGTCGCCGAAATACAGCCGGCGAATGTCCCCGCGCGCGCCTCCGGCAACGCCGCTTCGGTTGAGGGGAAAACATTAAAGCGCGGCAGGATGCCGGCCGCCTCGCGCGCATAGGCCATATCGCCGGAGGAGTCTTTCAGTCCGACGATTCGTTCGCCGAATGTTTGCAAAAGGCGGCGGACGAGCGCGACGTGCCAATGCAGGCCCGATTGCGCCGGGAAATGATAGAGATAAAGCGGAATGGGCTCCGCCGCGGTTGCGGTCACGATGGCTTCGATCACCGCGACGAGACCGTCATCCGCGACGGCCTTGTAGTAAAACGGCGGCAGCACCAGTGCGCCGGCGAAGCCGAGCTCGGCAGCATGTCTGGTCAATGCAATTGCGTCGGCAAGCGCGGCGGCGCCGGTCCCCACCATCATGCGGCTAAGCGGCAGATCGCTTCGCGCGTAAGCGGTCATCACGCGGCGGCGCTGGTCGAGCGAGAACGATGTTGCCTCGCCGGTCGTGCCCAGCACATTGAGTCCGTCGCAGCCATTGGCGAGAAGGAAACGCGCCAGCGCGACCGATCGCTCGCAATCCGGCTCGCCGTTGTCGTCGACGGCAGTGGCGATCGCGGCGATCACGCCGTCGAGCGACTTGGTATTGGTGCCGGCACTTGTTTTGGCCATGGTCGGTATCCTGTCGGAAAATGACGTGGCTTGCGTCGGTCGATCCAGTAAAGCATGACGCGGCGATGTTCAACGTAACGGCCGGCCAAATTGGCCGTCCTATCGAATGGTGCGCTCAATGACGACAGGGTTCGATGTCATTATTGTCGGCGGCGGCGCATCGGGTTGTCCGCGCGTTCCGCCACGCGCGTGCTGCTTCTCGAAGCGGGGCGGGACACGCCGCCCGGCGCCGAGCCGGCCGACGTGCTCGATTCCTATCCGCGCTCTGCACGCCGCCGAGCGCGACAATGATCTCGCCGGCGAAAAAATCCTTGTCTTCGCCGCCGACGCGAACGCGCACGCGCACGCCAACCGCGCGGCGGCCGTCGAACAGAAGCCCGATGACCAAGGCATTGCAGACGACGCTGAGATTGGCGCGGCGGCGCACGTCGGCGGTG
>JBAPZR010000276.1:0-4283 GCA_049285335.1 Xanthobacteraceae bacterium | reverse complement strand
ATTGTCAACCAGGACCTTCTCAACGATTGCACGCTCGACACGACTGTGCTGCATGATGATGTGGCGGTGAAAGCCTTTACCAAAGTGCATGCGCCGATTCGCGTCATTCGGCCCGTGATTCAGGCGGCTCACTAGATTTGCCGAGTCGAGTCGGCTCCGATCTCCAGACAGCATCGTCGGGTGAATAGGCAACAGAAATCTCTGCGGCTCAAAGTCCACTGCTGAAATTTCACGGCTGCATATCGCGTTCGGAAGTAAGGCCGCCCGAGTTCTGAATAGAAAAGCGACCCGCCTCAGGCCCGCTAAGTAAGGATTACGTGTCCGCGACTGGGATGGGTTGTCATCGCGAACGGCTCGCCGCAATGGCGCTGACGAACTGATCGAATGGCTATCGGATGTCTGCTTTTGGTTCAAAGCGGACATGGCGATCGCGCTCAGTGATGTCCGCTTTTGGGGGTAAAGCGGACATGCCGCAGACCCTGATGTGATGTCCGCTTATGACCCAAAGCGGACATGCCGGTGAATTCAACTCATTCAACCTTTAGGTTTGACCTGCGGATGATGTCGCCCCAGCGCGCAATCTCCGTTTTTATGTAGGTGCCGAATTCTTCTGGTGTGTCAGCAACAGGCTCAAGCCCTAGAGCGGCCAGTCGTTGGATAACATCCGGCAGCGCGATGATGCGCGCGATCTCACCTTGAATCTGATTGACGATGATCTTGGGTGTTGCCGCTGGAACTAAGACCCCTTGCATGAAAGAAGCCTCCTGCTCGGGCAGTCCCGCTTCCGCCAATGTTGGCACATCCGGAAGCGCAGGTGAGCGCTTGTGGCTAGTCACTGCTAGCGCCTCCAATTTCCCTGCATTAATGCTCGGAACGGCTGCGCCAATCGAGGTGAACGTCATTTGCGTAAAGCCCCCAATAGTCGAGGCAATAGCCGGGGGCGCGCTGTTGAAGGGAACACGCACGATGTCGAGTCCGTTCGAGAGCCTGAACATCTCATCGACAGGGTTGCCGGGCGCGGCATAGCTGTACTTGCCGGGATTCGCTTTCACCAGCGATAGCAATTCCTGCACGCTGTGAATGCCAAGTGACGGGGGAACCATCAGCACATATGGCGAAGTCGCCACCAACGTTACCGGCGCAAAATCTTTGATCGGATCGTAGGGAACATCGGAATACAGGCTGATATCAGTGATGAAACTGTTGAACACGAACAGTATCGTATAGCCGTCGGGTGCGGACCGCGCCGCCTCCGCAGCACCCATTTTGCCGCCACCTCCCGGAATGTCTTCGACATAGAAATTTTGCCCCAAACTCTCGGAAAGCTTTTGAGCGATCAAGCGGGCGAGCACGTCAACTGTGCCGCCAGGCGCGACAGTCGTGATGATTTTTACGCGGTGCGTTGGATAAGTATCGGCGCTTGCGACCGACGCTGCGGCTAGGGCGGCAAGGCTGGCCCCAAATTGATGGACAACACTGCGACGAGTGAGCATCGGTTGAAGAGTTAATCGCTCGACTTCTTTTCTATCACGTCTACCACGCGCCGATCGTTGGAACCGACGAGGATCACCGTGTTGTCGTCCTTGACAACAAACTGATGCCCCTGCGCCTTTGGCACTTTTTGCACGATCACGGGAGGCAATGGGTACAGTTTGATGTTTTGTGGCACGACGTCGCCGATGGTGTCGGGCGCAGACCTTTCCCTCGGCAGACCCGAATCCGTTAAGAGATTCTCCCGAATGACGTATTCGTCTTGGGCTGTCAACGTTAGGCGCGGCTGTCGCGGAAGCCCGTCCCGGAGCGGCGGACCCGGCTGTGTTTGAGCGATTACGGCGAATGAAACCAACACAATCAGCAACCCGGCGAGTTCACCAAAAAGCCAGCTGATTATCTTTCGCGGCAGTAATCTCACGGGCGCACCTCTCATAGAAAACGCGCCTCGCACATGGTGGGTTCCGCACATTGAGCCCATGCAACTGACTCGGGATTCACGTTGTCATCCATGCCCAGCATCGCTGGCTGTGCCAGTATCTCGGCGAGATATCAGCGAGCCGCCGCCGTTGGTGTAACGAACGGCACAACTCGCGATCCGAAAATGTGATATTCTTTTAGACTCGAAGTACCCTCTGCATGGGCGAGGCCATGAGGCGACGAGAATTCATCACAGTTATCGTTGTTACGTCCGCGTCGTGGCCACTTGTCGCTTACGCGCAGCAGTCAGTGGATCCGGTCATCGGCTCGCTTTATGCCGTCTCGGCGGCGGAGTAGGAGCCTTACATGGCCGGATTTAGAAGTGGCCTAACGGAGGGATTGAATATCGCTGGGCTGAAGGCCATTTAGAACGCCTGCCGACGATGGCAGCCGATCTTGTCGGCCGAAAGGTAAATCTCATCCTCGCCGGTGGCAGCGTGGTTCGTGTCCGGGAAGCGATGGCAGCGACCCAAACCATTCCGATTGTGTTTACAACCGCGGTTGATCCCGTCTCAGCAGGGCTTGTTGCAAGCTTCAATCGGCCGGGTGGCAACGTCACCGGGGTCCCGTTGATCAGCGGTGAACTCGCACCAAAGCGACTAGAGTTACTGCACGAACTCTTCCCTACTGCAACGAAAATTGCACTGCTGACCAATCCAAAGAACCCCACCGTCTTCGCGCAGGACACAGAAGGCGTAGAGGAAGCCGCCCGTGCCCTCGGGCAAGAGATCGTCGTCGTCAGCGCCAGCGCCCCGAACGAAATCGCGGGTGCAATCGAGGCTGCGGTCCAGCAGGGGGCAGCAGCGCTCGTGGTCGGAAGCGACGCGATATTCGTAAGTAACCGCTCACAGATAGCAGAACTCGTTTTGCGCCATTTAATTCCCACTATTTCCAGCGAGCGTCAGGGTTGTGCGGCCGGCGCCCTCATGAGTTATGGAACCAACTTCGTCGACACATATCGGCAGGCTGGAGGTTATGCCGGCCGGATTCTCAAGGGAGAAAAGCCAGCTGATCTGCCAATTATGCAGCCCACCAAATTCGAGTTGGTGGTCAACCTTAAGACCGCCAGAGCACTTGGCCTGACAATCCCGGCGCCCTTCCTACTCCGCGCAGACGAAGTGATCGAGTAGCTACTAGTTGTTGCACTGCGCGAGTCTGCCTTTGGCACAAAGCGGACATCCAAAAGGCAGCAGCCAATGTCCACTTTCGGGGGTAAAGCGGACATGACGCTCGTTTCCCGCGATGTCCGCTTATGACCCATCTGAGACATTGGCTGTGTCCTGCCGCAATCGTTTCAGTCCCCTATCAAAGTACCTGTATCAGGGACGAACGTTGTCGTCTGAGCTTGGGAACCGTATGCGGCGATGCGAGTTTCGCGTTTATCACAGCACCGCGGCTTGTGGTGCGCGGGCAGTCGCCGGAAAGGTCCGACTGTTCCATCCTACGAATTGGTCCGTGAGGACTTGGGGACGCGGTTCTGCCCTCATTCGAGGTCGAATGGGCTTTCCATTCCTGCAGCATTTCCAGCAAGGAGACAAACAACCGGGGAGAAAATTATCATGAAGGCGATTGTGGTAACGGATCGGGCCCCGGGACCGGCCGGCATGAAGCTGGCGGAGCGGCCCGAGCCGCCGGCAGCGATAAACGACGTCATCGTTCAGATTCATGCGTCGGGATACGTCCCGACTGAGACGGAGTGGCCCTCGACCTGGACCGATCGCCGCGACCGTGACCGAACACCGTCGATCCTCGGCCACGAGCTGGCCGGAGTGGTTACCGCTCTCGGCTACGGCACCACGGGACTGTCGGTAGGACAGCGAGTGGTCGGCCTCGCCGACTGGTATCGCGACGGCACCCTGGCGGAATATGTAGCCATCGAGGCACGCAACCTCGCGCCGTTGCCGGGCGACGTCGACTTCACGGTGGGCGCGAGCCTGCCAATCTCCGGCCTCACCGCGTGGCAGGGACTGTTCCAGCACGGCCGCCTTCAAGCGGGGCAGAGCGTCCTTGTGCACGGTGCGGCCGGCGTAGTCGGTTCGATGGCAACCCAGCTCGCACGTGAGGCCGGGGCGTACGTCATCGGTACCGGGCGCGCTGCCGGCCGTCAGAGGGCGCTCGACTTCGGCGCGCAGGAGTTTGTGGACCTCGAAAACGACACTCTGGAAGATGTCGGCGGAGTCGATCTGGTGTTCGATGTCCTCGGCGGCGACATCGCGAAGCGGTCCGCAGGCCTGATTCGAGCCGGAGGAACGTTGGTGACGATCGCCGGGCCGACCGAGGCACGGCCCGCCGACGGCTTGACGGTCGACTTC
>JBAPZR010000275.1:0-3793 GCA_049285335.1 Xanthobacteraceae bacterium | reverse complement strand
GACCTTCATCAACGGCTTGGCACTGGTCGTGTGGGGCAGTCAGCCCTATGCCGTGACTGCATTTTCCGGTGAAGAGCCGATCGACGTTTTCGGCATTTTGGTGCCGTCCCAGGGGCTGTGGATCGCCGCCTTTGCTGTCATCATCATCATCGGCATTTGGTTTTTGATGGCGCACACCGCCTTGGGCAAGGCGCTTTCCGCATGCGCCGAGAACCCGCTTGCTGCGCGCTTCGTGGGTATCGATGTGGCGCGCCTTACCCTCTTCAGTTTCGGGCTGGCCGCGCTCATCGGCGCGGTCGGCGGCGCGGTCGTGGCGCCGATCATGTCGTTGCAATTCGACGCCGGCAGCTTCTTCACCAATGCTGGGTTTACCGCCGTGGCTCTCGGCGGCATGAATTCGCTACCGGGCGCCGTCGTGGGAGGACTATTCCTCGGTGTCGCCGAGCAACTCGCTGCCGGTTATGTCTCGTCGTTGTTCGCGGATGGGCTGGCGCTGGCGCTTTTACTGGCTACGTTGTTGTTCCGACCGCAGGGGCTGTTCGTGTCGGGCCGCCAACGCCGTCACGATGTGCGCGAGGAACTGCGCGTGACACGCTCGGTGGTTCGCCCGCGCCCGGGCATTGTAATGCTGGCCGCGGCGCTGCTGCTTTTGCTGTTCATTGCGCTGCCCTACTTAGTCAGCGGCGGCATCATGAGCTCGCTCGTCATCACGCTCATTCTGTTCATCGCAGTCCTCGGGCTCGACGTCCTGATGGGCTATGCCGGGCAGGTTAATCTCGGTCAGGCCGGGTTCATGGCGCTCGGTGGCTATGCGGCGGCGATTCTGACGACCCATTACGGCATATCACCGTTCCTTGGCACTATCGCCGGAATCGTAATCTCGTGTCTCTGCGCGTTGCTCTTGTCAGCGGTCACCATGCGGCTCCGCGGCGCCTATCTGGCGCTTGCGACTCTGGCATTTGGCCTTCTCATGGATTCGTTGACGGTCGGTCTCACCGAGGTCACTGGCGGTCCATCGGGGTTGGTTGGGATTCCCGCCTTTGCACTGGGACCGTTCATATTCGCCAGCCCGCGCGCGATATACTACCTGACGCTGACTATCATCGTGTTGTTGATCGCGGCTTTGGCGGGCGCCATGCGTTCGGACTTCGGCCGCGCGCTCCAAGCCATTCGCGCTGACCAGACCGCAGCCGAGGCGCTGGGCATCAACGTGCCGCGACACAAGATGGCCGCTTTCGTAATCAGCGCCGTGCTCGCCTCTCTATCGGGCAGTCTTTTAGCTTTTGATTTTCACTTTTTGTCGCCGGAGATGGTCGCGACGCCACGCTCATTCGAGATGATCGCAATGCTGATCGTTGGCGGCGAGGGAACGCTGGTGGGTGGACTGGCGGGAGCGGCCCTACTCACGCTTTTGCCGATCGCGTTCCAGCCAATCGCTCTCTACAAGACACTGGTCGAAGGCGCGGTCCTAGTGCTGGCGTTTCAATATCTGCCAGACGGCATGGTCGGCGGAATCTGGCGGCTGGCTGGACGGCTTGTTAGCGCCGCCCCACCGCGCACGTTCGCGGAAGAAACCGCTCCGGCGCGCGACCGGCCGGCGCAGCGTCGGCGACAGGTCGTCGCGACGAGCGCGCCGGCACTTGAAGCCGTCAGCCTCGCCAAGAGATTCGGGGGCGTGCAGGCGGTCGCCGACATTTCCTTCTCGGTGCCAGATGGCAGCATTACCGCACTCATCGGCCCCAATGGCGCCGGCAAGACCACGGTGTTCAATCTCGTCACTAATCTCTTTCCCCCCGATCGTGGAGAGGTGCAGTTTTATGGGCGATCACTGCGTGGCCTGGCGCCTGGCGACGTCGCCGCTCTCGGTCTCCTGCGCACCTTCCAGACGGCGCGCGTTCTTCCCGGCATGACCACTCTTGAGAATCTTCTTGCTGGCGCGCACCGCCAAGTTAGGCGGGGCCCTGTAGAGCATATGCTATGGCTGCCGCCGGCCATGCGCGAGGAACGATCGCTGCGCCGACACGGCGAAGCGCTGCTCGGCCTGGTCGGCTTGGCCGGATTCCGCGATGTGGCCGCAACCACACTGCCGATGGGCGCACAGAAACTGCTCGAAGTATGTCGTGCATTGATGGCGCGGCCGCGGCTTCTCCTTCTTGACGAGCCGGCCGCGGGCCTCAACGACTCGGAAACCGTCGAGCTTGCCGCTCTGCTTTGCGCGGTGCGCGATGCCGGGCTGACGATCCTTGTGGTCGAGCACAATATGACGCTGGTGATGGATGTCGCCGATCAGGTCATCGTGCTCGATCTGGGCCGACCTCTCGCACGCGGGACGCCGCGCCAAATTCAACGCGACCCGCGCGTCATAGAAGCCTATCTCGGCATGGAAGCAAAGGCCTGCTGAATGCTGCAATTGACCGCGATCGAGGCTGGATACCGCGATCTCATCGTGCTGCGTGGCGTCGATCTCGAGGTTCGCGCCGGCGAAATCGTCGCACTGATCGGCGCCAACGGTGCTGGCAAGACGACGTTGGTGAGGACCGTCGCTGGGCTTCTACCTGTACGGCATGGTCAAATCCGCTTGGCTGGCCGGTTGGTCGAGCGCTCGCCGCCATCGGAGCGCATCCGGCTCGGCATGGCGCATGCGCCTGAGGGCCGCCAAGTCGTTGCCGGATTGACCGTTGCCGATAACCTGCAGCTTGGCGCCTACGCGCTACGGCGACATCGTAACGAGAGCTGGATCCGCGGCCGCATCGCGGCCGTATGCGAGTTGTTTCCGCCGCTGCGCGAGCGACTTGATGCAGCGGCGGGCAATCTCTCCGGCGGACAACAGCAGATGCTGGCGATCGCCCGGGCACTTATCACCGAGCCGAAACTTCTCGTCCTCGACGAGCCGTCGCTGGGCTTGGCGCCAACGCTCGTGGGAGAAATTTTTCGCCTCATCGACCGCCTGCGCGCGAACGGAATTGCGATTTTGCTGTCGGAACAGAACGCGCAGATGACGCTTGCCATTGCCGACCGCGCTTACGTCATGGAGACGGGACGCATCACGCTGCAGGGAAGCGGGCGCGAACTGCTCGGCCGTCCGGAAATTGCCGAACGCTATCTGGGCATAGGCGCAAATCCGACCTCGGCCGATCGGCGACTTGCCGAAGACCGCCATACCCGCTTGGTCCGCGGCCTCGCTGACATATTGGAAGATGATTGATGTGTGCGAAAGAATAGCTATTGCTTCCAAGCTTCCCGTTCATCACTTCAACGCACCGAACAAAAAGGCCTCGACGGAGGAGTGTGACTAACGGCACAGCCAAAGCTGCGAGCTGAAACTATGATGGGCCCCGACCTTCTCAGCGGGAGACAGATCCATGCCAACAGATTTACCCGCGGTATCTGCACGAAGACGTAAGGCGCAGACCCAAACGCAAACCGACATTACGATCGTGTCGGTCGGGTTTATCATTGTCCTCGTCAACCTTGTGCTGTTGTTCGCTGACCAAAGTTTTGCGAAGGCACTCGAACTGATGGGCCAATTTTGAAGCTCAGTACGGAGCTGGGAATAAAAGCACGACCTAACAAAGGGCACCAGGAACTGAACTGATCTTGGCTCGTGGGCACCTTCTGCTTTTTTGCGAAGGGTAGCTCAAGCGCGTGGGGCAACGCCATGAAGCTTCCCCGCAGAAGCGATGTCCGCTTTACCCCCAAAAGCGGTTTGACCGCACCGCTTAATGAATGGCTCTCCCCGCTGCGTCGAGCCGTTGTAAAAACTCATTCTTTTGTTGCACGGTCAGCTTCATAG
>JBAPZR010000274.1:0-2098 GCA_049285335.1 Xanthobacteraceae bacterium | reverse complement strand
GCGCGGCCCTGGCCGGGAGCGTGATTGGTATTCAAGAGCGTGCTGTAATTGCGCCAAGCCTCGGCTGTCAGCAAGCCCCGCGCGATGCCCTGCAGGACATCGTCATGACGGTCCAGATTCTATTGCCGAGAAGATCAAGTCGCCAAGGCGCAAATCAACAAGCGCATCGAAGCATTACTAAACGAGCAAACGCCGCATGAGCCTGCTGCGAGACGATCGCGCCGAGGCGCTAGGCGAAGCGTACCTCGACTTTAACGACAGCGATCTACGCGCTGATGTGCCGCCAGTCGAGAGCGCAGAGGAATTCGGAATAGGGCCGGACGAACCGCATAGCAGCGATGCAGCACCAGCGATCAAAAATCTGCCGGTCGCTTACCCATTGCAGGCTTTTGCAAATATCAAGCTCGACGCGACGCACCGTAACTACCTTGTGAAGGGACTGATCGCCGGCGCTGAGCTCGCCGTCATATGGGGACCTCCAAAATGCGGAAAATCATTCTGGGCGGCGGATCTTGGCCTGCATATCGCGCTCGGCTGGGATTACCGCGGCCACAAGGTGCAACAGGCGCCCGTTGTCTATGTTGCACTGGAAGGCCGTCACGGTTTCCCAGCTCGCATAAAAGCGTTTCGCCGACACCACGGGTTGCGCCGTTCTTTCTACTCACCGCCTCCCTCGACCTGGTCGCAAAATCCGGACAGCTTATCGCTTCGATCAAAGCTCAACTCGGAACGGCTCTTCCGGGAGTCCTTTTCTTGGACACTCTCAACCGCAGCCTCGTCGGCTCCGAGAGCAAAGATGAGGACATGGCCCGGTTTTTGGCGGCGGCTGAAAGAGTGGCGCAAGAACTAAACTGCGCGGTCGTTATCGTTCACCATTGCGGAATTGATGCCAGCCGGCCACGCGGCCACACAAGCCTGAGTGCAGCAGTTGAAAGCCAACTGAAAGTGGAACGCACTGCCACCGGCGAAGTGATCGTTACGGTCGAGCTTGCCAAAGACTTCGCGGAAGGCACCGAGATAGTTTCGCGACTTGAGCGCATCGAGCTTGGTACGGATGCCGATGGCGACCCGATCACGTCCTTGGTCGTATTGCCAGTTGAGGGCCCAATCCAACGGCGGGCCGTCACACGCAAACTTTCGGACCGCCAGCGGCTTGCACTTGCTGCTCTCGACGAATGCGCGGCCACAAGTGGACAGCCTGCGCCGGCGACGCTGCAATTGCCAGCCCGAACCATCGTTGTTCAGCTTACCGCCTGGCGCGAGGAACTCTACGTTCGCGGCGTGCTCGACCGTGACGCCCAGAGCCCGCGCGAGGAATTCAAGCGAGTACGCCAACAGCTGCAGGCTCGCAGCCTAATTGGCGTAAACGGCGAGCTTGTGTGGAAAGCATAGAGGCGCGAAGACGTGTCCGCTTACTCCGAAAACAAAATCGTCCGCCTCAATGGGGCTAAGATTTAGGTGGAACCGGGGATGCGGCCGCAATAACGCCGCGATAAATCCACTAAAATCGCGATCACCAACACCTTAAGTTAAGAAGCGCGCTAATGATTCGTGGGGGATGAAATGCTTGAAAAAATAGAACCCCGAGGTGATTTGCATGACGTTATGGCGGGGATTGGTCGTCATCTCCATAACGAGTCTTTGGCGTTAAAGACAATTTATGATCGCCTGCTGGCAATAGAAAACCAGACGAAAAAGCGAGGCTCGAGAGGGTTCACCCGTTACCTGCTCGCCATTTGTATTGGCGTTGCAGCCGCCTTGGCTTGGCAACCTTACGGCGAGGCAGCCAAGGAGATGTTCGCGGCAAAGGCTCCGGAACTTGGATGGTCGTCGGAGAGCAAGCAGATGATCGCGAACTGGGTCGAGCAGCTTGGCTGGACGAAGCCACTGGGCGATGACGAAAGGACTGCTGTTCATCCTTCCGTGCCGGGGGCGCAAGTGGCAACGGTTGCGCAGACCGTGCCCGCGGCGGTCACACCTGCCACTCCCTCCATCGACCCCGAGCAGGTGCATCAAATAGCGGCGGATCTCGCCACGCTGGAGCAAACAGTGGACCAGCTCGCCGCCAGTCAAGACAAGATTGGGCGCAATATTGACA
>JBAPZR010000273.1:0-1873 GCA_049285335.1 Xanthobacteraceae bacterium | reverse complement strand
GCTTTGTCGATAAGTTGGAGCCGTTTGCCAGGTGCGTTGGCCAAATGCGTTGCCCAGTCGAGGTAGGCTTGCGTAAGCGCGGCTGGCGACAGTCCGCCGGTAAAGCGTGCAACCGCCGCATGCAGCGAACGGTCCATGACATCAGCGAAAGCTGTCATGCTATAGGAATCGTGATCTTGCCGTTCGATTACCTGCGCGGCAGCGAACTTGCGTTCGCTTATTTGCCGGCTCGACAAATTTGGCCCTTTTACTGACGCGACACTGGCTGCTGCGTGCTTCGTCAGTGGCAGAATTTTGCCGGGCTCAGAAACCGCTTCAGGTCTGCTCATTTAGCCGACTCTGAGAATTTAACTAGCATTTTTATCGACCTCCCGATCGCACTGTGGCCTATGTCAAAGCTCAATCCTGGGTCCAACGGGACTGGGAGAGCGCAGCATTGCCATCTCAGAGGGCATCAGCCTCATCGCCAAAACGCCTTTACGACGCTCAAATCCGCGTATGCCTCCATTGCAGCTCTCATAGCAGCTTCGGTCCGCGCGTCTTCGCGCCCCGTCAGCAGCCCAGCAACAAAGACGCGGCTCGGGTTCGATCGCCGGTGATGGGTACCCATTGCCGCGATCCGCTCTTTGTGCACGGAGATGTCGTTAAGGTCGCCGAGCCCATCCTGAAGGCGCTCGAGGGCGGCGAGAAATTGCTTGCGCCGCTTCACCGCTCGCTTGCTCGTGAATAAGCTCGAAAAGAATTCCGTCGCATAGCGCAGCTTCTTGGCTTGTATGCGGAGCTTGTGGCGGCTGTGCGTGTTAAGCCGGGCCAGCGCACTGTCTATTTTGCGAACCTTGCGCCAGCGCCGTGTCAACTGCTCGGCCGCGAAAACCGCGATCGGGAGGTCGCCGCGGTCGCGGACGAGATCGTCCTGTGGATTCGTCCATTGCCCAACCTCTAGCCATGCCGCAACGTCAAGGATGAGTTTGCGGAAGTGAGCAGACTGCACTGCATCCCGCGCGCCTTTTTGCGCCGCGTCACGCCTCTCCGCAATCTCGTGTGATAGTGATGGCATGCCGCGCCAGTAGCTACGTTGCCTCCTCATCGGCGCAATGACGCGGTTCACAAGCACCTCGAACTCGCGCGCTGGGCCCAGTTCTCCCGCTAGCCACTTGAGTTCGGCCTTGATTTTTGTCGTTTGCAGATCGTGCAACAAAACAGCAAACAACGACATACCCGCGCGCAGCCGACGGAGCCCTACCCGCATCTGATGCACGCCTTCGGGATCGCCGTTAATGAGAGCCGACTCGTTGTCAATGACCTGCTTCAGACAGGCGAGGCCAATCATCTTGAAAGCATCGCGCGTGCTTGCATCGGCGGACAGGCCGATTGGGACAGCTTTGATCGGCAGTTCCTGTTGGCCGTCAATGATCTCGTAGCCTCGTTCAGATTTGCTCTTAACCGCAAGCCGCGCCTGAAGCGTCCGGGTAAGCTCCCGCGCAACGTCGAACAGTTTCGCTGCGCTGCCGCGCTTTAGCTCGAGTTCGATCTCGCACAATGGCACTGAGCGAGTACCGGTATCAATCGTGCCGCGGTCCACGGACAATGCAATCGCGTGCGTGTTGTCGACAACGGAATAGATCGCACGCCGCACTCGTGTCTCGAACAAAGGCCTGAGCCGCCGACGAAGTTTGTTGGTTATGAGCGGTTCGAGCGCGGTGCCGTTGGCCAGACTCAGATCTGGTTTGTCCGTCGCGATCTCGGTTTCCCATTCGTCGCGTTCAATAGGCGCCAAATTGCCGCTTGCTTTGATTGTCTGAAAATAACGGCCGCCGATTCGCCGCACGCGCAGCATCAGTCCTTTTTTGCGCAGCTTTTGATTGTCGGTATC
>JBAPZR010000272.1:0-3824 GCA_049285335.1 Xanthobacteraceae bacterium | reverse complement strand
GTGAAGTCTTTGGAGGAGACGCTTTCCGAGGAAAAGAAGACAGATGAAACACGGACACGACTGGTGGAGAGCGAGGGCAATCAACACGCGCGGGTATGTTTTCGATGACTGGCCGGCGACGCCGGTCGGGGCGGCGTTCACACCGAAGAACGAGCGCGCCAGTGGCCGACTTTAGAAACCACTCTGGACATCAAAATTTTGTTCTGATGCAGGGCGCCGGCTGCTAGAGTGAGTTGCCAGCGGCTCGTTGCTGCGGCTTGAACCGAACAGATTCAGCCGATGTAGGACCTTGGAGGTTTGTTGCAGCGATTTTCCTTCACAATACATGGAAGGGACCCGGTCCTCGAGGATGACGCTCGCGCCGCGTACTTGCCGGATGTTGCGGCGGCACTTTCTTACGCCGAATGCACAGTTCGTGAGTTGAGAAAACAGGGCGGCTATGACGATCCAAGTTTAATGATGGTCGTGAAGGATCAGGCCCAACAGCCGGTTTTATTCGTACCGTTTTTTCCAGGCTCGTAGGAGAAATCTGGACGCCGATGGTACGGGCGTCATAGTAGACAACTAAAAACCCGCGGGGGCGCGACGCGCTCACCGAACGAAGCGACTGAACGGAAGCTTCGCTTCGGTTCTCGGTTCCGGATTTCGGAGCCCATCGCAATCCAGATAAGAGACATGCTTCCGGAGCCGAGTTCCAGCGGCGTGCGCGGTGCAGCAAGTTGCTATGCGGTCCAACGACGTGCGTCGCGGTCGAGTTCGGGACGCGGGCGCGTGGCGCCGGTTGTTGTTTCGAAAATTGAAAGGACGACTATGCGGCCGGCGCGCCTCAAGCGATGCAGCCAACACTCGTCAAAGCAAATTGCCGAGTGTCGTGATCGCGACCGCGAGGATATCCATGACGCCCATGGCGAAAAATGTGATTGCGATCGTCACCAGCCCGACAAAAACATATTCATTCATTGTGCTATTGTGACAAGATCGGGTGAGCGATCCATTTTGTTTGTTCCCTTGTGACCCTAACCGTCGAGCGGAGAGGCCGGGGCGGTCGGAGTCACAGGAACGGCCAAGCTGATTGGCTGAAAGTTGAACGCACGCACCGTTCTTGCGTGCGGCCCAGCCGCACGGTTATTTCGCTGCGGCGCGGCTTTCGCTACCCTATCAAAGCTCAACCACACGCGTAAAAATCGAAAGAAGCCGCCGGCCATGCCGGCGGCTTTGCCTTTATATTCAGACCTCGCTCTTACCACTCGCTCCAGCGGTCGCCGTTCCAATAGCCACGGCCTTCATGTTCGCGGAAAGTGGTTCCCGGACCGACTCGCCAATCGTCCTCGTGGATAATAACGCGCGAGGAGAATGGATAATCGTAGCGCTCGTGAACATGCCAGCAGACGTTGCCGGTGCATGCGATCGCCGCCGATGCATTGACGCCCGACAAAGCAAGCATGCCGGCGCCGAGAACGGTACACACAAGAGTCGCTTTCAGTGACATTGATGGAACCTCGACTGGTTGGTTACGAATCAAACCAACAACAAGACAGCGAAGTTCTGGTTCCCGTCGACACCGCATGTAATCGCTAAATCGAATGGCACCAAAGCCGCGGTTTGACGTTAGACCCGGAGAGCAACACATCTCCAGAGGCAACGAAATGAAAACTGCAGCAATCTTGTCCCTTGGCTTTCTTTTGGCGACCGGCACCGCTTACGCACAGCTAGTTTCCGCCGGCCGTGCGGAACTTATGAGCAGCGTTCCGCAGACTAGTCGCACCGTGACCGATTGGTACAAGCAGAACGTCTACGATCAAGGCAATAACAAGATCGGCGAGATCATGGACGTCCTCATCGAACCCAACGGGCAGGCGAACACAGCCATCATCGGCGTCGGTGGCTTCCTCGGCGCCGGCGAAAAAGACGTCGCCGTCAAATTCGACTCGATCAAGTCCACCACGAAGGACAACAAGCCGTATCTGACGCTCGACACCAACAAGGACGCACTCAAAAGTGCGCCCGGCTTCAAGTACGACAGCAGCAAAACGACCTGGGTGCCCGACAACAGCGGCAAATAGATAACGGGCGAAACGCCGACGCAAAGGCTTCAGGAAACCGAAGCCTTTGCATGCTCTTTGGTGGATGAGACCCGAGCGCTTAGCGTCTATTGCAGTGAGTTTTAACCGGACCAGGGCATTCGACCCGAAGAGTGAGCTGCCCTCACTGACATCGTTTCGTGGCATCGCCGCGCTCTGGGTGGTGCTGTACCACTACGTCGTAGTCTATTTTTCCCAACTCAATCCGAGTCATTACACTCATTTCGCGGAGAAGGGTTATCTGGCCGTTGACCTTTTTTTCATGCTCAGCGGCTTTGTCTTGACGCACGTTTATCGTCGCGCTTTTTCCGAGGGCATTACCAAGCATTACAAGCGGTTTTTGCTTTCACGTGTCGCTCGACTCTACCCGCTGCATATTATGGTGCTGCTGTTGTTTGTGGCGACGGCGATGACCTCGCGTTTGCTGGAATACGCGGCCACGGGGACGTTTGAGATCATGCCGATACACGGTCCGCGCTCGTTGGCTGCTCTTCTTGCCAATCTCTTCATGCTGCAGGGGCTCGAAGCCGGTCAGCTCAGTTGGAACTATCCGGCGTGGTCCATCAGCGCGGAGTTCGCTGCGTACTTGTTGTTCCCGTTTTTCTTGCCGTCGATTTGGCGAGCGTCGCCACCATACAAAATTGCTTTAACGGTATTACTGATCGGTATTTTGAGTCTGTTTTCCTATTACTACGGCGGAAACTTCAACCAATGGGATGGTCCGCAAACGCTGTTCCGGTGTTTGCCGGAATTTACGCTTGGAACGCTTCTATACGCCGCGTTTCGGAGCGGCGCTTACATGTCGATATTAGGCGGCGACGCCGTTTCGGTCCTGATACTCCTGACGACCCTAACGCTTCTTCATTTCGGCGGACCCGACCTTGCGATTGTTCTCCTATTCGCGGTGCTCATTCTCAGCGTAGTCGTCAATACGGGCACAGTGGCCGCGATCGCCAATCGCCAACCATTGATCTGGCTCGGCAACATTTCGTATTCATTGTACCTGTTGCACGGCTTTTTTCAGTTTGCCATCGCCCAACTTCTTATTGCATTTGGGGTTCGGAAGGGATCGGATCTATCGATCCGGATGTCATCGGTTTTGTTCATTTCGATGGTCGCGGCGTGCCTTGTCTCGGCCACGGCGGCCTATTATGGCGTAGAAATCGTTTGGCGACGCCACCTGAAGGAGATGTTCGGCTTACGCAAACGTCTATACGGCGTGCGAAACGCGGCGCCGGAGCCTGCGGGATCGAATTAAGCGGCTTCGGCCTCGGCGAACTTCGGAATCGGGACGCTAGGGCCAGAACGACGCGACCTTAGCGAAAGCGGCATAAGCGCGCGCTCAGCCTCTTTCATGACCGATGCAGAGCGCGCGCCCTCGCACGCCCCGCGCAGGAAGCTTACTCGTCAGTCGCTCATGGGCGTGGCGCTTGCCAGCCTTGGCGCTGACGAGCCTCGGCGTCGCACTCTTGCGCAATCCTGGCGTGCCACCGAAATTCGCACATTGCTAAAGTATTGATTTATCATAGCCAGGTAGCGCGATTGCGGCTTCACCGGGATCGCTCCGGTGATTTTCCGCTTCGATCAACGCATGCGATCGGCTTTTCCGCGTCGGCTTGTCCCCGGGCGGCAAGACCGCTAAACCGTGCGCCATAACACCCGCGCTGGGGCAGGAAATGTTAGAGCTTCTCCAATTCATCTCTTATCTGCTTACCCTCTACGTCTACATCGTCATCGCAATGG
>JBAPZR010000271.1:0-4425 GCA_049285335.1 Xanthobacteraceae bacterium | reverse complement strand
AGGATGGCGATTATCTGCCAAATGACTTTATTCTTCCGGCCGATTTCGGCTTTGGTTGCGCCGGCGGCAACAGGTCGCCGCATCTCAAATGGTCGGGCGCGCCAACGGGCACAAAAAGCTTTGCCGTCACATGCTACGATCCCGACGCGCCGACTGGCTCGGGCTTCTGGCGCTGGCTGGCGGTGAATATCCCGGCGAACGTGGGCGAGCTCACCGAGGGCGCCGGCGGTACCGGCGGCAGACTGCCTGCGGGCGCATTGCAAACACGCACCGATTTCGGCGGGCCTGGCTATGGCGGCCCGTGCCCACCCCAGGGTGATCATCCACATCGCTATCTCTTCACGGTATTCGCCGTAAAGATAGACAAGCTAGAAGTGAAAGCTGATACGTCGGCGGCGGTCGTTGGCTTCAATTTGCATTTTAATACCCTGGCGAAGGCAGAGATCATGGACTTATTTAAAAGGTGAACTGAAACGCGAAAACGGAAATGGCCGACTGATCGATTCAAGAATTTCTGAAAGGACTGAAAAGTCCCGAGTGATAGATTGTTTCCCTTGGTGCGCCTGACGTTCTATTCGGAAACGTAACATGATGAGGCGAGAAAAATTCCCGATCGCGAACATCTACGTGCCGGTAAAGCGCCGCGCAACGCTCAAACCGGAGACCGTCCGAGAGATCGCCCAGAGCATACTGGAAGTCGGACAGCAAGTACCTATTCTGGTTCGGCGCGATGGCGATCGCTTTGTCCTTGTACATGGTCTGCATCGCCTAGAAGCATGCAAGGCATTGGGCGAAGAGACGATCTACGGATATGTCACCCAGGCTCCGAAGCATTAACAGCCCGAGGCTTCCTGTAATAGCGGACGAAATGGGGCCCACGAATGGGAAGGCACCGGAAACAACACAAACGCCTCTTCGCGATGTGCCAATGCGGTAAGGTGAAATTCGAGGCAGTCGGCTCTCCGATTCTGACCGGGTCCTGCTACTGCACGAGTTGCCAAGAAGCCGGACGTCAGTTCGAGCAGCTGGCCTCCGCGTCGCCCGTGCTCGATTCCGACAGTGGAACAGGCTTGATCTTATATCGAAAGGATCGAGTGCAATGCATGATGGGGCAGCAGTATCTTGAAGAGCATCGGCTCAAGCCCGATTCCCCCACCCGACGGGTCATCGCCAGTGCTGTAATTCGGCAATGTTCCTCGACTTCACCAAGGGACACTGGTTGTCGATGTACCGGAACCGCTTTCCGACAGGCGCGCCTCCACTTGAAATGCGGGTGATGACAAAAGAGCGGCGGGTCGACGTTGAGCTTGCCGATGACGTGCCGAACTATAGTGGTCACTCAGGCAAGTTTATGTTGAAGCTGATCGCCGCCTGGATCGCGATGGGTTTCCGCAGACCTGAAATCACCTTGAGGAAGACAGTCCAGAGGGCGCAGTAAGCACTCGCCATATTGTGTCAGTAGCAAGCACGATTCAAAGACCGCTATTGGCACAAAGCGGACATTCTGCCCGCGCTCTTGAATGTCCGCTTTCGGGGGTAAAGCGGACATGCCGTGGACGAGGGCCAATGTCCGCTTATGACCCAAAGCGGACATACTCAAACTCATTGTGAGATCGGATATGGAATGTCGTCGTCATCGCGGCTGGGCCGGCCGTTGTACGACTACGTTTATTGATCAAAGGCAGATCGCGTTCGTGCGGTGCAAGAGACCGTATTGTTCCGGTGATCGCGGGCAAGCAGACGTGTCTTGAGGTCCGCATATTTCAGACCGGCGCTTTATCAGAAAGGCGGGTTAGGATGTGATGTCGGCAGCGTATTCGCCAAATCCAGGTCCGCGTAGCACGTGGTATGGCAAGGGACTTGCTCGCGCCGCCCTCCTTCTTGCCCTGGCAGCCTCGGTCGCCGGAATAGCCGCGGCTTTCGGCATTGCGCGCGACTACGGATATTTGCGCGCTTCGATATTGAGTGGTTCTCCCGGTGGCTACTATCACGCGCTGGCTGACCGCTTGGCCGAGCGAGCCAAGCGCGGCAACGGCGTACTTACGGTCGTATCGCGCAAGGATCAATCGAGAATGTCGCCCGGCTGAAACGCGGCGGGGGACACTGCGCCGAGATGTTCGGCCTCATTCAGGACGGCACCCCTGTGCCGGCCACTGCGAACCTTAATCTTCTTGGCCGTTTGCCTGATCCCGAATCTCTGCTGCTGCTCGCAAGGCCGGGCAATCCTTTCCATAGCTTTGCCGACTTGCGTGGAGCATCGATCGGGATCGGTCCGAAAGAGTCCGGAACGGCCTATCTGATTCGCCAATTGTTCGACGACCAGGACCTGCGCCAGCTTGATGTCCATTTTTCATATCACGAGCTGCCCGAACAGGCCGAACTCGTTGCCCAAGGCAAGCTCGATCTCGCTGCTTTCGTGATGGAGGAAGACGCCGAGTTTCTGCACACCATCATGCGTCAAGAGAGCTTGGACATCGTCACGCCCGATGATTTGAAAGGACTGATTGCGCGCTATCCGTGGCTTAGCCTTGGCACGATCGCCGCTGGGCGTTACGATCTGGTTCGTCCCATCCCTGCCGAGAATAAGTCGGTCGCCCGCCTTGCAACGTTGGTGGTCGCCGGTCCGTGCGCGCGGCGAGCCGACCGCATCGCGCTCCTCGTGCTGCTTGCCGCCGAGTTGCCAGGCTTCGTGCGCAGTAACCCGCCCAGCGCGACGAGTTCAGCGACCGACGTGCCACTCGCTCCCGAGTCGAACCAGTTTTTCCAGAACGGCCAGCCGGCGCTCGCCGATCAATATTTTCCATGGCTCGTCAATATTCTGTCGCCGGCCTACTGGGTCTATCTGGTGATGGCGATTACGGTTCTTTTTAATGGCATGTCGGCCTACAGCCGCTTCCGGCTGTGGCGGCTCGATGCGGCGCGCGAGAAGCTCGAGGCACTCCTCAAGCAATTCGTCGATGCCGGCGTGCAAATGCGTGAAGTGTCGGCCAATCGCCCGATCGACGCGCCGCACCAGCGCGCGACAGCCGAAACGCTGTTCCAGCAGTTTTTGGATTTACGCATCCGGTGCCAGCGCTATACCGGCTCCTTCGTCACGCCGATGGGCGACGAGATGTACTATCGTTATCAGCAATCGCTGATCGACGAGGCGATAACCACGCTTGGATCGTTGCTCCGGAATACGAGAGGCAAGGCCAATCCCAAGCCGAACTGAGCTGTCCGTTGCTGGCACCTAAGCAACAAGGTCTGCGACGTCGCCCATTCGCACAAAGCGGACATCCCACAGCACTCAATTCATGTCCGCTTTCGAGTGTAACGCGGACATGCCTGACTACCGCTCAATTTTAAATTGGCTGAGCAGCCTGAAGGTCAGATTTTTTGACGGCGGGGTGGGAAGAGTTGCCCAATATTCTAGCCGTTGTCGTCCAATAGGGGGAACATGCTTCCTGGAGGTCACGCGCCTTCGCGTGATAGACATAATGTACGCAGCGGACTGATATTTCTCGCGGTTACGGACGCCATTTGGAGTAAAAGGAGCTAGCGCGTGGGAAACCGAATAGCTGTCGCCCTAATATTTCTCAACGCAATAGGATTCTTAGGAAGCCTAGTCCTAATTGCAGCGGCCAGCGGTCAGGTTCCCGAAGTTGCAATGCAGATCACCCACGCAGTCAAATATTCTCTTCAAATGTTTGTCTTCGGCGCTGTACTCCCCATAATCGTCTGGTCAATCGCGGCATCCGAAATTAACCGGTCTAATGTTAAGGTGAGATTGATTGAAGGTTGGGCGAGGTATTTCTTGATGCTTGTTTCGGGGGCGTTGTTTTTCGTCGCAGCAGCAAGACTTCCAAACTCGATCAGTTCAAGTTTAGGGCATGACGGCAAACTGAGTTCTCTGCGCGACAAGATTTGGGTCTGTCCGATTTTGGGACGCTGTGGGCTCCCCGGAACGCCAGGACTCGGGACGTGGGAAAAGACGCCATAAGTGGAGTGTTGCTGTAGGTGCGATGTGGCGCGCGACGGCAACTTGCTAGTCTGAGCCACCTGACAACTCCTTCAGGAATCTCGCCGTATCTTCGCAGCTCATCAGATCCCTCCGTTGCGTAACTCAAAGCGCGGCCCAGGATTCGCGTTTGCTGCAGGGGCCCCTCACGGTGGTAGGCACGACACCCGCTCGAGCTGCACCGGCCATAGTGCGTGTCAATTCGGAATCATTTCTTCAGTGTGAAGTGGCGGCGTACCGGCTGGTGGCTTGTGCGGAGGTGGCGCGGGATTATTGGCGTTTTGTTCTGAGCCGCCTTGCTCCGGAAGAGTCGCAGGTCTCGCGGCACGAGCATCAGCGCCATTCCTATTTTTGGTGGGGGCGGACTTGTGATTGCCGACGACGGCAAGAACCTCTGCTACAACGCGTGCATGCAGTCGCAGTGA
>JBAPZR010000270.1:0-4179 GCA_049285335.1 Xanthobacteraceae bacterium | reverse complement strand
ATGTCCGCTTTTGGGGGGTAAAGCGGACATCAGCCGGACGTTACGAAATGTCCGCTAATGACCCAAAGCGGACATGAGCGGCTTGGGATTGCTGCCGTGCAAACTGACCCCTAAACCCCATTCCGCGCTTCGCCGATCCCTGCTGTAATCGAAACTATGCACCGTGGTCCTAAGCCTTGGGGGAGGCATGCGACGGCCCGATTTCGTGAAAGGAATTGTTGGTTCGGCGGCTGCATGGCCGCTCCCGTCATAATTGGACCGTCAATGAACGAAGACGATGATCTACTGGCGCGGGACGGGAAGTGGCACCGTCTGTCCATCTCTTTTGATGATCCAAGGGCAATGGAGCAGATGGGGCCGAATCTGGAAGTCAGCATCGCCGCGGTTACAGAGCAAGGAACGACACTCGCACACCACGAGGTGGGCGCTTTGATCGATACGGGATCTAAGTCATCTTGTATCTCGCCACGCCTGGCACCGAAGATGGAAGGTGGCCTACGGGGAGTCCGCAGCTTGCCGCACATTTGTGGCCTCCTCGACGGTCCCCCGACGATCGGAGGCTTAGTTCGGTTCAAGAATGGGGTTGAGTTCATCCGTGACTTTTCCGTGCTCGATCAGCTCGCGCCTTATGACGTTCTGATTGGTCGCGACATTCTTAGGGAAGGTCGCATGTACATCGATGGGGGTACGGGTCACTTTCGGCTCTACTTCCCGGACCGAAGGGCTTAGGCGTCGCTCGCCTCGCGAGCCGAAGCGCGTTGTCGGCTAATTGGCACAAAGCGGACGTGCTGCTCGGGCTGATCGATGCTCCTTTCGGAGGTAAAGCGGACATGGCCCGGAGGTATTGGAATGTCCGCTTATGATGCTGTGGACGGCGCCCACCCTGCGGCATCGAAATGCAACGCTGTGCTCGCTTCGAAGCGACGATGGGCAATTCAAGGAGTTGAAGATACTGCCGGGAGCGGCATAGATGACACGGAGCTCAAGGTCTTAACGAATTGGCGAGGGCATGACGACGTAATGCAGATGAGGTCGCTTCGGGGATCGGGAGAACCCGCTTGGGTCGGCGCATCTTTAAATGTGTGCTTACGATTGGGACCCGATCCGCGCAGAGCATTATGGCCAGCGGTCACATCGGCCGCATCAACAGGCCGCTCCGACCAATGCTGCAGAAACGTCAGAAAGTTCTTGCCAGGGCGCCGTCCACACATGACCCAAAGCGGATGTTGCGATTTCGACCTGATACTAAGGTGATGCCCCCGGGCCACCCGTTGACTACAGGGTCAATGCTGCTCTTGGCGGTGGGGGGTTCAAGCTGTCGGCCGACCGGCCGCGCTTGCCTCCTCCATCTCGTTGAGCCGCCCGGTCGCCACGTCATAAACGAAGCCGTAGATCGGGATATTGCCGGGCACCAGCGGGTGGGTGCGGATGCGTATGACGTCCGCGAGCACGCTCTTGGGCTGATCTTTGATCGTGTGCCAGTTGATGAAATGGCCCCAGACCGAGCCGCCGCCATGCTTGGGATTGGACCATGCCTTGTCGTCGAAATTTGCGGTCGCGAGATTATCGTCGAGCAAGGTGCTCATGATCTCGTCGGAAAACGTTTCCATGCCGCAATTGGTGTGGTGGATGACGAACCATTCGTTAGTGCCAAGCAGCTTGTGCGAGATCACCAGCGAGCGAAAACGGCTGGCCTTTCCGCAATTCTTCCGGACGCGAGAAGGTCGGTAAAGTTCTTGGAGAAATATACCGCTAGAGGGCGAGAACGTAACTGCAAAAGATTGTTCTCCTGCAATCCCCAGGAGTCGTTGGTATAGTTCGCCGAGCCCAGAAAGACTGCCGCTTCGTCGGCATTGCCATCGCGTATCAAATATTTGCTATGCATCAACACGCGATAGCCGGTGACGGCTTTTATCTGCGCGATTTCCGCGAATGAGCGCACGAAAGTCTCCGTGCCTGGCACCTTCTTGTCCGCCTCGAGATGCGCGGGTGAAGCGGTGGGCACGATATCGCCATCCGGCTCGGTGGTTGCATCGTAAATGATGCGGATGACAACGTTGTTCGTTGCCCGCTCCCGCAATGCGTTCGTGATGATTGCAGCGGCCTCATCGTGGAGTCGGAAATCGTAGATCGCGATGTCGAGGGTGCTACGAGCTTCGCTGATGAAACGTGCAATCCTACTTGCAACTTCACCGATCTGCGCCGTTCGTTCAGGTGTTGAAATAAAAGGATCGTCTCCCCTCTGGCGGAGAAACATAATCTCTATGTTGCCGCCGGCCGCAGAAGCGGATTCTATCAGCATTCAAAGTGTGCCTTTTGGCCTCATTAAAATTTTGACGGATAGCCAGGCGGCCGCGGCCCAGCTCTCAATCCGCGCTTGACGAGCTCGTGCCAAGCCCCCTCTGAGTCGTTGGCAAAGGTGAATAGGTTGAGATCGGTGGGATCGATCATGCCATCGGCGGCAAGCGCCTCGAAATTTACGATGCGCGTCCAATAGGATTGGTCGACAAGGATTACGGGGACGGGTGGCATTTTGTGGGTCTGAATCAAAGTGAGCAATTCAAACAACTCATCGAGGGTCCCAAAACCACCCGGAAAAACCACCAATGCATTGGCCCGCATCGCGAAATGCAGCTTGCGTACGGCAAAATAGTGAAACTGAAAGGTGAGATCGGGCGTCGAATAGGCATTAGGCTCCTGTTCGTGCGGCAGCCCGATATTGAATCCTATGGACGGCGCGCCGGCGTCCGCTGCGCCGCGGTTGGCCGCTTCCATAATGCCAGGTCCCCCGCCCGTTGCGATGACATTGTCGCGAATACCGTTATCCGAAATAAGCGCGCCACCGCGTTCCGACACAAGCTTGCCAAAACACCGCGCATCCTCATACCATCGTTGCAACCGATTGCTGGGATGTGCGCGTGCGCTGCCAAATACCACAACGGTCGATCGAACGGTCCAGTTGCGCAGCCGCTCCTCCGCCTTAGCGTATTCAAGCTGCAGGCGGACACCACGCATGGAGTCGCTGAGCAGAAAATCGGGATCGAGTGCGGGAAGGCGAAATGAAGTAGAGTTTTTTTGCAAGCTGTTATCAGCCATGGACGCGACGTCCCCCAATTGTCTCCTAAGCACCCAGAGTGTCTGCGTATCCCAGTCACTCTTGCTCTGAGCCATCTTAGCGCACCAGCGCTGAACCATGTCTGCTTTCGGAGGTAAAGCGGACATCGGGTGGAGGCTCATGACCTAAAGCGCACATGCGCCTTCAGCTCGGCAGCTGAAACGATTTTTGTTAATGGAGTAGTTCTTTTGATGGTCGTTTTGATTGGCTTGATTTTCGTGTTCTTTGGGCATTGGCCAAAAGCGCAGTCAAGGCTGTAAGGAATCTGCCGTTTTCTGCTTTCCTTCGTGACTTTAGCTTCCGGCGACGACCAAGACGCCTACCGAGCCAATCGACATCTTCGCCGAACTTGCGGCGCCGCCATATTACCCACGTCGCAAAAAGCGCGAGGGCGAGCCACACCAATAGTTCCGGGGCTTGCCACAACGCAATGAGCAAAAGCGACCCTAAAAGCAGCCCTACCGCAAGGGGCGACACAAGCCACCACACAGCACCAACAATCGCGGCGAGCATGCCAGCTGGAAGCCAGCCTAGGCCGAAGCCGAACAGAAAGCCGTAGTGTATCGAACAGTAAGCCCAGGCCGTGACGAATGTCGCCACCGCGACAATTATTCCCAACAACCCACCGCCGACATGAAGCACTCTGTCCCCTGTCAACCGATCTCTCTTTCTCTTTTTTTGAGTTGCCATGCCATTCCCCTACTACCGCACCGGCCTTCCGAACCCTCACGTCTGCCAGTCTAACGGACATGAGCGACGGCCATTCACAAGCCTAACTGCCGGACTCTCCAAGCTTGATGAAAAGCGCGATGCAGTAATTGAGCATCAAGATTGTCCTCGACGGTCCGCTTCGGTCAGCGATCCACAAAAATCTTTCGGTCGCGAGCACGGATAATAGACAAAAAGTAGGCAACGGCTGGTCGGCAGCTGCGAGACCTAATCTAAGTTATTGTTTCGATTGGCGCTCCCTAGGGGAGACTGCGGGCAATTTCAGAAATGTCGATAAATCCGAAGGAAATCGCAACGCCTGCGCGCCAGAGGATACCACCAGCATATACCACCGG
>JBAPZR010000269.1:0-2995 GCA_049285335.1 Xanthobacteraceae bacterium | reverse complement strand
GGCTGGAACTATATGGTGCGCTTGTATCGACCACGTCCGGAAATTTTGGATGGCAAATGGACTTTCCCTGCGGCGCAGCCTGTAAGTTGAACATGTCGGCTATTGGCACAAAGGCAACATCCCCGCCATGCTGAACCATGTCCGCTTTTGGGGGTAAAGCGGACATGACGAGGACAGGCTCCGATGTCCGCTTATGACCCATAGCGGACATCGCGTCGCATGCTGGACTGGCCTCCGCGTGCTAGGCTTTAGCCCACTTTTGCGTCCCGGCGGGGGTGGTACATGCGACGGCGTGATTTCATTAAAGCAATGCAAGCTTTCGCTGCCGTTTGGTCGCTCGCGGCTAACGCCGGGGAGAGCTCATGAAGCGGCGAAGTTTTATAATTCTTGTTGGCGGCGTAGTTGCCTGGCCACATCGCGCTGCAGCGCAGGGAATTCAGAAAGCCTGGCGCATTGGACACATTTTTCCCGCTGCACCCAGCGTGGTAGGTCATTTCGCCGACGCGTTCGAGCAGGGAATGGTCGATCGTGGCTACTCTCCAGGTCGCAACTTGATAGTAACGCGCCGTTTTCCAGAACCTAGTCATGTCGAAGATGCCGTACGCGAACTGCTCCCTGAAACTGATGTGCTGGTCACTTGGACAACAATGGGAGGCGTGGCGGCAAAGAAGCTCGCCACCACGATACCGGTTGTCTTTCTCGCTGTGGGTGCACCGGTAGACATCGGATTGGTACAAAGCTTGAACCATCCGGGCGGAAACATGACCGGCGTTACGTTCGAAGCGGCGATCGAAACATACGCAAAAAGACTACAAATTCTGACCCAGATCGTACCCAATTTGGAGCGGGTGGCCGTTCTTCGGACCATCGGTGATCCCAATGTGACATTTGCAATGAAGTCTGTCCTACAAGCGGCGCCGGCGCTTAAAGTCAGTCTTCAACTCGTCGATATCAAATCTGCCGATGAACTGCCGAATGCTTTTGAAACGATGAAGTCGCTTAATTCGCAAGCCTTGTTAGTTATTTCTTCGGCGGTAACTTACGGAGCTAGTAAACAAATTGCGGAGCTTGCGTATTCACATCATTTGCCCTCGTGCAGCCCGTTTCGAGAGGAGGTTGCAGCGGGAGGTCTGGTGAGCTTGGGCCCAGACATGGGAGTCATGGCGGAGCAAGGTGCAGACCTTGTAAACAAGATTATTAATGGGGCGAAGCCAAGCGATCTCCCAGTGGAGCAGCCCTCTCGATACGAAATGTTTGTAAACAATAGAACTGCCAGAGCATTTGAACTTTCTCTGCCTGAGTCGTTTCTCGGCCGTGCGGATCAGGTGATCGAATAGCGACGTTCTTTGCTGCGGTGTCTGGCACAAAGCGGACATCCCTTCGCGATCAACCAATGTCCGCTTTTGGGGGGTAAAGCGGACATCAGTCGCACCTTCCCCAATGTCTGCTTTTGACCCAAAGCGGACATGGAGCGTTCAGGATTACTGCCGTGCGAACTGACCCTGAAGCCCATTTCGCCGGATGCAAATCCCTGCTGTAATCGCCTTATTGTCAACTCATGGCAGCGTGGTCCGGAGCCTTGAGGTTTCGACGAGGGGTTGAGATATTTGCCGTCGCTCGATCCCCCAATGACAAACCGACATCAGGGTTCTAGTCCAATGGTAAACTTTTCCCCACTTCGCGGTGTGCAAGCCTGTGTATTCGACGCCTACGGCACGTTGTTCGATTTTGCGTCGGCAGCAAGAAAAGTACTGGGCGAGGACACCAGTTTCATCACCCTCTGGCGAGACAAGCAGCTGCAATATACGTGGCTTCGCGCGGCCCAGGATCGACATGCAGACTTCTGGCAAGTCACCGGCGACGCGCTCGATTTTTCGCTGGAAACAAACATCGGTTTCAAAAAATCCGACCTTCGTGACCAGTTGATGTCGCTCTTTCTTACGCTTGATCCATTTCCTGAGGTGCCGAACGTTCTGAGGAAATTGAAAACGGCCGGCATGCGTACCGCGATTTTATCAAATGGTTCACCGGCGATGCTCGACGCCGCGATCAGGGCAGCCCGGCTGGAACCGTTGTTGGATGCTGTCCTTTCGGTCGAGGAGGTTGGCGTCTACAAACCACACCCAAAGGTGTACCAGCTTGCGGTAGATCGTCTTGCCATTCCTGCATCGGCAATCTGTTACCAGTCCTCCAATGCCTGGGACGCCTACGCAGCTTCGGCATTTGGGATGCAAGTTGTGTGGTGCAACCGGTACGGCCAAAGTCGCGAACGTCTGCCGGGGTCTCCTGATCGAGAGATTGCTTCCCTGACCCAATTGCCCGCCCTCGTGGGGGCAACTTGAAAGCACGACTTAAGGGTTAGGAATTGTCAATGTCGACGCTACGGACCCAGCAGTCGAATGTCTGCTTTTGGCACAAAGCGGACATCCCGACAGGCTCAACCGATGTCCGCTTTTGGAGGTAAAGCGGACATGGCTTGGACGCAGCCCCAAGTCGCCTTCTCGCCTATGGTCTCAGTCCGCTGTTTTCCCGGGCCGCAGTTTGCGCCCTCGGAAAGAACGGCTTCGTTGTCACGGTCTCGACGCGAGCGTTGAATGGTGGGCGAGGCGCCAGCGTTGCAGCTTGCGCTGCGGTGGCTTGGGGGGCGCATGCAGCCGCCCCGATCGGCCAGCTGCAGCGCTTGTGCCGAGCACTTCCCGGATCATGATCGAACTTCGTAATAAACAGTGACCGGCAAGCATGCTGCTTTCAGATCGTACTTTGCGCGCAGCTCGGCGGCGATTTCCTTAGCCAAAGCTTGACGTCTAAAGGCCTCTGCCGGCGCATTCATTTCCGTCGGATGCCATCTGTAAACGACGGACCGTCGGATATGCCGGACTCTGGTTTCGCGGCAACTTCGCTTTTGGCTGGTTCACCTGTTCCGGCGGCCTCGCGTTCTGCTCGTTCAGCCGCCTCGCGCTCGGCCTCGACCTTCTCCGCAGCTTCGCGTTTTGCC
>JBAPZR010000268.1:0-2235 GCA_049285335.1 Xanthobacteraceae bacterium | reverse complement strand
AATCACTAAATCCTTTCAAATTGGTTGAAGCGGGCGACTAGTGGTGAACTCACATATTACCCCCAATCGACCGCCCGGTACGACGCCAGGAATGGCTCATTTGAGTCGGTTAGCGATTGTGAGTTCGGACTAAAGGTACGACGCTATGTCACGTTTGAGTGCGACGGGCTGTTTTGTTGACCAGTGATCTAAGTTTTTCCTCCAATAATTTTCGTTCGGTGACATCCACGAACGTGATTACCACACCGTCAATCTTATCATCCACAGTGCGATACGGGCGCATGCGAAGGTCGTACCAGCGCCCATCTCGACCACGAGTCTCGCCGGGGCACCAATTGCGGCTTGCCGCCTGCAGCCAGGGTTGATTGATAGATGCGCGCATGGCGATCAACGTTCTTGAAGAGTCCGGGTGGGTTCTCTGCTGTCTCGGCAGACCCCAGCAATAAATATCCCCCGGAGTTCAACGCATAATAGAAGGTATTACAGACCTGCTCTTGCAGTTCGCGCTCGAGATAAATTAATACGTTGCGACACGACGCCAGATCGACATGTGAAAATGGCGGATCTTTCAAGAGATCGTGGAGCGCAAACAGGACTATGTCCCTTAGTTCTTGGCGGACCCGGTAGTAATCGCCTTCACGCGAGAAAAAACGGCGCAAACGCGACTCATTGATATCGGCCTCGATTGCGACGGGGTAACGACCTTCCCGCCCCGCCGCCAACGCGCGAACATCGAGATCGGTAGCAAAGACCTGAATTTGCCGATGTGCATCCTGACGCGCGGCCTCTTCCAGTAAAAGCATTCCAATAGAGTACGCCTCCTCGCCGGTCGCGCAGCCGGCGACCCAGACCCGGATCGGTTGGTCCCCCGCTTTGGCTGCGAAGAGTGCAGGCAACAGTTTAGCGATTGACTCGAACGACTCATGGTCGCGAAAGAAACTGGTGACAGAAATCAAAAGGTCACTGAGCAACGCCTGGACTTCGTTTGGATCATCCCGCACCAGCTCGTAGTAGGCTTTCAGCTCATCTGTGCGGTTCACCTGCATGCGACGCGCAATCCGACGCACCACGGTCGACCGTTTGTATTTGGAAAAATCATGCCCGGTACGTACGCGGAGGTGAGCGATAACGCGGTGCAATCCTTCCTCATCGAGATCGCCCATCTCGGGCGGCCATACCAGCTCTTTGATGCGAATGAGATCGGCTAATCGCTTGGCGAGGTCACGTACCGGCAGCACAAAATCAACGACGCTGGTCTCGATTGCGCTGCGCGGCATCGAGGCGTAGTCGGCTTCGTTCGGGTCTTGGACGAGGATTATGCCGCCTGCCTCCTTAACAGCCCGCACCCCGAGTGTCCCATCTGAGCCAGCGCCGCTGAGAATGACCGCAAACCCGTCACCAAGCCGTTCCGCGACCGAGCGGAACAAAAAGTCGATCGGCAACCGCTGTCCTCGCGGCTCCTCGAACTCAGTCGCCGACAGTTCGTGATCGATGACATGCAAGCGGCGATCAGGCGGTATGACGTAGACGTGATTTGGCTCCAGGCGAGCCTTAGCTTCGACCTGAACAACCGGCATTTTGGTGTGGGCACCCATAATCGCGGACAGCTCGCTGCGGTGCTGCGGGTCAAGATGCAAAACCACGATGAAGGCAGCACCAGTGTTTTGCGGAATTTCGCTGAAAAACTTTTGCAGAGCCGGTATGCCGCCCGCGGAAGCGCCAATGGCGACAATCACCGGCGCCTTATCCGCGGTGTTTTGCCCCGTGTGGCCAGCCTCGTCGCGACCTTCGGTTGTCATGCGCTCTTCCTCGGATCCGTCAATTTAATACTTGGTGGTGGCCGAAGGCAGCAAGGAATAAAACATTCGATTGAATTGGCCTGACTATAAGTGCAGCTTTGTCGGGTCTAATCAAATTTCAGCCTTGGTGTATTCATAGGCCCACGCGGTCATGTGCACCGAAGCATCCGCCTGACAAACTCGTCGCAGACCATTCGGTTTCCTTATCGCACCCTTGAGGCTATCCCGCTCGATTGGCGCACCCCTGACGCTAACTCGCATTGCACATGGAATAAATGCGGATTCAGTCCACTAAAAGAATACCCCGTTGATTGGACAGAACCTGAATGATCGGGGTTTTTTCTTAATACTGAGCTTGAACGCTTGATGGTCCTGGCGCGTTGTCCGTCGATTCCAACAATGGAAGAGTTCCCATCACTCATGCCGACGTACACAT
>JBAPZR010000267.1:0-1714 GCA_049285335.1 Xanthobacteraceae bacterium | reverse complement strand
ACATTGCGCAATTGCTAGCGACTGTTCAGCGAGCAGCCGTCTGTCAATTTTGTATTTCTTCAGTGTGAAGTGGTTGCGGCCGGCGGCTCGGGCGGAAGTAGCGCGGGATTATCGGCGTTTTGTGGTGAGCCGCCTTGCTCCGGGAGAGTCGCAGGTCTCGCGGCGCCAGCATCAGCGCCATTCCCATTTTTGGCTGGAGCGGCCTTGTGATTGCCGACGATGGCAAGAACCTCTGCTACAACGCGTGCGTGCAGTCGCGCTGATTTATCGATAGTGATGTGGTCGATACTTCGATCAGAACTGACATCGACATTGTCGAGCGCGCCGTGGAAACCAGGTCCGCCTCGCATATAGGCATACTTCCGCTGCGTCAGATTTAGTACGCGCGCGACGTTACCCGAGGCCGCGAACGATTGGGTGCCATCAAATGGCACCACCAGCGCCACGGGCACGCCCTTGCGGCCTAGATAGGCCGCCATTTCCATGACGGCGTCAGCGCCGTACGAGTGACCGATCAGAATGATCGGTGCTTCCTTGCCGGCTTTGTAATCGGCAGCAGCCCGGTCGGCGAGTGTTTGCCACTCCGCGTAGTTGTGGACCGTGGCGTCTATACCATGCCGCTTCAGCTCCTCGGCCAGCGTGCCCATGCCAAGCGAAAAGACGTTCATCAACCCGCGCAGGAGATAGACGTGCGCGCGTGGCTGCGCCTGTGCCGCGCCGGGATTGGGTCCAAACGCGACCATCGTCCCAACGGCTAGTGCAAAAACGGCAGTCAATAGCCCCAAACGTCTCATGATCCCCTCACGGCCCCGGTGCCGCACCTGCAAACTCCGGCTGACGCTCAGACGTTTGCCAAATCTTTTAGCGCGTTTTCAAGGCGGCGGCGTTAACGACGTGCCGGGTACCTAGCGCTGGTCGGTTTTTCTTTGAGCGGGTAACGCCTTTACATTGATTGGGCAACGGAATTCGCCGCAATACGTTTATCGTCTGTGATTCGGAAGCCACGCCCTACAAATATCTCGCCTCAATAAGGATTAAGGCGACCGCCGTCACAATAAGGAGCCGACTGAGTTCCGATGTCTGCTTTTGGGGGTAAAGCGGACATTGAGCGGACAGCGAACCTGATCTCGACCTACCCCACACCGTGTCCCCTTCCGGTGTGTTAATTTGAGCGCGCTACGACGGTAGGCGCGGACATGAGGCGGCGCGAGTTCATCACGTTGGTCGGTGGCATGGTCGCATGGCCGTTTGTGGCCCGTGCGCAAGAGCACACTCATCGTATCGGGATGCTGATTGGCTACGACGAGAACGATCCCGAGATACAAGCCCGTCTCGCTGCATTCCGGCAAGCGCTTGAGCGCGATGGGTGGAAGGAGGGCAGCGGCCTCCGAATTGACTACCGGTTCGCGCCAGGAGGCCCTGATCAGGCGCAGGTCTTGGCCAAAGAACTGATCGCGTTGCATCCCGATGTTTTGGTCGGAAATTCTACTCCAGCCACCGCCGCGCTTCTGCGCGAGACCGGGATCATTCCAATCGTATTCGTCGGCGTGTCCGATCCGGTGGGCAACCATTTTGTTGGGAGCATTGCGCGTCCGGGCGGTAGCGCAACAGGCTTTACAAACTTCGCACCATCGATGATCGGGAAATGGCTTGAAATGCTAAAGCAGATGGCACCGAGCATCGCGCGAGCGGCTGTCATATTTAACCCCAAGAC
>JBAPZR010000266.1:0-1957 GCA_049285335.1 Xanthobacteraceae bacterium | reverse complement strand
CCACAGTTGGGCTCACCGAGTGCCCGAGTTGGGCTACCTGCTCGCGGATGCGAACGGGTCCAAGCAAACGCGGCAAGAGCCGTGGTTTGTCTCCAGGAGCGGCCGTCGATTGATAAATGCGAGCGGTGCGGTCGATGCTGCGAAAGAGACCCGGCGGATTTTCGGCGGTTTCGGAAGCGCCCAGGAAAACATAGCCACCGGGTTTGAGCGCATAGTGGAAGGTGCTGCAGACCTGCTCCTGCAATTCACGGTCCAAATAGATCAGCACGTTGCGACAGGAGATCAGATCGACGTGCGAGAACGGCGGATCCTTAAGCAGGTCGTGGACGGCAAACAGGACGGTATCGCGAACCTCTTGCTGGATGCGGTAATGATCGCCCTCGCGCGTGAAAAAGCGCCGCAGCCGATCCTCGCTGACATCGGCTTCGATGGCCACCGGGTAGCGCCCCTCGCGCGCGGAGGCAAGCGCGCGAGAATCGAGATCGGACCCGAACACCTGGATTGGCGGGCGAAACTGGTGCTTGGCGGCCTCTTCTAGCAGGAGGATGGCGAAACTGTACGCCTCCTCGCCGGTGGCGCAGCCGGACACCCAAATCCGTGTCGTTTCGTCCGCCTCCTTGTTCTTGAACAATTCGGGCACGATGTCTTTCGCTATCGCGTTGAAGGCGTCGGCGTCACGGAAGAAAGTTGTAACCGAGATCAACAAATCGCCAAGCAGCGCTTGAGCCTCGTCAGTGCTCTCGCGCATTACATCGTAATATTCTTTCAAATCGTCGGTGCGGGTAACCTGCATGCGCCGCGCGATGCGGCGCAGCACCGTCGATCGTTTGCATTTTGAAAAATCGTGGCCGGTTCGCACCCGCAAATGCGCGAGAATACGACGCAGCAGCTCTTCATCGAAATTGCGTATGTTGGGAACTGCTACGCTTTCCTTGATCTTGATAAGGTCTACCAGCCGTTTTGCGAGATCGCGCACTGGCAGAATGAAGTCGGCGACACCGGTCGCGATGGCGCTGCGCGGCATCGAAGAATACTCTGCCTCATTGGGTTCCTGTACGAGAATGATCCCGCCGGCCTCTTTTACCGCGCGCACTCCGGTCGTTCCGTCCGATCCGGCGCCGCTTAAGATGACGGCAAAGCCGTCGCCGAGCTTCTCGGCAAGCGAGCGAAAGAATAAGTCGATCGGCGCGCGCTGCCCGCGTGGTTCGTCGAATTCGAGCGCGGAAATCTCGTGATCGACCATCTGCAGGCGCCGGTCGGGCGGGATGACATAGACGTGGTTGGCCTCCAGATGTTGGCGGGTGCCGATCTCGATGACGGGCATGTGCGTGCGCGCAGCGATGATGCTCACGAGTTCGCTGCGATGCTTGGGGTCTAAATGCACGACCACGACGAAAGCCGCGCCGGTGTTGTTCGGCACCGCCGCGAACAGGCTTTGCAATGCGTGCACGCCTCCCGCCGAGGCGCCAATGGCGACGATTACCGGCAATTTATCGTTATCTTGGGCTGCGGGCTTCGAACTGTTCGAATTCTTATCGTTATTCTTCGGCACGGCGTTACCTTCACTGTCAGCCCGTCAGGCCTCAGCATATCCGGGTCAACCGTACCGGCGCAATTGTCAGCGTTCCGTCTTTGCAACGACGAATGAGACGAACCGCAGAGTGAGGTTATTAGTGACTGATAGTCATGTGTTCCCACGGTCTGAAGCTCCGCTTGGCGTCGAAGCCTTCATTTCCTTTTAGGGCGGGCGATGCCGATTTCCGGGTCGGTTTTGGAGAGTCAGCTTACAAATAATCGAGTTCGAATGAGGTTGCACCGCTTATCACGATGCGCGTGGCTGATCGCTTGCGGCACGAACGGCCCCGCGGTCTCCAAGTTTGTCATAATCATCTGCCAGCCTGAGCATCGTCAGCCTTGTTTCGATGTCGTTCATGGCTTCCGACAGGATACGCATCTC
>JBAPZR010000265.1:0-38905 GCA_049285335.1 Xanthobacteraceae bacterium | reverse complement strand
TCCGACTCTCGACCGGAGAGTAGGATCGGATTGAGACCATGCCGTACACGTTTTGCTTTTTCGGCAAGCTCGTACCCTGCAATCCCCGGCATGTTAATGTCAGTGATGAGTATCTCGATCCTCTGATCTCGAGCTAAGAGAGCCAAGGCATCCGTGCCGTTAGAGGCGCGAATCGTCTCGCAACCGAGGTCCTCCAGCATATCTGCGATCACCTCAAGGACTGCCGGATCATCGTCTACAATAAGTGCAACTCGGCTCATACTGGTTTACCAACAAAAAGCGAACATCCGGACCAACGCATGTGGGCCGCCACTTGTTCCTGTTGGATTGGTTGGAACTCTGATGACCCATTCCCGCCGTTTCCAGCCGCCATGGTCAACCGACGGCGGCGTGTCAGTTTGAAATTCTCCACGCTTAACTTGTCGTTGCTGATCGGCCGCTGCCGCTTTATCTTGCGGGCATGAAATTTAGGATCAGTTATTTTGCTAAACCGTCCGCCCCAGGCGCTATGCCGGCTTTGCTTACAGCGCCCACAGGCGACTTTAATACGGTAGACGATGCGAGAAAGGCGGCGGTTGCCGACGCCGATAAAATTGGCGATGCCGATTCCATTATTATCGACCCCATAGGCGAGCGCTGGGTAAAAGGTGAGCGCTTGGTAAGAACGGACAGCGGATGGGAACGCGTCCCTGAGCCAGAGTGCTAAGTTGACCACCCCCACTTACCGCCGCCCTGGTCAGTTGAGAATTCATCCGCGCTGCCTACGTTGTGAAGGACGGCAGCCGCCAAAATGAAGGCCATTCCACTGGTGGCAATTTTTGCTGTAAACTAATCAGTGCAGCCCCAGATTGCACGTTTCTGAGCCTTTGGGGTCCAATGCAACTGAGCGCTCTCACCTTGGAGGGAGGAATTATATATGGAAGTAATCGCTCCAATCGTCTTTTACATTGCGATTTGGGTAGTCGTGATTTACGGCTCCATCTACTTCAACAGGAACGTGCAATAAACGCGCGTGTTGAAGTTCTCGCGTGGCCGAAGGGACGTAGACCACCTACGGGCCACCCCCCATGAATGTAAAGCGCGGGTTTTTTCGACTATGGATTGGCGTTAGCCTATGCTGGATTATTGGACTGGGTTGGTACTTGCGCAACGATCTACATCTCGAAGGGCCGTGGACACTAAGCAGTCCGCCACCCGATTGTTCTAAGGAATCCCCAGAATTGAAATGCGCCATCGGTGCGACGGAGGCTCAATCCTGGGTGGAGCGCTCGCATGCCGCCGTGATAATATTCGTTCCTCCGTTGGGGCTTTTTATCTTTGGAAGTTGCGTTGTCTGGATCATTCAAGGCTTCATTCCAAAAAGTTGAACGACCTGTAATAAAGCGCCCCTCTCGCGATACGCTCCGCATCCGCTTTCCGCGCTCGTCGGCTAAGCTGCTCACCAAAGACGAAGCGCGGCGGATCGCGGCCAACGTGGGCGAAACGGTCACCGCAGTGGCTTTCGGGCAACAGTGAATAGGATTCACACCGGGCGGTGTTGTTTGGTCTTCCGAATCAAACAGATCACGATAAGGATTTGGAACCTCCGTACTGATAGCGGAGCGTCTTATCGTGGTGGGGGCCATGCACGAAGCGAGCTTTTTTCAGAAGCAGATCGAGCGATGCAATTTGCTCGCTGAACAGGCGTCGAGCCAAAGTGAGCAAGAATTTTGGCTGCGGTCAGCCGGACGCTGGGACGCCATCCTGCAGGTTAAAACTGCGAAACGGCCGGCGGCAAAGCCAGCACACTTTAGTGGACAGCTGCCTAGTAGGCTGGTTTCAAGTGACGATCAGGACCTAACTGTTCTTTCCTAGCGCGCCGCCGAGCCAAGCAGCGAATCCATTAACGAATGCCCGAACGCGGCGGGCAAAAACTCGGCTATTTCTATTACGAGGAGGAGCCGGGTCGCTGCCCGTGGCTGTCCAGTACCATGATGCCAGTTATGCCCGTGGTTATTGCGCTTCTATCGGCACAAGTGACGCCGGTTCACTGCTTTCCGAGTGTATTTATGCGCAGACCGTGTTTCCCTCAATATCTGCCGCCGATCGGCGAGGATTTGCGTCTCACCATCGTGTCGTCGGATAATCCTGATCACGCTAGCAGCGGCTCCGGCCAAATGACCTTCGGCCAAATAACGTCCGGCTCAGAAACCCACGCCGCCGGGGAGATCAACAAAGGCTCTGCCGAGGAGATCGATAAAAACGCCGCCCTGGAGAGCAATAAGTCTGGGAACGAAGGAAACAGCGCGGCTGAGGAAAATCCGCTCGATTCCATCAGGGCGATGTTTGCGGCTCTGCGCGCTTGTTGGGTCCCGCCGCCGAAGGATTCGGCGCGGCGCGGAATGCAATACACCATCCGCTTTGCCCTCAAACGAGACGGCGAGCTGATCGCGCCGCCGCGGATGACTTATGCCAGCCGCGACGCGCCCACGGAAGTGCGCGACGCCTATCGCGACGCGGTGAACGCCACGCTGGCGCGCTGCACGCCTTTGCGCTTCTCCGATGGAATGGCAGGCGCGGTTGCCGGGCGGCCCATCGCCATTCGTTTCGTCGATAACCGCAGCACGGAAAAATCGCTGCAGTGATGGCGCGCCGCATCTGCCTCGCCGTTCTCCTGGTTCTGGCGGCAATGGGCCGTTTTGCGCACGCCGACGAACGCGAGATTCGCACCTGCGATTTTCAAGTGAAGGCGCGCTGTGCTTCCGGCGACGTTCGCGTCACGCTCGCTCACGGCGCGATGCAGCGGGTAGAGATCGACGTCTATTGGTGCGGTCTACCGCATCGCCCGGGCTATACATGCACCATCGATTCGTCTCGCGGCGACGAAGACTCCCAATGGTCCGACCATGCGGGCGCGACGGTGATCACCAACGGTTCTCCCTTTAACCCGAATGAACCCGATCGCATCAAGGTGATTGTCGGAGCGGAGGTGTCGATCGATTTGGGCGAAACGCAATCGCTCGGCCGGTGTGGCTCAGGAGCCGAGCTGCCGCGGACCATTGTCATTCCGGCGCCAAAGGGCCGCATGCCGCGTGCGCCTTAGAGAACCGTAAGCGCTGACCTGTCCGCCATGGCGCGAACGAACAACTAATTGGCGGACATTATCAATTAAATTCACTGGCGTCGAAGCGGATCGTTTCGATAGTGCGCGCATGCCCGCGCATTGTGTTCCAAACAATTCAGAGCCGTTCACCTTTAACTGTCCAAGCTGCGAGGCCGAATACAAGATCATCACGATCGAGGCGCCTAGTGACACGCCGCGCAGCAAAATCGGGTGCCTGCGCTGTGACGCGCTGTTTCCCTCGGGCGAGGGGAGCGTTGTCTTCAAATACATTCTCGTGGAGCCGTTAAGCAACAAGGCGGGACGGCGCTAAGAGAGCCACGCCTGGTGATGTCACGCCCCGAGCGGCGGCTCGGCTGTTTGCGCGGCTTCCGCGACTCCCGTCTTGCTGTTTTCGGCCGCGCTCGGCGGACTTTTTATCGGCCGGCGCGTAAAGATGCATCCACACACAACAAGCATGATCGCGGCGGCAAAAAAGGCGCCGAGCTGCATCAACTGCATGGCGTCCTCCGTCGCGCTGGAGCGGGGGCGCAACCGCTGGGGCATCGCTGAACGCGCGGCGCATTTATCCGCCGTTCAAAGCCGAAAAGGTGAAAAGCGCGATTGGGCGAACAATCGCCCCAAGCGAGCACAAGTCTTTCCGTCGCAGTCATCGCGCCGCCCCCGGTCACGTTGGCCCAACGATCGAGAAACGATCAAGATTCGCCAAAAGTCAGGTTAGTCGATTTGGCTCAGACATTGAACGTCGCTTTAGGACGCAGGCTGTTCCAGCTTCATTCCGCCGTTTTGCGGCTGGATTTTGCGGTGGGACAGGCAAGGCGCGATGTGCTTGAGCACTTGCCCAGGCGAAATGCGTCGCATGCCGCCCAGTGAAGGGCCGCCATCCGGAACGATGGCGTGGATGAATTTCGAGTAGGTCAGAACGGGCGTCGTGCCGAACAGACCGAAGGCTTCGGTGCCGCCGGCGGCGGCGAGATTCAGCGGCCCGGAACTCGGGCCGACGAAAAGATCGGCAAGGCGTAACAGCGCCGCCGCTTCCGTAAGCTCAAGCGCGCAGGCATTAACGGCAAGCGGGGGTCGACTGAGCTCGATAAAATTTTGTGCGCGCGCGCTGTTGGCCGGTCCGCCGATCAGAAATATCGTGCCCGGACTTTGCAGGCCGGCGAGAAATTCAATCCAGGTGTCATTGGGCCAATCCTTGTCGGGATGCGAGGCGCCGATCCCTAGTACGAGCCAGGGTCGTCTATGCGCCTCAAATTTCCGCGCGATTGCCGTCAACGTTGCAGCCGATAGCGGCAGGTCCGGTTCGGTCGATGCCAGAGGCACACCCATTTCGACCATCAAGGCGCGCAGCCAGTCGATCGGATGATCATGAAAATGATCCTGGCCGATGCCTGGATTGGTGATGAAAAGGCTTTGCGCGCCAAGACCGATGCCGATCCGTTTGGGAATTCCTGCAAGGGCCGCAGCAAGCGCGGGCCGAATGGTGCGGTCGAGGATCCAGAGCGAGCCCAGGCGTTGTCGCCGCAGCAGGGCCACAAGCCGGATCAAGTTGATGCCGCGGCGGAGTTCCGAACCGGAATGCTCGAAATAGATGGTGGTCTCAACGCGCGGTTCCGCCGCAAGCAATTCCTTGGCGGCGCTCGAGCGCGGAGCGAAGAATGTTACAGCACCCTTGGGAGCGGCAGCCGCGATGGCGCGGATGAACGGCAGATGCCAGATGACATCGCCGATGCCGGGTTTTAGTTGGATGACTGCGGTCGGCTTCACATTGATTGCCACGCAAAAGGTTGCGATATGGCAGTTGTAATGACCTTGTCGGGCGAGGGAAATCTCTGTCTGCCGCGGGTCGGGCAATTGTGGCGTAGCGAAGGTCGGCTAACGCAAGCCATGCGCAATTTCGTATGACGACTGCGGACGGTAGCGATGCGTACGGACCTCTTTGACTTCGTGCTGCCGGAGCACCGAATTGCGTTGCGGCCGGTCTCGCCGCGCGATAGCGCGAAGCTTCTGGTGGTTCATCCGCAAGTTCGAGTCCCCGAAGCGGCCGAATTCGAGGACCGCACCATGCGCGATCTGCCCGCGCTGCTGCGCCGCGGCGATGCGCTCGTCGTCAACGACACCAAGGTTCTCGCGGTGAATCTACACGGCCGGCGGATCGGACGGGGCGAGCGCGAGCCGCCGATCGCGGCCACCCTCGTCAAACGGCTCGACGGCTCGCGCTGGCTCGCTTTGGTCAAGCCGGCAAAACGGCTCGTGCCGGGCGATGTCGTGCGCTTCGGCGCCGAAGGGCGCGTGTGCTTTCTCGATCAGCTTGACGCGAGGGTCGAACGCAAAGCGGAGACGGGCGAGGTGACGCTTGCCTTTGCCTTTAGCGACGCAGCACTCGACGAAGCGCTGAGCGAGCGCGGCAACATGCCGCTGCCGCCTTACATCGCCAGCCGGCGTGAAGTCGACGAGCAGGATCGCAGCGACTATCAAACCATTTTCGCACAAACCGAAGGCTCGATCGCCGCGCCGACGGCGGGATTGCACTTTACCGAACGGCTGACAGCGACGCTGCGCGAGGCGGGCATCGCCATTCATCGCGTGACGCTTCATGTCGGGCCCGGCACGTTCCTGCCGGTGAAAGCCGAGGACACCGGCGATCACAGAATGCACCCCGAATGGGGTAGCGTGAGCGCCGAGACCGCAACCGCCTTGAACGAAACGCGGCACGCGGGCGGACGCATCATCGCCGTTGGCTCGACGTCGTTGCGGCTGCTTGAGACGGCGGCTGCTGACGGCATGCTCGTGCCGTTCGCGGGCGAGACCGCGCTCTTCGTCACGCCCGGTTATCGCTTCCACGCGGTCGATGCGCTGCTGACGAATTTCCATCTGCCGCGCTCGACTTTGTTCATGCTAGTCAGCGCGTTCTGCGGCCTCGAAACGATGCGCCGCGCCTACGCCCATGCCATCGACGCCGGCTACCGTTTCTATTCCTATGGCGACGCGTGTTTGTTGTTTCGCTAGCGCGCAATGTTTCAGTCTGAATCGATTGCGCTCTAGCTTTTTGATTGGGCAAGATCTTTTTCGAAAAACCGGTTTCCACTTTTCGGATCATGCCCTAAAGAGAACGCCATGCCGAGCCCATTCACGTTTCGCCTGATCGCGACGGACGGCGTCGCGCGGTGCGGCGAAATCGCGACCGCGCATGGCGTCGTGCGTACGCCGGCCTTCATGCCGGTCGGTACGCAGGCCGCGATCAAAGGCGTGCATCATGACGACGTGCGAGGGGCGGGGGCCGACATCGTTCTCGCCAACACCTATCATCTGATGTTGCGGCCATCCGCGGAGCGGGTCGCGGCGCTCGGCGGCCTGCACGCATTCATGCGCTGGCCGCTGCCGATCCTCACCGATTCCGGCGGCTATCAGGTGATGTCGCTTGCGAACCTGCGCAAAGTCGCCGAGACCGGCGTTGTTTTTCGCTCGCATCTCGATGGCGCCACGGTCGAGTTGACGCCGGAACGCGCCATCGAGGTTCAAATGCTGCTCGGTTCCGACATCGCCATGCAGCTTGACGAATGCGTGCGCTTGCCCGCCGACAAAACCGACGTCGAGCGCGCCATGCGGCTGTCGCTGCGCTGGGCCGAGCGCTGCAAGCGCGCTTTCGAGAAAGCGCCATTGGATCGCGCGCTGTTCGGCATCGTCCAAGGCGGCGACGACCCGCAGCTGCGCGAGGCGAGCGCGTGCGCGCTTGTCGATCTTGGCTTCGACGGCTATGCGATCGGCGGGCTCGCGGTCGGCGAGATCCAAGATGTGATGCTCAAAACCGTCGCCGAAACGACGCCGGCAATGCCGGTGGAACGGCCGCGCTATCTCATGGGCGTGGGCACGCCGGCGGATATTCTCAAAACCATCGCCCGCGGCATTGATATGTTCGATTGCGTACTACCCACGCGGAACGGCCGTCACGGCCTGGCATTTACCCGCTTCGGGCCGATCAATATCAAAAACGCGCATCATGCCGACGACCCGCGCCCGCTCGATCCCGAGAGCCGCTGCCCCGCGGCGCGGGAATTCTCGCGCGCTTATCTGCATCACCTGTTCAAGGCGGGCGAGGCTCTCGGCGGCACGCTCTTGTCCATCGTCAATCTTTTTTATTACCAGGATTTGATGGCAGGAGCGCGGGCCGCGATCGCGGAAGGACGCTTCGTCGATTACGCCGGTCAGACTGAGGAGCAATGGCAGGCCAAGCGCGACGTGACCGAGCAAATTTGACGATGTAGCTGACAGCGCGGTTCGTATACGCGGGCCCAAAGAGCAACCGCCGGCCTCGACGAGCAGGGCCGGCGGATTACACGATGTCGCCGGGAATAACGCAACACACCGGCAGTCGCTCGTATTGGTTTGGCTTTAGCCCTTCATAAGCTGGCCGCGCAGCTCGCCGCCCGGATTCGCTGCCGTGTGGACATTGACGTACCACATGCCCTTTTCCATGTCGGTGGCCTGGGCGTCGGTCAAGGTCGCCTGACCCTTGAATGGGCTTGCGAAGGGCTGACCCTTCTCGGAAATCCAAACAGCGACGCCGGCATTTTTGCCGGCTTCGGCCGGGCCGTGGAAATGAGCGGCCGTGGCCGGGCCGGTCAGGCCCGAGAAGCTGCCGCTCCAGGTCAGCGTCTTGGTCGCGGGATCGTAGCTCGCGGTGAGCGTGCCCGTGCCAGTCGATGTCGTGGGCGGCACCTCGCTCGATCCCTTGAGATCGGCTTTGAATTGCATCGCGGCCGCTCGCGACGGCCTGGCTGATGCCAACATTGCCGCACCAGCGGCGGTTCCTACGGCATAGCCCAATATCGTTCGACGGTTGTAACCCTGCGTCATTTTAATCCTCCTGCGTGCCACGGTTCCGCGACGACAGCACAAACACCAAAGTTCCCAAATTATTGCCTCCGCGGCAACCTATCCGCCCACTGCTTACGCTCACGAACCTCGATCGACCGTACGAACTAAACGTTTAAAGCCAGTCGGTTACGCGCTCATCCGGCGCGCGCTGGAACACGTCCAAGCTTGATCGAGGTGACGAACGCGTTGCCGCACTGATCGCAGAGCCAGTCATGGTCGATACGGCCGCTGGAGCTGAAGCGGGATTCTTCGGCGACCAGCAATGCGCTGCCGCAACGCGGACAGTTCGGTCGACTGAGACTTCTGTTGGAATAACGGGACTCTGACGAAGAGCGGGACGGGGCTATCAGCATCGTCGATCTCCTTCGACGAGAACCCGACGCACCCAATGCTTTAGCTATGATCCAGGACTGTGGCGAGACAGCGACCGCCGGATGAAGGTCATATGTCGCTTACCATATGCAACTCGTCGACCGGCGGCGCTTGGGGAGGTCCTGCGCGGAGCGTCTTATTTGGATTGGGTGTCGATAGGCATGCAATTGGTGCGGCCCGATAGAACGCAATCCTCCACCTTGTCATTTGCATAGATCTCGCGCGCGAGGATCCAGCCGACAAGAAACAGCAGTACGACCACGCCCAGCGCGATCAAGGACCGGCGTTGGCCGTCGTTTTTTCTCCGCGGGCCCTGCCTTGTCGGCCTTTGCCTCGGCGGGTCTTGTCTTAAGTCGTCAGCCACGGCGGAAGCGATCGTCCAATTGCTGCAATGCAGCTAATCTAGGGCTGAACCGCTTCGATTTGAACCCCGGCTGCAAATCAAAATCCGCAAATGGGCCGGAGTCGCAACCGGCTTTACGGCATCCAGAAGGGCTTGACGGCATCGAAGTCCGGATCGGACCGTTCCAGTCCGATATCTCTTAGGTTCCTGTCGCCGAAGTCCCTCAGTTCGATGTGGTCGGAGTGCCTTTTCCATCTCCGAAAGTGGATCGTGAAAACTTCCGGCAGCCGCCGCATGTTGAGTGGGAAGATGGTCATGGCGCATCTCCTTCTCCTCGCGCCGGTCAAACATTAATCGCGCCGATCGCGTGAAGCTGTGACCAAGGGCACAGCGCAAGTTTTGGCACTCTCGAGCGTATGAGTGTGCGATGACCCAGTTGAGCGAAAAGTTCTCAGCATAAAATCAGCATCAGATTTTAGGTGTAGTAAGTCGGCGTTTCTTTCTGAGGCTTTGCAAATTTCTTTCCGTTCTCAGCGTGCGATGGGAGCGGCATCGCTCAATCTACTAAGGTGACCAGTTCTCACTCGACGAATGAATAAAGAGACGTCTTGATTTTGTTCATAGTGTTCTGGCGAACACAGCAACTCGCATGAGCGCGTGATATCAAAACAATCGAGGGAATCTGACATCAACGGAGCGGGGGCTTCGTGCACAAACGCAATATACATTCGGCGCAATCAAAAATCGTGTTTGCTGAGGCTCGACGCTTCCAGAAACAACACCACGTAAAACGGCCGACGTCTTCGCCCGCGCGAATTGTTTGTTATGCGTCGGCGCGTTCGGCCGCGATATGCTCGGCGTTATTCTTAGTGTCCTTCTCGGCGCTTGTGGCGAGCTCTCCCGCATCGGCGCAATTCGCTTGCACGACTACGGCGACCGACAGCACCTGCACCAATACCGGAAATGCAACCACTTTCGAAGACAATATAGCGTCTGGAACCAACCAGAATGCCACCACGACCAACTCCGGAACGGCGGTCGGGTTTGCGGCGGTGACCACAGGTGGCGGTAACGCCACGGGGACGAATTCCGGGATCAACACCGGTCAAATACTGGCAGTGACGGAAGGCGGCGGCAACGCAACGGCAACCAACGCCGGGACCAACACCGCGAACAACACCGTCGGAATAGAGGCTGCGACAGAAAACGGCGGCAATGCGACCGCGACGAATTCCGGGAATAACGCCGGCAACATCACGGCGGTCACCCTGAACGGTGGCAACGCCACTGCAACGAATTCCGGAACCAACACAGGCAACGTCCTCGCGGTAGCGACCGGGATTGAAGGCGGCAAGGCCACGGCGAGCAATTCGGGTTCCATTACTGACAACGGCACCCTGCAGGCGCGAGTGCTTTTCGGCGACGGCGAGCAACACCGGCTTCGTCTCCGGCGGTATCGCGGCGGTAACGGAAGGTGGCGGCAACGCCACCGCGACCAATTCAGGTAATAACCAGGGCGGCCTTGCGGCATTAACGACGCTGGGCGGCAACGCCGTTGCGACCAATTCCGGTACCAGCTTCGGCGTCGCCGCGGCCACGGCCGGCGGCGGCAATGCGACGACGATCAATTCCGGGACCAGTATTGGGGGCCTTGCGGCGGCAACGGCGCAAGGCGGCAATGCCACGATCGTGAATTCCGGCACCAGTATCGGCGGCATCGATGCGCTGGCCCTCGACGGCAGTGCCTCCGTCACAAACTCCGGCACTGACATCGGTGGCATCGCTCTCGCTAGCAACCGCAATACAACGCTGACCAATTCCGGCACCATCTCTAATTTCGGTAGCGTCGCGATCGAACTGGTGGGAACAACCGCCACGCTGACCAATATTGTCGGTGGACATGTGATCGGTGCGATCGGCCTGTTCGGCGCCACCGACACCGTCAATTTTGTCGGCGGCAATTGGCTTTTTACCGTCGCCACACCAGGCAACGCGCCGGCCATAAACACCAACGGCGCGCCATTTGTCGTGTCACCCGCGACCGGCCAAATCGCGGTACTCGATCCGACATCGTTTGCGCTGGCCGACCGTTCGCTGACGAACTTCACCGGCGAAGTGCAACAAACCCTACAAGGTCGCTTTGACGGAATGGCCGTGGGGGGCGGCAGCGGCGCGGCGCTGGGTTTTGCGGGCGCGCCGTCGACGCAAGGTGTTGCCGACATTGCCGATCAAGCCGCGCAGGCGTTCTCCGGCCTTCCCTCGATGGCGATGTCGTATGCGTCCGATCCGCGCCCCGTGCTCGGCAAAGCGCCGGCGGCGGCAGCGCCCTATTACGACACCACGGTCTGGTTCAGCAGCTTCGGCGGCGAGCGTAAGCAGGATGCGGATGGTGCGATCTTGCCGGCGACAGACTTGGCTTTTGGTGGGACGCTCGGCGTCGATCGCGCCTTCGGTTCCAATCTGCGGCTCGGCGGTTTCCTTGGCGGTGGGGCAAGCTTCGAAAACGTCGAGCTTTCCGTGCAGAGCATCAATTCGACTTACGCCTTCGGCGGCGGTTACGGCCGGTTCGATTGGGTCTCGTAATATCTCGACTTCTCGCTCTACGGCGGGGGCATCGCCAACAGCAGCACGCGCCAAGTCGCCAACAATACGGTGGCAAGCGGGTTGGAGATTGCGACCGCAAACTATGGCGGTTGGTTCATCAGTCCGGCATTGACCTACGGCTACCGCATTCCGCTCAACAACAACGTTCTGATGACGCCGCGGCTGAGCGTGCGTTATGTGGGTGGCTCGCTCGATGGTTATAACGAGAGCGGCTCGGAGCAGGATCTCAGCGTCGGCCGGCGCGCGATCAATGATCTCGAAGAGCGTGCCGAGGTGGAGTTCAGCACGCTCAAGCAAGTTTCATTTGGTGGCACCGTCAAGTCGACGATCGGCATCGGCGCCATCGGGCTTGAGCGGCTTGGTAATCAGACCATTGACACGGTGCTGCTCGGACAAAATCTTTCCTTCGTGACGCCGGGGCAGGCGAGCGCTATTGGCGGCGTGCTCGACGCCGGCATTCAATATCACCCGACGCCAAGTATGAGTCTCTTCATCTCCGCCGAAGGCACCGCGATGAGCGACAGGAGCTATAGCGGCGCCGCCACCGGCGGCGCGCGGGTGTCGTTCTAAGCGTGCCGGTGCGGTGGCTCTAGACATTTGACGAGGCATGATCTTTTCGGAAAACCGGTTTCCGCTTTTCCGGATCATGCCTTATCGGTGATACCGACGATGCCAGCAATGACGGTGGAAGGTATTGTCGATCCAGCAGGCGCCATAACCGATCGGGGGCCCCCAGAACGGCTCGCCGAAAACCGCGCCGACGACTCCTCCGGCGACCGCACCGACGGGCCCCGCGACCACAAGACCTGAACCCGCGCCTGCCGCCGCGCCGACCATGTCGGCGCGCGCAGCCGACGCCATCGTCGCGGCTAGGGCGATCGTGGCGATTGCAAGCGCAGACTGGCGCATGTTCCCCCCAATGACGCTCCCACGTGCGAGCATTTTGCAATAAGCACAAGAATACTGCCACTGACGATAACAGCGGTCAAAAGCAGAAAGCACAAATTGGCTTTCCACGTCGGCTTCAATCCGACGTAACCGTGCATTCGTTCATAGCTGGTCATGGATTTGCTGAGAGCGTCTGTCGACAGCCCAACATCGAGTAAAGGCCGACGAACGTCGCCCATCCCCCTGTATCCCCATGACGACATCAAAGCCCAGGGTCACGGCCGAATTGCGTAAACCAGATGATCATGTGAAGGAGATTAAGGGGGAAACGACGCACGGCGAGGGCGATGTGGGCCGGAGCGTGGCGCTGCCCCCATGCCAAAAAATAATCGTGCACTGTAGCAAAAATGCCATAGGCAAACGGAAAGCTAGTCACCATCAGGGATTTTTGCTTGCACGACATTCCGCGTTCTGGCGACGCACTCGTATACGAACTTCAAATCCAAAAACCACAACGAGAAACACTAACTCCCTAGCGTCTTTTCGATTCCGAAGTCCGCTAAGAACGTGCCGCGGAGTGGAGCGGACTCGGAATCGGAACACTAGGCCGCCTTCATTTGAATGCGCTTGGCCATCACGTTGCGGCTGCCGCATTTGCGGCACCGGAGCCGCTTGATGAAGTGGGCGATGGGGGCGCCAGGCCTTACGCCAAAGCGTACGAGGTCGCGTTCGGAGATGACGGCCTTATGCCGGCACGAAAGGCAGCGAACGGAAATGCCATGAGATGGACGCGGGGGCATTTGTATTCGGTGCTCGACCCGATCTGAGAAAGCCTCGGACAAAGATGGCGACGTCCGGAGCCTAGCGAAGTGAGAGCGACCGGCGCAACGCGGCCAGAATCATGAGAGTTTTCAGAGCGATTATCATCGTCCTCCAAAACTGCTCGAGACCTCATCTCACCCGGACGTGCGGAGAGGAACGCCTTCGGTAAGCCGACGTTCCGGCGACGCGGAGCGGCTTGGCGCGCCATGTCCTCAAAACTGCGTTACGTTCCGGCCTAGCTGGCGGATCAAAGCAACTCTTTGTCCTCGAAAAGCAAGATTTGCTCGCCGTGCTGGGGCCGGTGTGAGCCGCCTCGGGGGCGACGGACGCCGAGGGACGGCGGCGCGACGTGTGTAAGCCACGGCCGCGCCGCTTTCTTTTGTCAGTTTGCCGAAGGGAGTTGCCGTGAAGTCCGAGAGTACGGTTTTATCGTCATTTCAAGAGAACGGCGTTTGGCGCGTTCGCATTGAGTGGCCGAACGGCGCCGTGCATTATTTCGGCAGTTTCTCGTCCGAGAAGGAAGCGGCCCAGTGGATCGATGACCACGCCTGGCTGACCGTTCCCGCCAACAAACATAGAGGCGCGCCGCGTAACGACGCGGAGCAGCCGTCATCAACCGACAGTGGCGAGCAAGAAAACGGCAGCGGCTAGCGCGCCATGCGCGAAACAAAGCCGCGCGGGGCCGCTAAGCTTGGCTGCCGATCGGCCCGCACTGATAGTAATTGTACGTGCAGAAATTCCAGGTCAGCGCCGCCACGTCGGTAGCATGCGCGGCGCGTTCCAGCGCGTCGTCCGAAACATCGAAGCTTGGAACAATCTCGTCGGTATCGGCTCGGCAAGATCAGGATCCATGGAATTCACCTCCGTCGGCCTTGGCTCGCGCGCCCAAACAAATCCTGCCAAGGCGAATCCTACCAGCAATTTTGCAATGTTGCAGCAGCGTATCCCGATTGACCGAGGCGACACGAAGGCGCAACGCGGCCTCGTTCTGCTTTACCGATTGCATCTCCAACTTTTGATCCAGATCGCTGTTGTTGTTTGCCGTGCAGAGATTTAGTCTGCGGGACAGAGAGAACGAGATGGACGGTAGCAAATGAAGTCCTCTCTGCTGTGCCTTCGGCTTGATCGCCGCGCCAGACGTTCTCAGCACTCCCGCTATCCTTAATTGAACGCCGGCGAAGCGGGTAGCGCCGGTGAAAGAGGGTTTAGGAGGTTCGTAACACTCGCTGCACTGCGCTTGTGGCCAGGCGCGTCGAGACGATGGGCCGCCGCGGGCAACTCTGCAGGGCATTCGACGTTGAAACTTTGGGGCGACTAACCGGAGTTCAACCATGACCGCAAATCGTCTTGAACTGGTTGGGCTGATTGTCCTCGTTCTTATTGCCGGTACCACCGTGTCGCCGGCGCAGAACACGGGCAATTCGCTGCTGAGCGGAAATACCACCAATCCGGTGCTCAGCGGCAATTCGACGGTCCTGCCGGCACGGTCCGAGCTCACTGTTTCGCCGTCGCTCCCGAGCTCGGGGCTTCTGACCAATGCGACGAATGGAACAAATCCGCTGACGGGTATGCCGTGCTCCGGGCCGGGCTCATTGTCGGTGAGCGGGGCTGGCGGACTTCCCGGCACGACCGCGCCGCCGGCTCAACGGTGATTCGACGAACCCGCAGTTGCCGACATTCCCAAGCGTGTTCGGACAGGCCAGCACGTCGGGTGCGTGCTGAAAGAGGGTCGCGATTATTCGGCGGCGCTGGACCATTTGGCACGAAAAGGGACTATTCGTCTCGAATGGATGGCGCATCGGTCGCCGCGCCTGGAGAACATTGAGAGCGCCGCCAACTGAGGCCGCCCACGATTATTTGGGACGCAGTTCTGGATGCACCTGATAGTAGCGTTGATAAATATGCGCACAGTCACTGAGACGGTAGACATGACGCAAGATGCCGGGACAGTAGCCCGAATCTGGAGACCTTGACTTTGGCCAGGATACTTTCCGCTCGAAAACGACCCCGCCGACGCCGGTTGAATTCCCAACGCGACTGCAACCAGGATGAAGGCGACCGATTGTTTGATCATTGGGGGCTCGTATAGTGGATGTCCCCCAATGTTCAACGTGTCTGCGGTTGGTTGTGCAGCTATGGAGTTTCACGTAATCGGCACCACACGATTTCAAAACCCGCCGCTTCGAGTTTCAAAACCAGCCAAAAGACAAAAGACGCGCTAAAGCAGGCCAGTGAACAGCTTTGTCTACAGTTCGCCGTACGAGCGCCGGAAACAGGTGATTTGATTGGGAGCGTCGGCCCGACAAAGGGCATGTCCGACAATCCGAAAAGGGCAGGACAGGGGGGGGCATCCATGCGCGCAACCGTCATAGGGCTGAGCTTGGCTGGTCTACTTTCGACGGGGATTAGCCTTTCGCTGGCGCAGCCAGCTCAAACTCCGGCCGTTCAAGTCCCCTGGCACCCGTGCGCGCAAATCAGGGCGGCTTGCACACAGGCGGGTTTTGTTCCTAACGGCGAAAAGGTCGGCGCCGGCATCACCGTCGATTGCATCAAGCCGATCATGGTCGGGACGCCACAACGCCAGCAGGCCACCAAGCCTCTGCCACCCCTCAATCCGCAGGTCGTGGTAGCGTGCAAGGAACGTAATCCGAATTTTGGGATGGAGGTCGGCCAACCGTTATTCGCGTTTAAAACCCCGCGATGAAGGCTTTTCTTCTTGTTGCTTGACTTTCGCGCTAATCGCCGCCGCGAATCTGGTACCAGCCGAAGTCCGCGCTTCGCAAAACAATGGGGCTTGAGTTGTGCAGGTCGTGCAGCCTAAAGTAAGACTGCTTCGAGGGGAGATGGGGATAATGACGCTTCGATTGATGCAGGCTCGGCTCACGGCTACCGTATTTGCCGTGGGCACACTCGCCTTGACCGCTACCGGCGCATGGGCGTTCAGCCAGGAAACCGTTTCGCCCGGCAGCAACGGCGGCAATTACAACTTCGGCGATCCTGACAAGCAAGTTGCCAATCCGGACAATCAAAACTCCGGTCAGGGCACCCATCCGTTCGGTTCGAATGGTCCGACGTTGCAGTTCGGCGTTCAGCAGGGTTCCGGGGCCTTTAGTCGGAGCAACGGTTACAATAACTCCCTTCCGGATCCCTATTTTCGGTCGCTCAACAACGGCAACTGAGATCGTCGCGCTGACGCTTGGCGCGATCCAGCCTTTTCTCGCTCGCCGCAACTGAGAGGGCTGATTGCATGCCGTGGCTGCCCTTACAGCAGCCGTTATTTTTTGTTGATCGGCCTCGCGACGAGGCGATAACCTTCTCGCCTATCGCCGCTCGCTTTGTGCCCGATCTCATTCGAAGTCATCAACTATTTGTGGATAACCGAGCCGAGCGCCGGACTTACTGTGGTTCGACTCATTTAGCGGCTAACTAATTGTGGTAATATTGTGAGAGGATCCTATGTTGGGGTCGGGGGACTTCACACCGGTTCCGGATTGTCACGCCCCTTACCAAGCCGAGTTGCCGTATAGCTTGAGCCATCTGGGAGGCGAGCATGCGCAGTATCGAGCTTGCGGATGTTGCTTTAGCGGCCGTCACGATCTTTCTGATGTGCGCGGTGCTGCTTGCTTCAATGCCGGGATGACGATGAAGACGAAGGGGCGGACCCGTGGCGGGGCGGCCATGCAAAAAGTCTCGGCATACGAACAGCACGTCGCCGCTTGCCGTTAGATCGCGGCTGAGACGAAAAAATTGCGATATAGAAAGCAACTTGAAGATATGGCCGGGGCTTAAGCCACGCTCGCACTGACAACAACATCGTGCGCGTCGGACTGAATTATCGATTCCACCGATCCAACTAGACCTGCGCAATAGTTGCGACAGCTTCGCGAAGTTCGTAGCAGTCGGCCGCGTCTGGCTGCGCGTTAGAGCATGATCTCCAAAAAGCCTGTCCCATTCGGCGATCGTTATTCGGAGAAGGGGCTGGAAATTTCCGCTACCATCCAGACCATGGGTTTCAACCGCCGCAAGATGGAAGATGAGCGTCGCCGCCTTGCGGAGAAGCAAGCGGCGGAGCGGCGCGCGACTGACCCTCAAATCATAGAAGATGCCGCACGCTTGGTTGCGGCGTCGAACGAGCGCCAGGAAAAGCGCATGCCGATGCTGTTTTCGCCCACGATCGACGCTGCCATCGCCGCGCGGTATTGGTTCCTATGGGTGCGCTGCCCGGCTTGCCGAACTATCAATGCGATCGATCTGCGCACGCTCGACCGTCATCGCGACGCGGCGATCACGAGCCTTATACCGGTGCTGTCCTGTCGCTCCTGCCGGCCGAATGCACCGTTTGCCCAGCTCGTGCGTCTCTCGCAAAGGAACATCGCCGATGAAATGCGCGAAGAACATCGGCGGCGACTGCAGAGTGAGTAATTTCGCTTAACGGCGCTTCCGTTTGGTTTTGGTGCTCTCTTCTTACTCGACTGGCAACGTTTCCAGTCGCATAATCAAGGAAACCCGTTGCGCCGTCTCAGGGAACCCGCTGCGCCGTCGTTTGATCCAAGTCAAGGCCAGAACAGCCGTTGTTTGCTTTGAATTGGCAGAAATCAAAGCCAACGATCGCCGGCTGTGTCATGAACGCGTTCTTTAAGATTTTCATAGTCGTGGTGCTTGCTCTCGCTTTTGTCGATTGGCTCGCCGATCGCGACCGACGCGCGGATGCCAATTCACCGAACACCCCCGCCGGATGGTCCTTCCTTTCAGGCGACTTCAAGGTCAGATCGGCGGTGGCGGATGAGAACCCGAAAGGAACTGTCCCGTTGGGCGAAGCATTTTTTCCCGGCGACATCAAATACGAAAGCCCGAAAGGAAATGTACGTATCTATTTCCCGATCGTGACGGCGATCGTCCTCTCGATCTTGTTCACCCTCGCCCTTCGGTCATCGCCTAGAGCGTGATTTGGGGTTGAATTGGTATTTCGCTTTGGCTTGTTGCTCTGGCCGGCTTAGGCTTAATCAAAAAGGGAATTTTCCTTCGATTCGACATGATCTACCCCACATAAATCGGCCATAGCGGGCTGTTTCCGCCTCTATCGACACATGGAGAGTTGCCGTGCGTTACATAGAAGATATGAAGAAGGCTACGCTCGCCGAGTTCGACAAGGAGGAAGCAACGTGGCGGGAAACCGCCGAGCGGCAAGTACTGAACCTCTGTCAGATAGAAGATCCTCTTCCCACGCCAGAACAATTAGACGAACTCGATCCCGATGAGGCAATCAGACGAATAGAAACCGTGGTCGAGAACAACACGCAGCTTTGCTTTGCTGTGGATGGCGACACCCGCTCATGGGGCGAGATGGCAGTGGCCCGCGTCACGGCGCGGGCCAAGGCGAAACCTAAAACGACGAAATCTAAAACCGTCGCTTGACTGGCGGCAGCTTTGGGAAGAGCGAAACTGCGTTTCCAGCCTTGACCGGATGCGCCTGTCTCACCTTCCAAATCGGTAGGGTGCGCACGCGTCGTTCCTCGACGGCCCGGGAAGGCGCAACGCAGCGACTAGTCGGCGCGCCATACAAAGTTCCAGAAAGGACCGCCGGCGAGTCGAAATGCTGTCACCCGCATCGGCTATGCCACTGGCTCGGGGCTGGAGGGCCCCAGGCATCCTTCATCGTTGCGGCGTCTAGCAATCACTGGCCCCAGCTCTCTCACCCTGGGTTGGGGCCAATCTTTCTTTTGTGGGGCGCGCCATCGACGAAGGCTCAAATTGATGCAGTGCTGGCGCGATTGCCATCAATTCATCATTTGCTTTTCCTAATTGCGCCCCGACTCAATGTCCTCAATGACGATGGGGACTGGGGGTGACCGATCGACCGACTTTACGGTCAGGATCGTCGGTGAATGCTCACCGCCCTTAAAGGGCGAGTTCATGAAGAAGCACGGCGAAGAAACTGCCATACAAACGGGATACTGGAATAACCTCTCGCAGAGTCTGGGCAGGCAAGCGCACGTATTCGATGATGAAGATGCGCTTATTTTGCTGAAAGCGGCCCTTGAACGTGAGGGGAGTCAGGCTGCGTTCGCAAATCGTGTCGGCGTGCATCGCAGTTATATCAGTATGGTTTTGAACGGCAGACAAGACATGAGTCACGCCAACGCCATCGTAAAGGCTCTCGGCCTTCGGAAAGTGTACGTCGTCAAATAATGCGGCGATGAATGGCCATTAGCTTCACTTATGAGTGTCGCTCTGGGCCTGGCCGAAGCGAGATAAAGGCCGGGACGTAAGTGCCCACGTGGCCACAATGCGGACACGTTAGGTTGGCGATCGTCCCACATCGGACCGGATCAGACTTGTCGACGGGCGGCGTTGCCTCGGCAAAGGGGATCGGTTCGCCGCAACCGGCGCAATCGACCACGAGGTACCATTTTCCGGGCTGAGCGAGGCGGGACACAGGAACCTTCCTCACGCGACTACGCGAGAGGTAGATAGGCGTCTTGCGGCAAAACGGTAGCTACTCACGGACGCCAACGGCAAAGCAGTGGTTAAGCGTTAGCTCGGTGGATTTCATTCCGAGTAGTCCTTCGGCGGGAAAGTTTGCCGCAATCCTTCGCGCCTCGTCGCGCGCAGGTGTGGCAATCGGGCATGGTGCATTTATATTACGGCGCATTAGGAGGCCCCGCGATGAGGCTCTTGCTGTTGATTTTGGCGAGCATCGGTATCGTCTGCTTCGGAAATCGCGCCGAGGCCCAAAACTATCCCTGGTGTGCGGAATATGCGGGGACCCCAGACGGTCCTGTCAATTGTGGCTTCATCAGTTTTGAGCAGTGCCTGGCCACTGTCAGGGGTGTCGGCGGTTTCTGTGTTCGAAATAATACATATCAGCCGCCCCCCGGACCGCACCCGTCGACTGGAGTTCAAAAACGCTATCCTTATTGACGCGCCTTCTCCAATAGCTCCGGCAGCTTCGCAAAGTTCAGATCAATCCGTCGCGCCTTCATTGCGGGTCTGTTTCTATCCACGGGGATGGTTCGTGGGCCAACCATTGCAATGGGCGGTTTCGTGTCGGCGGTAAGTCGAAACGGGCGCCTGTTCATCGTTCGGCAAAACCATATAGCAGGTGCCATCGCTAACCCACGAGCAGGCGACACTCCCAGGAGAAGCGCCCTCTGAGGTGCAAAGCTTTCGCACTTCAGCCAGCGGCATAACGCGTTCGACAACGGGACCAACATACGGATGATTGTACTGCGCCGGCGGTTCGAATTTTATGTCACGCTGCAACGCGGACATTGGGGCGCACCACCCATGGCGGCCGCTCTTACAGGCGTTATTCATAATTGCGGGGACACTGACGAGCACAATCGCAGTGAGGATGATTATTGCCAAGGGGGTCTTCATTGTGACCTCCCATCCGAGTCTACTGCTGAGATTTTGCCGGTAAAAGTGAACTCACGCTGAAGCGAGCCTCCGAAGTCCACAAAGCTGTAGAAGCGGCTCGAAGATAAGATTTCCACGTGCTCGCCTAAAGAGGGTTTTCGTTTCAATAACCCATTGTTTTTATTGGTGAGCCCGGTTGGTTTCGAACCAACGACCCCGTGATTAAAAGTCACGTGCTCTACCGACTGAGCTACGGGCTCCACGGCGGATCAATTACTTAAAATCGCCCAGACTTTCCAGCCTTATAGGCGGCTGGGCGCTTTTTTATGGGCGCTTTGCTAGATTGCCCGCCCCTCCGGGGCACGACCAACAGGAAAGCCTTGCAATGCCGATCGTCAACCGCGTCGCCGACCTCCACGGCGAAATCACCGCATGGAGGCACGATTTTCATACCCATCCGGAGCTTCGATACGACGTCCACCGCACCGCTGCCGCGGTAGCCGACAAGCTCAAAGGCTTCGGCTGCGACGAGGTCGTTCCGGGCATCGGACGAACCGGCGTCGTCGGGGTCATTCGCGGCCGCAACGCGGGCAAGAAGGTGATCGGCATGCGCGCCGACATGGACGCGCTGCCGATCGAGGAAGAGACCGACCTGCCTTACAAATCGGCGGTTCCCGGCAAGATGCACGCCTGCGGCCATGACGGTCATACCGCCATGTTGCTGGGGGCTGCGAAATACCTGGCCGAGACGCGCAATTTTGCCGGAACCGCCGTCGTCATCTTCCAGCCGGCGGAGGAGGGCGGCGCCGGCGCTCTGGCCATGCTCAAGGATGGACTGATTACCCGTTTCGGTATCGACGAGGTCTACGGCATGCACAATTATCCCGGTCTGCCGATCGGCCAATTTGCCATCCGGCCGGGCCCCATCATGGCGGCCGCGGACCACATCGCGATCGAGCTCCTCGGCAAGGGGACGCATGCGGCGCGGCCGCATCTCGGCACCGACACGATCCTGATCGGCGCGCAGATCATCAACCAGCTCCAGTCGATTGTGGCGCGCAATATCGATCCCTTGGAATCGGCGGTGGTTTCGATCTGCATGTTCCAGGCCGGCCAGACCGACAATGTCGTTCCGCAGCACGCCAAGCTTCTGGGGACCGCGCGCAGCCTCAAAGCGGAGATCGGCGAGTTTTTGCGCCAGCGCATCAACACTGTGGTCGAGGGCACCGCGCGGCTTTATGGCGGAAGTGCCAAGATCACCTACACCAACGGCTACCCGGTCGTCGTCAACCACGAGCGCGAGACCGACTTTGCCGCCGATGTCGCGCGCGAAATCGTAGGCAACGATAAGGTCGACACCGACGTGGTACCGGTGATGGGAGCGGAGGACTTTGCCTTCATGCTCCAAGAGCGCCCAGGCGCGTTCATTTTTGTCGGCAATGGCGACAGCGCCGGGCTGCATCACCCGGCTTACGACTTCAATGACGACGGCATCCCGGTCGGCACGTCCTATTGGGTGCGGCTCGCCGAGAAGGCGCTCGCGGGCTAGCGGAGAGAGAGAGCCTGCGTTTCTGTTACTGCGCGGTCTCGATGGTGTCGGCCGGCAGCTTCGGCGTTTCCGGAATCACCTGACCGATGGCTTGAGGCTGCGGCAACAGGTCGGTCGCCCTGGTGCCGAGCTTGGCGCCGATGACGCGCCAGAAGCCGAAGGTGTTAAAGCGCGTGCCTTCGATCAGCGCCAGCGCCACTGCGGCGATGAACGGTAGGCTTTGCACCACGAGAACGAGAGCAAAAATATTGATCTCGCGCACTTGCTTGTAATTGGTGACGACGAGGACGAGTGCGCCGATCAAGAGCAGCGCCGCGATCACCGCTTCCCAGAAAGCGGGAAAGTCGGGACCCTTACGCGAATTGCCGCCCTTGGCGGTGCGCAAGAACGGCATGCGTTCGTAGACCACGCCCATGCCAACGGCGCGCGCCACGGTCCATTGCAGCGCCATGGCGGCGCAGACCGCGCCGAGCATGCGCGCCGGCGATGCGCGCACGCGCAGTCGGTAGAGCGTCGCGAAATGCGCCACCGAAACCGTAAACGCGGCAATGATCGGCAGCGTGAGAATGCGATCGGGCACCGCGATATTGACAAAGGCGACGAAGGGCACCCAGACGATATTGAGAAGCGCAACGGCAACGCCGATCGTGTCCGAGCCGAGCCAGTTGAGCCAGCCGATGCCGTATTCGCGCTTCTGCTCACGCGTTAGTCGCTCGGCCCCAGGCAGCAGCCGCCGCCAATGCTTGCGCACCAATTGGAAGCCGCCGAAGGCCCAGCGGTGCCGCTGCCGCTTATAGGCTTCGAACGTATCGGGCAGGAGGCCGTGTCCATAGCGGCGATTGGTGTAGTGTGCGATCCAGCCCTGCTCGAGGATGCTCAGCCCCAAATCGGTATCCTCGACGATCGTGTCGCTCGACCAGCCGCCGATGCTTTCGATTGCGGCGCGGCGGATCAAACACATCGTGCCGTGCATGATGACGCCGTTGAATTCGTTCCGTTGCACCATGCCGATGTCGAAGAAGCCGGCATATTCGTCGTTCATCGCGGTGTGCAGCGGCGAGCGATCGCCGTCGCGATGATCCTGGGGCGACTGGACGAAGCCGACCTGCGGATCGGCGAATATCGGCGACAATTGTTTGAGCCAGTCCGCGTCGACCACATAGTCGGCGTCGATGATGCCGATGATTTCGGCTTCGGGGGCGGTGTGGGTGAGCGCAAGGCGCAACGCGCCGGCCTTGTAGCCGCTCAGGCTTTCGACATTGACGAACTTGAAACGCTCGCCGAGCGCGCGGCAGTGCTCTTCGACCGGACGCCACAGCGCCGGATCGGGTGTGTTGTTGACGACGACGACGCATTCGAGGTTCGGATAATCGAGCCGGGCCACGGCATCGAGGCTCGCCTTGAGCATGTCCGGAGGCTCGCAGCAGGCCGGAACATGGATCGACACTTTCGGCGCATAGCTGTCCGGAACGAGCGGCGGGGCAACGGCCAACCGGCGCGGCGGGCGGCCGAATGCAATTGCGGCAATCTCCTCAAGACGCGACAGCGCAATCGCCACCAAGGGAATGAGGAGAACGATACCGAGCCCAAGCGCGAAAGCCGCGCCCGGTACGAAGTAGTGTCCCTTCCAGAAGGCGACGATGGCGGCGAACCAGGCTCCCACCGCATTGGCGGATACGGCGAGCATTAGCGCTTGCGTCGCGCCGGCGCCCGCCAAAGCGAGGATCGGCAGCGACAGCAAAAGCCCGAACAAGACGGCCAATCCCGCGCGCTTGGCGTAATCGGGATCCGTGATCGGTCCGGTCCAGGAGAATTTCGCTTGGCGCGAAGCGTCGAAAAGTCCCCAATAGGGGCCGACGCCGCCTTCCATGGTCTTCCACGGCTGGTCGATGGCCTCGACGATATTGTAGTCAATGCCATACGCCTGAGCGCGGGTGACGAAATCCCGTAGAACCATGGCTTGGGCCATGCGGCCTGGAATGGCGTCATGGAAATTGTAACCGGCACTCGGCCAGCCGAATTCGGCGATGACGATCCGCTTGCCGGGATGCATCTGGCGAAGCTTGTCGTAGAACTCGATCGTGTGGTCCACGGCGCGGGAGGCGTCAAAGCCTTCCCAGTAGGGCAAGATGTGCGCAGCGATGAAATCGACCGCCGATGCGAGCTCCGGATGGTCGATCCATACCGTCCAGATTTCGCCGGTGGTGACGGGCGCCGGACTTGATCGCTTCACCTTTTGAATGAGCTTGATCAGATCTGGCACGCTCATGTCGGCGCGGAGCGTCGTCTCATTGCCGACGACGATGGCGTCGACATTGCTGTAATGGCGGGCCAGATCGAGCGCGGAGCGAATTTCCCGCGCGTTCCGATCCTGACCCTTTTCGACCCAGCCGCTGAAGTCCTTATCGATATCCTTGATATCTTTCTCAATGTCCTTGTCGATCCAGGCGCCGACGGTCACTTTCAGCCCGAATTCGGCGGCGATCGGTGGAACGAGCTCAGCGCCGCCGGTTGCGGAATAGGTGCGGATGGCGCGGGTATAGGGCGCGATGGCCTGCAAATCGGCCCGAATTTGCTCGGCGGTTGGACGAGCGCCGGTATCCGGATGCGAGGAATCGGCAAAAGGCGAGTAGGAAACGCTGGCAAGCTGCCCGGTAAGGTCCGGGGCTGTTCCTACCGGTCTCAACAGGGCCCAAATGCCGGCATGCACGCACGCTACGAGCGTGAGCACGGCTGCGACAGTGCGCATGGACTTCCAACCACGCGGGGCGAAACCACACAGGCCCGAACCTGCCCCCGGGTTCGACGATGGTCGTAAGGGTGAGGCCAACCTTGCGAGCGGCGGAAGTAAATTAGTGGCGTGTAATGGCGAATTCAAGACAACAAGGTGCGCCCAGGCGCCTTGTTTGTTCGATTTCTGTAGATGACGGCTAGCGAGTCGTTGTCGGGCTTGAAACGGCCGCCGCGGGCGCCGGTGCGGGCGTTGGGGTGACCGGGAGCGAAGGGTTTATCCAGCAGGCGTGGACCCGGCCGTTGAGGCTGTCGGCCGCCTTCGGATCGATTGTGTTGGCGTGCAAAACCAGGCAGCGGAACGTCGCCTGAATATGGCCGCTTGGGCAGCCGAACCGGTCATAGAGATCGAGGTGACGGAAGGCGGTATCGAGATCGTCGCGCCAAAGTAGGCTGACTACTCGCCGGCCGAGCCAGACGCATTCCGGATTGCCGGCGGGTCCATTGAGGACACGCTGGGCTTCGGCATATTCATCGACTTTCTGCGGTTCCTTCGCGGCGTCCTTAGGCGCGGCCTGTTCTTCGGCCGGCTTGGCGTCGTTGTTCTGGGCAAAGGCCGGGGAGCTCATCGAGGCCATGGGGGTCGCAAGCAACCATACGGCGGCGCAGACGGCGCCGGCAAAATTAAGCACGCGATGAGACATCATTGCCTTGTTTCGCTGGGACGGAGCTCACGCTGACAGACGCTTCCTAACCCTGTTTCCCAACCTTGTTGGTTAATTGAGCCATTTGGTTGCGGCCGCCTTTTGGCCACCGGATTGGGCCGCTATTGCGGCAGCCCCTCCGGAATTATGGGAAATGACAACAGCCTAACTGCGTCCATTTGTCTAGGCGCATCATGCCGCCCTGTCTACTCGCGCCCGTCCTGCGCTTGGCATCGCCGTCGGCCAAGGTTAATCCGGAAGAATGCTGGCGAAACTGCCAAATTCCATCGGCACCGCGCTCGCGTCTTATACATGCGCGGCGGCCGCGATCGCGCTGGCATGGTGGTGGCTAGGCGCGCCGATCCACCTGCCGCCGTCTCCGCTTGCAGCGGGCGGCAAGCTTTATTGCGTCTCGTACGCGCCCTTTCGCCACGGTCAGGATCCACTAAACGAGACAACCACGGTCAGCGCCGAACAGATCGACGAAGACCTCGCTCTCCTATCCCGCTACACCGATTGCATTCGTACCTATTCGCTCGCAAACGGCCTTGATCAGATTCCCGCAATCGCACAGCGGCACGGAATGAAAGTGCTGCTCGGTTTGTGGCTGTCGAGCAAACCGGACAAGAATCGTCTTCAGGTCGAAACTGCAATCCGGCTCGCCAAGACCTTTCCCGAAACCATTCGCGCCGTGATCGTCGGCAACGAAGTGCTCCTGCGTGGCGATTTGTCGGAGGCCGACCTGACGGCTTTCATCCGCGAGGTCAAATCGCAAGTCTCGATGCCGGTCACCTATGCCGACGTTTGGGAATATTGGCTGCGCTTTAGCGACCTGAAAAACGCGGTCGATTTCGTCACGATCCATATCTTGCCCTATTGGGAGGACTTTCCGCTGCCGGTGTCGGTCGCGGCCGCGCATGTCGATTCCATTCGCAAACGCGTGGCCGACGCCATTCCCGACAAGGAAATCTTCATCGGCGAAGTCGGCTGGCCGAGCGCCGGACGCATGCGCGAAGGAGCATTGCCCTCGCTCTCCAACCAGGCGCGTGTCGTCGGCGAAACCTTGACGCTGGGGCAACGCGAAAATTTTCGCGTCAATGTCATCGAAGCATTCAATCAATCCTGGAAGCGGGCGCTCGAAGGCGCGACTGGCGGCTATTGGGGAATTTTCGATCGGGCGACGGGCGAGCCGAAATTCAGCTTCAGCGGGGACGTCTCCAATCATCCGCACTGGCTGGTGCAGGCGCTTGCCGGCATCCTTCTTACCGGCGCGATTTTTGCAATTGCGCTCGCCGCCAATCGCGGCAAATTGGCAGGTCCACTGTTGTGGCCCCGCATCGCGGCCTTTTCGTTCCTGCCCGCGGTACTCTTTGGATGGACGCTCGAACGGATTCCGATCGATTGTTTCAACACAGGCACATGGCTGCGGGCGATGGCGTTTGCCGCCACCGCCGCGATTGCTCCGATCGCATGCGCTGCAGCCTACGCGTCCGGCCGACGACTGCCGACATTCGCCGCAGTGCTCAGCCGCGACGGTGTTGCGCGCGATCCGATAACATATGCCACTGGCGCCTGCCTGATCGCGCTCACACTCCTGTCGGTCGAGACAGCGCTGAGCCTTGTCTTTGATCCGCGCTATCGCGATCTGCCGTTCGCGCCGCAAAGCGGGGCGGCCTTGAGTTTCTTATTGCTGTCGATTGCGACCCCACGCCCGGCCGGAGCCCGCGCAATAGCGGAGACGCTCGCGGCGGCCGTGCTAGCCGTCTCGGCCGTCTACATTGCGTTCAACGAAACGTTCGCAAATTGGCAGGCCATTTGGCTCTGTGCCGGATTGATCGGTCTTGCCTTTATTCTGGTGCGGGCGCGGGACGTCCAAGGCTGAGGATCAAGAGGGCGGCCGCAAGCGCCGAAAGATCGGCATTGTGCATCACCAGACCATAACCCGCGGCGGCAAGCGCCACCGCGACGAGCGCGATCGACGGCCGCACCAGATTGAGAAGAGCGGCCGCCAATGCCACGCCGCCAAAAACATTATGCGTATAGAGCGCAATCGACACACGAAAGGCGGTGCACAGCCAGGTGTTCGAGCCGCCCTGGCAGGCGAGTTCCGCGTTGAGATTTTCCATGACCATGTAGCGCACGTAGAGCGCCTGGCCGACCGCCAAAAACGCGACGATCAAAAGCCAGTTCGTCTGGCGGGCGGTCGGAAGAAAGAGCGGTCGGCGCATCGGTCTCACTACCCATCAAGCCGCGTCGGTTCTAGCACATCCGGCCGAGTGTCCCGCGATTCCGAAGTTTGCTTCACCTCGCGGCATGTTTTGCCCAAATCCAAGCGCCGGCCGCTCCAGGATTCTCCTGCCGAATCCGTGCTAAGAGACCGCGCGGAGGTTCCGATGGTCGCTCGAACGTGCCTTGCGATCGTGCTCGCGGCGGGCGAGGGAACGCGCATGCGTTCGGCGCGGCCCAAAGTGCTGCATGCGGTTGCCGGCAGATCGCTAATGGCGCACGTGCTCGCGGCCACTGCCGATACCGGCGTTACGGCCACGGCCGTGGTCGTCGGCCCCAACGAGCCGGCGGTCGCGGCCGAGGTCAAGCGCGTTTTGCCCGCCGCGGAATGTTTCGTTCAGCACGAACGGCGCGGAACCGCGCATGCAGCCTTGGCGGCACGGCGCGCCATCGAACGGCGTCCGGATGACGTTCTCATCCTTTATGGCGACACGCCGCTCATTCGGCCGGCGACGCTTTTGCGGCTCTGCAAGGCGGTTGCCGAAGGCGCAGCCGTCGCCGTGCTTGGTTTTCGCGCGGCCGATCCGGCGGGCTACGGCCGGCTGATCGTCGACGGTGACCAATTGATCGCCATTCGCGAAGAGGCCGACGCGAGTGCGCGCGAGCGCGCGGTCGCGCTTTGCAACGGCGGAATCATGGCGATGGCCGGCGAAACTGCGTTGACTATTCTGGATCGGATCGGCGATCAAAATCGCAAGCACGAGTTTTATCTGACCGATGCGATCGAGATCGCGCGCGGCATGAAGCTTCGCGCCGTCGCGGTTGAAGTCGAGGAGGACGATATGCGCGGCATCAACACCAAAAAACAGCTGGCCGAGGCGGAGGCCATCGCGCAGCAACGCTTACGGCAGGCGGCGCTCGAGGCGGGCGTCACCCTCGTTGCGCCGGAGACTGTCTATTTCTGCGCCGACACTCAATTCGGGCACGACGTCGTGATCGAGCCCTATGTGGTGTTCGGTGAGCAGGTCACGATCGAAGACGGCGCCGTCATTCATTCGTTCTGCCATATCGTCGGCACTCATGTCGGCAGAGGCGTTTCGGTGGGACCGTTCGCGCGTTTGCGTCCAGGCACGCGGCTCGGCGACGGTGCACGGATCGGAAATTTCGTCGAGATCAAAGAAACGGTGGTGGAGGCGGGCGCCAAGGCTAATCATTTGAGCTATATCGGCGACGCCTTCGTCGGCGCCAATGCCAACGTTGGCGCGGGCACGATTACCTGCAACTATGACGGCGCCGCCAAGCACCGCACGGAAATCGGCAAGGACGCATTCATCGGTTCGAATTCGGCGCTGGTGGCGCCGGTCAAAATCGGCGATGGCGCGTATGTCGGCTCCGGCTCGGTCATTACACAAAACGTGCCGGCCGATGCGCTTGCGCTCGGAAGGAGCCGTCAAACCGTGAAGGAAGGTTGGGCGACGCGCTTGCGCCGGCTTAAATCGCTCGGCACGAAGAAAGCGCATGCGCGCGATTGAACCTCCGCGGGCGTTCGAACGACATTTCTGAAGGTACGCTCCCGCTTTCGGTTGTGCGGCACGCTTGTATAGGAACTTCAAATCCAAAAACCACACTAGAATTATAAACTTGCTAGTGTCCTTTCGATTTCGAAGTTCGCTAAGGGTGTGCAGCGAGGTGTGGCGAACTTCAGAATCGGGACACTGGTGCGTGGAGTAACGGCCATGGCAGACGCGTTTCGTGGGCTCTACCGCACGGTCGCTTGGGCCTATGTGACCAATGGAGCGATGGCGTTTCAGGTTCCCGAGGCGCAGTACCGCGCGTTCGGCTATCAGCCTGCATACAATCGCCTGCCTTGGCGGGACGATTACATCGCGGGGCCTGTCGGCGCAGCGAGCACGGCGCCCGTTCAAGCCGCAGCCCCCGCCGCGAGCCTATCAGCAAGTCCTTGACGTTGCTTCGCAGCGTGGCACAGCGCGTAGTCAGAACGCACACAAAAGGGGCATCGACCTCAAACCGGACGAGGAAAAATCGGCTTTTTCCTGAGAACCTCCGCCGCCGCGGCGAACTCCCTCACGCCGGTCTTCGCTTTTTTGTTGAGACGTTTGATTGCGCCTTTCCCACAGATGAAGGGGTGCGGGCGCAACAGTAGTGCATATGTGCAACAGTGTCAGAAAAACTTCATTTTTGATCGGGCAAACATTGGTTGGCCGCCGCTGGCAAAAACGAATCAGCCTAAAATAGGGGACCGTAGTGCGGCAAACACCAGTCTGTTGTTGCGATGAGTTCAGTGCATCGCTGCGATGATGGTGATGGCAAATGCCCTGATTGAGCATCGCCAGCGTTGGCATCGTTCTTGCTCACTCAATGTACTGTGGGGACTTTCCTCAAGTGGTCAACTGATGGCTGCCGCCGGGACGACTGAGGGGAATCGCAATGTTTATCACGGTGCTGATGACCGTTTGCCTTGATCTGTCGACTCCTGGAACTTGCGTCACGACGCCCGTCGTCAACTCGAACCAGGATCAAGTGACAATGGGCGGCTGCATGGGTCTTATCGGTTTGGAGTCGGCGAGAGAGTTCTGGGAACAACACCCGCTCTATCACAACTGGCAATTCAAGGGCTGGTCCTGTCAGATCGGCAATCGCGTTCCGCCCGCCAAGAGCAAAGCGTAGCGCAAACTCGATCGATCTGCTTCGTCTCGGATCCGTTTTCTAGGCTCCGTTTCTGGGCTGGGTTTCCCGATGGAATAAGAAAAGGGCCATGCGGTCCCTTTTTCACTATTGAAGCGGCGTTAACCCTGCGCGGCTTGATATTTACGAACAACCTCGACTAGAGACAGGTCGGCTTGGCCTTGCACCGGCCTTGCTTAGTACAAACCGATGAGGGTCGCGACGATTAACCTCGTCCAATCGGTAGGATATAAAGTCACCTGGAACACGAAAACGAAGTTGATGTGATCGAGGAGAGCATCCGAGCGGATGTGCGGGATTATAGGCATTATCGGGCAGGAGCCGGCGGCGCCGCAACTTGTCGAGGCGCTTAAGCGGCTCGAATATCGCGGCTATGATTCCGCGGGCGTTGCTACGCTCGAGAACGGCAAGCTCACGCGGCGGCGCGCCGAGGGCAAGCTGAAGAACCTCGAAAGCAGGCTTGCGCGCGAGCCGCTGCAGGGCCTGATTGGGATCGGGCACACACGCTGGGCCACCCATGGCCGCCCGACGGAAAACAATGCCCATCCGCACGCCACGGAAAGACTTGCGGTCGTGCACAATGGGATCATCGAAAACTTCAGTGAATTGCGGCGCGAGCTTGAGCAGGATGGCGCCCAGTTTGCAACCGATACCGATACAGAAGTCATTGCGCACCTCGTCACCGCCGAAATGAACAAAGGCGCCTCGCCGGTGGAGGCCGTCAAAGCGGCGCTGCCGCGCTTGCGCGGCGCGTTCGCTCTGGCCTTCCTGTTCGCCGGTGAGGACAACCTTTTGGTCGGCGCGCGCAAAGGTTCTCCGCTTGCGGTCGGCTTCGGCGACGACGCCATGTATGTCGGGTCCGACGCCATCGCGCTCGCACCCTTTACCGATCAGGTCAGCTATCTCGAAGACGGCGATTGGGTGATCGTGACGCGGAGCGGTGCCGAGATCCACGACAGCAACGGCAATATTGCGCAACGCGCGGTGCTCAAGTCGCAGGCCTCGGTCCTGCTGATCGACAAGGGCAATCACCGCCATTTCATGGCGAAGGAAATTCACGAGCAGCCCGAAGTCGTCGGCCATACGCTGGCGTATTATCTCGACATGGCGGCCGAACGGGTGAACCTGCCGATCGAGCTGCCGTTCGATTTTGGCGCGCTCAGCCGGGTTTCGATTGCCGCTTGCGGCACCGCGTATTACGCCGGGATGGTGGCGCGCTATTGGTTCGAGCAATTCGCACATCTGCCGGTCGACGTCGATATTGCGTCCGAATTTCGGTATCGCCACGTGCCGCTGACGCCGGGCGACCTCGCGATCTTCGTTTCGCAATCGGGAGAGACTGCCGATACGCTCGCTTCGCTGCGCTATGCGCGCGCCCACAAACAGCATGTGCTCTCCGTCGTGAACGTGCCGACATCGAGCATCGCGCGCGAGAGCGATGTTCTCATGCCGACGCTGGCCGGGCCTGAAATCGGCGTTGCCTCGACCAAAGCCTTCACCTGCCAGCTCGCGGCGCTCGCTTGCCTGGCGATCGCCGCCGGGCGCGCCCGCGGCGTTCTCACCGAGAACGACGAAAAGGCGCTGGCGCATGCCTTGATCGAAATGCCCCGGCACCTCAACGATGCTTTGACGCTCGAACCGCAGATCGAACAACTCGCTCGCGAACTCGCCAAGTCGCGCGACGTGCTTTATCTCGGACGCGGCACGAATTTTCCGATCGCGCTCGAAGGCGCGCTTAAGCTGAAGGAAATTTCCTACATCCACGCCGAGGGCTATGCCGCCGGCGAGCTCAAGCACGGGCCCATCGCGCTGGTCGACGAGAACGTGCCGGTGATCGTGATCGCGCCCCACGACAAGGTTTTCGAAAAGACGATCTCGAACATGCAGGAGGTCGCCGCTCGCGGCGGCTGGCTCATCCTGATGACGGATGCCGAAGGTGCGCGCGCCACGGAGGGTCAGCCGGCAATGACCTTGACACTGCCGGCGGTGAATGCCGCGGTGGCGCCGCTTGTCTATGCAATTCCCGTCCAGCTCCTGGCTTATCATACGGCGGTGTGTATGGGGACCGACGTCGATCAGCCGCGCAACCTTGCGAAGTCCGTAACCGTGGAATAGTGAGCCGTTCGACGTAATGGCGTCCCGCGTCACGCCGCAGTGGCACCGTGCCAATCGGGCGACTACGCGTATATAGTTTTCGTGAGAGATTCTTAGACCGATGACGGATCACGATCGAACCAGCGGAACCGGAAGCGTAGCAAAGCCCGCACCTGGCCTGATGAGCCGCGTCCGCACCTATTTTCTGACCGGCTTGGTCGTTGCCGGACCGGTGGCGGTGACACTTTGGCTTATCTGGTGGTTCGTCACCTGGGTCGACGGGCTGGTGCGGCCGTTCATCCCGAAAATGTACCGGCCCGAAACTTATCTGCCGATCCAGATTCCCGGATTGGGCCTGATCATCGTCTTTCTGGCGCTGACGCTGCTTGGCTTTCTCACCGCAAATTTGATCGGCCGCAAGCTTGTCGATCTCGGCGAGGGCCTGCTCAGCCGGATGCCGATCGTGCGGCCGATCTACCGCACTGCCAAGCAGATCTTTCAAACGCTGTTCTCGAAATCGGATTCGACTTTCCGGAAAGTCGGCCTCGTCGAATTTCCGTCGCCGGGCATGTGGTCGCTGGTGTTTCTAACACAATCGCCGACGAATGAAATTTCGAGCCATTTGCCGGCGATCGAGCATGTCTCGGCCTTCATGCCGTGCACGCCCAATCCGACCACAGGATTTTTCTTTTACGTGCCGCGCCGCGACGTGATCGATCTCGACATCACGGTCGAGCAGGCGATGACGCTGTTGATGTCGGCCGGCATCGTCCAGCCCGGCAGCGATCCGCAAGCGCAAGGCAAGCTTGCGGCGCTTGCCGAAACCGCGCGTGCGGCGCAGGCGGCGCGCCGCGCCGCCCCGACCGCGGTGGAATAAACCCTCAACCCGCGCCCAAAAGGCCGATCGCTTCATCGCGCGCGAACAGGTAAAGGAGCTGGCGCAGCGCCTGACCGCGTTCCGAAGTAAGTTGCGCATCGCGCCTTAGTATCAGCGCGGCGTCGTCGCGCGCCGCCGATAGCAGCTTGCCGTGAGATTCGATCCGGGCGATGCGGAAACCGGGCACGCCGCTTTGCCGTACGCCGAGCACGTCGCCTTCGCCGCGCAACCGCAAATCCTCCTCGGCAATGCGGAAACCGTCGTCGGTCTCGCGCAGGATCGCAAGGCGCGCCTTGGCGGTTTCACCGAGCGGCGGCTTGTAGAGGAGGATGCAAGTCGAACGCTCGGTTCCGCGGCCGATGCGCCCGCGCAGCTGGTGCAATTGCGCAAGCCCGAAGCGCTCGGCGTGCTCGATTACCATCACGCTCGCTTGTGGCACGTCGACTCCGACTTCGATGACGGTGGTGGCGACCAGTAGCCGCGTCTCGCCTTTGGCGAAGCGCTCCATGGCGCGGTCTTTCTCAGGTCCGCGCATGCGGCCATGGACGAGATCGACTTTGTCGCCGAAGCGCTTCTTCAGAAGCTTGCAGCGCTCCTCGGCCGCGGCGAGGTCGACAGTTTCGGACTCCTCGACCAAGGGGCAGACCCAATAAACTTGGCGGCCGGCCTCCATCGCGCGCGCGACCGCGTCGGTCACTTCGGCAACGCGATCGAGCGGCGCTGCGCGGGTGTCGACCTTCTGGCGGCCGGCCGGCTTCTCGCGCAGCTCCGAAATGTCCATGTCGCCGAAATAGGTCAGCACCAGCGTGCGCGGGATCGGCGTCGCCGTCAGCACCAGAAGATCGACCGCTTCGCCCTTGCGCGTCAAAGCGAGACGCTGATGCACGCCGAACCGGTGCTGCTCGTCGACAATCGCCAGAGCAAGATCGCGAAACGCGACATCTTCTTGGAAAAGTGCATGGGTGCCCACGACAAGATCGATATCGCCCGCGGCAAGGTTCGAGGTGATCTCGTCGCGCTCGCGTCCGCGTTCGCGGCCGGTGAGGATCGCGAGCCGGATGCCCGCCGTGCGTGCAAGCGGCGCAATGGTTGCGAAATGTTGGCGCGCCAGGATTTCGGTCGGCGCCATGAATGCCGCTTGGCGGCCGGCCTCGATGACATTGGCGGCCGCGAGCAGGGCGACGACCGTCTTGCCGGAGCCGACATCGCCGTGAAGGAGACGCAACATCCGCTGCGGTTGCGCGAGGTCGGCGACGATGTCGGTGATGGCGCGCTCCTGCGAGGCCGTCAGCGCATAAGCAAGCGCGGCGATGATACGCGCACGAAGCCGGCCTTCGGCGGCGCTGCCGCGACCGGCGCGCACGCGCATATGTGCTCGTAACAAGGCGAGCGCGAGCTGGCTTGCCAGAAGTTCATCGTAGGCGAGTCGCGACCAGGCCGGGCTTTCGGGCAAAAGATCCTCGGCGGCCGCAGGCCGATGCAGGCTGCGCAGCGCTTGCGCGAAACCCGTAAATCTATTGCGCGCAAGCCAAGCCGGCTCCTGCCATTCGGCGAGCTCGGGCAGGCGCTCCAGTGCGTGGTCGATCGCGCGGCGCAGCTGGTTGAGGTGCAGGCCTTCGGTCAGCGGATAGACCGGATCAAGGAGCGGCAGATGCTTGAAGCCTTCCTCATCGACGACGCGCTCGGGATGCACCATCTGCAAATTGCCGTCGTAGAGGGTCGTGACGCCTGAGACGTAGCGGAGTTCGCCGACGGGAAAGAGCGTCTGCAAATAGTCTTTCCGCGCGTTGAAATAGGTGATGGTCAGCGTGTTGGTGTCGTCGCTCGCTTCGATATTGTAGGGCGCGCGCGGCCGGTGCGGCGGCGGCGGACGATGGCGAACAATCGTCACCGCGACAGTCACGACAGTGCCCGGCTCGACTTCGCTCAATTTCGGCCGATTGCGCCGGTCGACGAGGCCGCCCGGCAGGTGAAACAACAGGTCGACGATGCGCGGCTTCTCACCATCGCGTCCAATCAGCTGTGCGAACAGTTTTTCGAGCTTGGGCCCGATCCCCGGCAGCGCGGAGAGCGAGGCGAACAGCGGGTTGAGCACTGCCGGGCGCATGAAAGTAATCCTGAAACCGAACTATTCCCTCCCCAGAAAGGGGAGGGTCGTCGGCCGAATAATCCCCGGCGGCCTTCGACCGCCGACCGGCCCCTTTCAGGGGAAAGTGAGACTAAGTCCGCGACGCGAAGGACAAATCTTACGCTGACATTCGGCGTTTTGCTCTCTATATACGCCTCGCCCGGCCCGTCCGGGCTTTTGGCGTTTGAGCGTGTTCGAACACGGAACGTATCGGAAAGTCGAATGACGCAGCGGTCGAGCGAGGGGTTGGATGCACGGCGGCGGCGGCTGTTGTTCCGCGCCTGGCGGCGGGGCGTGCGCGAGATGGACCTGATCATGGGCCGCTTCGCCGACGCTTATATCGAGAAGTTCGACGAGCCGGCACTCGATGATTTCGAATCCCTGATCGAAGCGCCCAATGCGGAGCTTTATGCCTGGGTGGTCGGCGATGCCGCCGCACCGGCGCGCTACGACACGCAAGTGTTGCGGCAACTCATCGGCTTTCACGCCGAAAGGATCAGCCCTAAAGCCGGGGAGGGGCAATGAGCGGGTCCCCCGCCGAACGACTCAAGCCGGGCAAACTCCTCAACCTTGCCGGCGTAGCCGATGGTGCCGAAGCGCTGGTCGTCGCCGATCTCGCCCGCTCCATTGCATCGGGCGCAAATCCGCCGGCGATCTCGGTTGCGGTTATCTGCCGCGACGGCGCGCGCATGGCCGCACTGTCGCGCGCGCTCGGCTTCTTCGCGCCCGACATCGAAGTCTTGGAATTTCCGGCGTGGGATTGCCTGCCTTACGATCGCGTCTCGCCGCATCCTGCCGTGGTCGCGCAGCGGATGATTACGCTGGCGCGGCTTGCCCGCGTCGCCACCCGGGCGCATCCAGCGGTGCTTCTGACCACGATCAACGCCGCGCTGCAACGCGTGCCGGAGCGTGGCCTGATCGCCAAGCAGTCGCTATCCGCTGCCCCCGGCAATGTCCTGCCGATGGCGTCGATCACGCAATGGCTCGAACTCAACGGCTTCAACCGCGCCGCGACCGTGCGCGAAGCCGGCGACTATGCGGTGCGCGGCGGCATTATCGACCTGTTCGCGCCGGGACGCGACACGCCTGTGCGGCTCGATTTCTTCGGCGATACGCTGGAATCGATCCGCAGCTTCGATCCGGAAACCCAACGCACCACCGAAGAACTGCGCGCGCTCGATCTCGTGCCGATGGCGGAGTTTCAGCTCACGAGCGACACGATCCGGCTGTTCCGTACCGGCTATGTCGCGGCCTTCGGCGCCGCCGGTCCGGACGACGTTCTCTACGAAGCGGTGAGCGAAGGCCGCCGCCACGCCGGCATGGAGCACTGGCTGCCGCTGTTTCACAAACAGATGGAGACGCTGTTCGACTATATTCCGGCAAGCCCCATCGTCACCGAGCCGCTGGCGGAAGAAGCCGCGCACGAACGGCTCGCGCAGATCGCGGACTACTATCAGGCGCGCAAGGACGCGCTTGGCAAGGACGGCGCCGGCGCGCCCTATAATCCGCTGCCGCCGGATCGGCTTTATCTCGCCGAAGACGAATGGCGCGTGCGCCTTCACGGCGCGGCGCTGGCGCACATCACGCCGTTCGCCGCGCCCGAGACTGCGGCCGACGTGATCGATATCGGCGCGCATGCCGGGCACAATTTCACCGCCGAACGCAATACGCCCGGCGCCAAGGTCTTCGAAGCCGTGGTCAAGCACGTTGGGGCGCTGCAGGGGAAAGGCAAGCGCGCGCTGATCGCGCTGTGGACCGAAGGCTCGCGCGAGCGGATGTCGCACGTGCTCGCCGAGCACGGCCTCGCCAATCTCGCGCTCGTGTCGTCCTGGCCGCATGCGCTCGCTTTGCCGAAGACGCAAGTCGGGCTCGCGGTGCTCGGGCTCGATTCCGGATTCGAGACCGCCGATGTGGCGCTGATCACCGAGCAGGACATTTTAGGCGAACGGCTCGTTCGCCCGCGCCGGCACGCCAAGCACGCGGAGAATTTCATCGCCGAAGTGACGAGCCTGTCGGCGGGCGACCTTGTCGTGCATGTCGATCACGGCATCGGCCGCTTCTCCGGGCTGCGCGCGATCGAAGCCGCCGGCGCGCCGCACGACTGTCTCGAAATTCACTATGCCGGCGGCGACAAATTATTCCTGCCGGTCGAGAACATCGAACTCCTGTCGCGCTACGGCTCCGAAGGGGCGGGCGTCGAACTCGACCGGCTGGGCGGCACGGCCTGGCAGGCGCGCAAGGCGCGGATGAAGAACCGCATCCGCGAGATCGCCGGCGAATTGATCAAGGTCGCCGCTGAGCGGCAATTGCGGGAGGCGCCGCGCTTGACCATCGCCGCGGGCCTCTATGACGAATTTTGCGCGGGCTTTCCCTACGAGGAGACCGACGATCAAGATGCCTCGATAGCGGCCGTGCTCGATGACCTCTCCTCCGGCCGGCCTATGGATCGGCTCGTCTGCGGCGATGTCGGCTTCGGCAAGACCGAAGTGGCGCTGCGCGCCGCTTTCATCGCCGCGATGAACGGCAAGCAAGTCGCCATCGTGGTCCCGACTACGTTGCTCGCGCGCCAGCACTTTAAGACGTTCTCAGACCGGCTGCGCGGCTATCCGGTCCACGTCGCGCAGGCCTCGCGGCTCGTGACATCGGGCGAACTCGCTAAGGTGAAGAAGGGGCTCGCCGACGGCACCGTCGACATCGTCATCGGCACGCATGCGCTTCTTGCCAAGAGTATCGCGTTTAGGGATCTCGGACTGATTGTCGTCGACGAAGAGCAGCATTTCGGCGTCGCGCATAAGGAACGGCTGAAGCAGTTGCGCTCCGAAGTACATGTGCTGACGCTGACCGCGACGCCGATCCCGCGCACACTGCAGCTTGCTTTGTCCGGCGTGCGCGAAATGTCGATCATCGCCACGCCGCCGGTCGATCGGCTTGCGGTGCGAACCTTTGTGTCGCCGTTCGATGCGCTGATGGTGCGCGAAACGCTGCTGCGTGAGCGCTATCGCGGCGGCCAGTCGTTCTATGTCTGCCCGCGGATCGAAGACCTCGCTGAGACCAAGGATTTCCTCGACAAGACCGTGCCGGAAGTGCGCGTTGGCGTGGCGCACGGCCAGATGCCCGCGCGCATGCTCGAAGACATCATGGCGGCTTTCTACGACGGCAAATTCGATGTGCTCCTTTCCACCACCATCGTCGAGTCCGGCCTCGACATTCCGACCGCGAACACGCTCGTCGTGCATCGCGCCGACATGTTCGGCCTGGCGCAGATCTATCAGCTGCGCGGCCGGGTCGGACGTTCGAAGCTGCGCGCCTATGCGCTGCTCACGCTGCCGGGCGGGCGGCGGATCACCCCGCAAGCCGAACGCCGGCTCAAAGTGCTGCAATCGCTCGACACGCTCGGCGCCGGCTTCCAGCTCGCCTCGCACGATCTCGACATCCGCGGCGCCGGCAATCTGCTCGGCGACGAGCAGTCCGGCCACATCAAGGAAGTGGGCTTCGAGCTTTACCAGCAAATGCTCGAAGAGG